>NZ_JBHXDN010000064.1:11733-54511 GCF_042726075.1 Kitasatospora sp. NPDC127035 | reverse complement strand
GCCGAAGCGGCGGCACCGCGCCCTGCCGGCCGGCCCGGGTGTGACGCCCGAGGTTGCGGGGTGGGGTGTGACGTCCGAGATCGAGCCGTGATCGCGCCATCGAAGGCCGGTTTCCGGTCTGAAAGGTGATCTTCGGGTCTGAAGGGCTACGGCGCATTCGAATCCTGTGTCAGGGTTGCCGCATGCCACATGTGAAATGTCACATGTGGCACATGAAGTGCTCTGCGGTGCAGAGACTGACGAATTGAGGAGGAGCGGAACTATGCGGATGAACCGACTCACCCGGGTAGCGGCCGGTGCCGCCGGCGCTGCGGCCCTGCTGGCGGTCCCGACCCAGGCGGGCGCGGCGCAGAGCAGCGCCACGACCACCACCACCACGGTCACCACCTGCGGCTACGGCGGCCTGCAGGCCGGTGTGTGGACCGCCGTCTGCGCCGACGTGACCGGCGCCGACGTGCAGCTGTACGGCCGGATCTCCCTGGCCGGCCCGCCGAGCCCGGGCGGCCCGCCGCTGGAGACCCGTGACCTGATCACCGGCCTCTCCGGCCAGATCGTGGGCGGCGCCTCGCTCGGCTCGGTCAGCGGCTACACCCGCTTCACCGCCAGCACGGTGAAGGTCACCGGGGTCGGCGGCACCGTGCCGTGCGGGTCCACGGTGCACGGCAGCTTCAGTGTGGCCGGTTACCCGTGGGGCCCGTCCCCGGTGACCCTCGACGTCGTGGTGCCCTGTTGATCGGGCGGTAGCGACAGGTGCGGGCCCGGGGTCGGCGGACCCCGGGCCCGTCCCGTTCCCTCCCGTTCCGGCGGCTCCGGTCGCTCTGCCGGTCGCCCGGTCGCCCGTTCCCGGTGGGACGTCATGACGGCTTGAAGAATTCTTCATCTGCGAGGATGATGCTTCGGGCCGCCCCGGCCCGCGCCCGCCCCGGCCCCGGGCCGCCGGTGGGCGAACCACCCACCGACCCGCGGGGAGAGCGGACGATGCCGGTCCCGCTGTACCAGGCCAAGGCCGAGTTCTTCCGGACCCTCGGGCACCCGGTCCGGATCCGCGTCCTGGAGCTGCTCCAGGACGGCCCGCGCCCGGTGCGCGAGCTGCTGACCGAGATCGAGGTCGAGCCGTCGAACCTCTCCCAGCAGCTCGCGGTGCTGCGCCGGACCCAGCTGGTCACGGCCACCCGCGAGGGCAACACCGTGCTCTACGCGCTGAGCACCCCGGACGTCGCCGAGCTGCTGCGGGCCGCCCGGCGCATCCTCACCGAACTGATCACCGACCAGGGTGCGCTGCTCACCGAGCTGCGGGCGCCCGAGTCCCGTGCCACACCGGGGAGGAACGGATGAGCGGCGGGTCCGCGCGGCCCGACCGGCCCGCCCGACCGAAGGAGGACCCGGCCATGAGCGAGCGCACCGGAGACGGCACCGCCGAGGAGAGGGCGCGGCGCAGGGCCATGCTGATCCGCGCGGGCATCTACATCTTCGCCACCCACCTCTTCGCGGGCTTCGTGCTCCTGCTGTTCGCGCTCGGCGACCGGAAGTGACCCCGGGACCCTCGCGCGCGGCGGCGGCAGCGGGCCGGCGGGTGGGAGCACCGGTCGGCGGCGGCCGGTGCCGGCCCCGCGGCGGGTGCTGAACCCGCGGGGTCGCCGGCCGGCCGCCGCCGGGTGTCACCGGCTGCCGCCCTCCCCGCCGTAGCGGCGGCTGGTGCTGGTCCAGGCGTAGACGCCCTCGACCAGCTCCCGGGTGCCGTCCAGGTACCAGTGACCGGCCGGATGGCGGCGCAGCAGCCTGCGGCGCAGGTTCTCGCTCTCGGTGGTCAGCCGGTCGATCCGGGCGCGGACCGCGGCGGCGGCCCGGCTGCGGGTGCAGCCGCGGACCCGTTGCAGGGTGAGCACGGTGTTGAACGCGGCGGAGTTCTGGCGCTCCTCGCGGTCCGCCGAGTACAGGTCGTTGATCAGCGTCGCGATGTCGGCGGTGTTCGCGCGCAGGCGGTGGAGTTCGGGCTCGGCGAGCAGCCCGGCGGGCGCCTCGGCGCCGTGGACACGCTCCAGTATGCCCATGAACGGGTAGAGGCAGCTGGCATGGCGGCGCAGGCGCACGGTCTCGGCGAGATCGGGGACGGTGCGGGCGGCCCGGTGGGCGGTCTCGGCGAGGAAGGTCTCCAGGCAGGCCCGCCACTCGGCGGCGGCGCGGTCGCGCCAGGCCGGCGACATGGGGGCGGCCTGACGCCGCCACAGCTCCCGCCAGGCGCCGAGCAGCGGGGGCTGCGGGAGGCCGGCGGGCGCGGGGCCGCCCTCCAGGACGCCGAGCAGCGGGCCGACGATGGCACGGGCCTCGGCGGGACGGCGCCCCGGCGGGCCGTCGAAGCGGTCGTCCAGGATGGTGAACCAACCGAGGACGTCGACCAGCAGGTCCAGTTCGGCACCCCTGGCCCGGGGGTAGGAGTGGCCGATCAGCTCCGGGAGCGCGTAGGTCTGGTAGCGGCGGAGGTCGGGCGGGGTCAGCAGGCCGTGGGCGAGGGTCCAGCCGGTGTGGCGGGCAGCGGCGGCGCGCAGTTCGCCGGGGGTGCGGGGGGCGGGGGGCGTCGCCGCGGCGGTGGGCGACGGCCCGGGGCGCACCGGCGGGGCGGGCCGGGGGACGGTGGTGGCCGGGGTGGCGACGGTCAGGACGGACGCGGTAGCGGTGGGCGTGGAGCGGGCGGGTGCGGTACGGGCGGGCGTGGAGCGAGCGGGTGCGGTGCGGGCGGGTGCGGTGCGGCGGGTGCCCGCGACCGGGTCGGCGGCGGGAGCGGGCCGGTCCGCGCCGGATCCTCCCGGCCGCCGTCCCGTCCCTGTGCCCGCTCCTGCCCCGGCACCTGCCCGCGGGCCCTTGCCCTTGCCGGGGAGGTGACACCGGCCGGGCGTCTTCTCGCGGGCCGGGGGCGTGCGGTGGGTGCCCGGGGTGTGCGGGGCGGCGCCGCCGCGCGGGGCGAGCCGGACGCGGAGCCCCTGGGCCTGGACGGTGGTCCAGACCACCTCGCGGGCTCGGGACCCCGTGACGGCCGTGGGCCGCCAGCGGCGGAGGATCGCGGCGGCGGCCACGGTCAGCTCCGCCCAGGCGAAGGCCTCGCCGATGCACTTGTGCTTGCCCGCGCCGAACGGCACGAACGCCTGGCGTGCGGCCGGCCCGCCCGGGCCGGTGCCGCCGTCCTCGTGACGTCCGGGCCGGAAGGCCAGGGGTTCCGGGTAGAGCGCCGGGTCGCGGTGGAGTGCGGTGAGGCTGTACAGGAGCTCGGTGCCGGCCGGGATCCGGTAGGGGCCCAGCTCGACGGGCACCCGCGCGGTGCGCATCAGGAACGCGTTGGGCGCGTGCAGCCGCACCACCTCCTGGGTGACCGCGCGGGTGTAGCGGAGCCGGGCGAGCGCCTCCGGGGTGGGGGCGGTGCCGGCCGGCAGGTGCTCGTCCAGCTCGGCGAGGACGCGGGCCTCGACCCGGGGGTGCCGCACCAGCTCGTCGATCAGCCAGGTGAGCGTGGTGGAGACGGTCTCCGTGCCGGCGCCGAACATGGTGATCGCCTCGGACCGCACGTCCGCCTCGGTGAGCGGTCGCCCGGTGGCCGGGTCGGCGGCGGCGCGCAGCAGCGCGGGCAGGGTCTGGCGCCCTCCGGCGGTAAGGCCGACCGGACAGCCCGCGCGGCCGGCCGCCGTGTCGGGAGCCTGGCCGATCGCCTGGTCGACCACCTGGTTGAGGACCCGGACGGCGGCCTCGAAACGCCGGTTGACCGGCAGCGGCAGCCGCGCCAGCGCCGGGTGCGGGTAGAGCGACTGGACGATCTGACCCTTCACCATGTCGGGCAGGGCCCGGTGGAAGGCCAGCGTGGCGTCCTCGCTGAGCCGGGCGTCGAACAGCGCGCGGGTGACGATCTCCAGTGCGAGGTGGTTCATCTCCTTGGCCACGTCGAGGACCTGCCCGGGCCGCCAGCGCCCCGCCCGCTCCTCGGTGACCTGGTGCATCACCGCGAGGTACTCGCCCATCCGGTCCGGGCCGAAGGCGGGCTGGATCATCCGGCGGCGGTCGCGGTGGGCGCGCCCCTCGGACATCAGCAGGCCGTCGCCGAACGCCGTCTTGAGGGTGTCCTGGACGGCGCCGCGCGGGCAGTCGTGGGCGAGCGCCACCAGGAGGGTGTGGACCAGCCCGGCGTCGGTGACGACGCAGACGGTGCGCGGGCCGAGGCGGATCCGGACGACGTCGCCGTACCGGGCGAGCGAGCCGAGGAAGCCGAGCGGGTCGCGCAGCAGCGCGGGTGCGTGGCCCAGGCCGGGCAGCGCGCCGGGTGCGAGCGGCGGAACGACGGGCCGGGTTCCCGGTGGGGACGTTCTGGGCGGGGCGGGCGGTCTGTGGGTTTCGTTCATCAGGATCATGACATCACCTCTCACCAGTTGGACCGGCGGGACGGACCGGCGCGACCGACCGAGGTGCCGGCCCGGAGTGCCGGCCCGGCGCTGCGGTACCACCGGAGCCGCCACCGCGACAGCCGTGATCCGGGGGCCATCGGCGCGGGCCCCCGCGCGCGCCGCTGCGAGAGGGCGCACGCCATAGGAAACGCGCCGGTCCCGCGAGCGTTGCGCCGTATTCGCCTGGATCACTCCATCGGTGGAGTGCCGGCGTGGCGGCGGAAGGTCGGCGGGCGCCCGCCCGGACCGGTCCGGAGCCCGCTTCCGGCCCGGTCCGACGGGCCTGCCGGGCCCGGGCCGCCCTGCCCCGCTGGCAGGGCCTTTCGGCCCTCGGCGGGAGGGGGTGCGCAGGTCCAGCATGGTGCGGAGCCAAGGAGGATCCCTGATGAACCGTCTGCGCCACCGGCCGGCCCTCGACGTCCGCGTGGAGATCCGCGGCGAACTGCCGCGCGAGGACGCCGAGTACGCGCGGGCGCGGTCGCTGGCGCTGCTCGCGGACCTCGGACCGGACGCGCACCGCACGCGTCTCCGGCTCGCCCGGCCGGGCGGCCGTTCGGTGACCAGGCCCGCCGTCGCCCAGGCCTCGGTGGAGCTGGCCGACGTGGGCCGGGTCCGGGTGGAGCTCGCCGCCGTGACGGTGCGGGAGGCGGTCGACCTGGCGCTCGGCACGCTCGCCGGCCGGGCCGTGCGGCTGCGCGAACAGGGGCGGATCGGGCTCGCCGCGGAGCACGAGAGCAGTTACCGCCCCCAGTACGCGTCGCGCCCGCCGGCCGAACGGCGGATCGTCCGGCGGAAGTCGGTTCCGCTCGCCGGCCGCACGCCCGAGCAGGCGGTCCGCGAGATGCTCGCCCTCGACTATCGCTTCCACCTCTTCTCCGACGTGCTCACGGGGCAGGACAGCATGGTCCACCGCCGCCCCGTCGACGGCGGATTCCGGCTCGTCCGGGCCCACTCGACCGTGCGGCTCGGCGGCTCCGGGCTGCCGCTGACGGAGAGCCCGCACCCGGCGCCACGGCTCGACCTGCCCGAGGCCGCCCGTCAACTCTGGCTCACGTGCTGGCCTTTCGTCTTCCACACTGATCCCGGGGACGGTCGCGGCCGGGTACTGTACCGCCGCTACGACGGCCACTATGGCTTGATCACGCCGGTAGCGGAGGCTCGTTGACGGGCAGGTAGTGATCGACAACGGCTGACCGGGACACGACCGAAGAGCACCCACGAGCTCAAGACGGGAACTGGGACCATGGACTGCGAAGAAGTCATGCTGACCGTCCGGATCACGGCGGCCGAGCGGGCCCTGCTGCGTGCCCTGGCGCGAGGTCACGGCACCGACGTGTCGGACGTCGTGGTGGACGGACTGCTCGACGTCATCCCGAGCCTGCACGCCCGTTCCGTCCCGTGCTCCCTGCCGGGCCTCCCGGTGGCTCCCGTGCGGCCCGGCCTCCCCGTTCCGCCTGTTTCGCCCGGTCTGCCCGGTCTGCCCGGGGCGAACGCGCGGGCGGGCGCGACGGCTTCCAGATCCTCGACCGCTCTGCCCGTCCCTCCCGGCCTGCCCGGGGAGGCGGCGGTTCCGGGCCTGCTGCGGCTGCTCTCCCGGCCCGCTCCCTGTGCGGTCACGCTCTGGCTGCCGGGCCCCGTCGCCGATCTGCTCCCGCTGGTCGGCGAGCGGGTCACCCTGGTCAGCGGGCTGCGGGTGGGCCCGGCCAGTGGGGCGCTGGGCGCCGCGCTCCGGCTCTGGCTGGCCGGCGATCCGGTGCGGCTCGCCGCGAGCCTCGCCACCCTGCACCGCCAGGGCGTCCCCGGGTACGCGGCGCAGCGGCTCGGCGTGGCCGCCTGAGTCCACGTCGGTCCGGGGCGGTCCACGTCGGTCCACGGCGGCGCGGGCCGGTGCCCGGTGGCCCGCGGTGCGCTCCGCCGGGTGCGGCCGGACGGGTGACCGGGTGCGCCGGGGAGCCGCGTGCGGAGCCGGACGTGTGGGCGGGCGGGCGGCCGGGTGGGCGGCCGGGTGTGCGGTCGGGTGGGCGGCCGGGTGTGGCGTCGGCGCCGGACATCCGACCGGCCGACCGGTCGGATCCGGCCGATTGTGGCCGACCGGGGAACCGTCGGTGACGGTCGCGCCCCGTTCGCGCGGGGTTCGCCGGGCGGTCGCCCGGCGGCGGGCCGGCAAGGCGGCGTGCCGGGGTGGTGCGAGCTGATCAAGTGGCATGTCCTGGGCGGGAAATTTGCTGGTCAGGGCTCTGGCCACGGACCCCGGGCGGGTCTAGCATTCCGGTCACGGCAGCCGGAGTCCGAGGCCCGCGGACGACCGGCAGGGGTGGCCGCCACCTCCCCGCGCCGGGGAGCGCATACCCCCCGAGTGCGCTCCCCGGCATCGCCGTGCGCCGTGTTCACCTCCCGCGCCCCACGAGAGCCCCCCTCGATCGGCGGCCGCTCGGCCTTCCGCCCTGTCCTTCGCCCTGTCCTTGGGCTCTGCCTTCCGCCCCGCCGGCGAGGCTGCCCCGGCGGACGCACCGTCGGACGGTCGGCGGTGCGGGGCGACTCCGGCAGGGCTGCGACACCGCACCGTCGACCGGTCGCACCGCCGGGCGGAGGATCGGACGGCCCGTCGATCCGGCAGGCCGCACGCGCCGACCGCGGCGCCGGACCCGCTCCCCACCCGCTCCCCACCCGCGTCCTCCTCCGGTTCCTCACGGGTCGCGCACGGGAGGGCCGGTGTCGACCGCCCGCGCGACTTTCGAAAGGAGGTTTCTGTTATCGTCTCCGCCCGTTCCGGTCTCCGGAGTGTCGGAAGGCCCGGGCCGCCGCCCCACGCGGTCGGCCGGGTCGACGCACGAGGAGAGGAGACACGCGATGGGGCACCGGAGTACGGAGCTCCGCCGTCGACGGCGGACGCGGGCGGGGAAGCGGACGGTACTGGTGGCCGTGGCGGTCACGGCCGGCCTGGTCGCGGGTGTGCTGGGCATCCGGACGGCGATGGAGCCGGAGGTCGTCCGTGACACCGCCGTGGCGGTGGCCGGTTCGGCCGACCGGGCGGAGGCGGCCGCGGTCGGAGCCGTCGCCGGGGACGGGGATCCGGGCGAGACCGGCACCGCCGAGGGGGCCACCCGGGCGCCCGGCCCGAAGCGCGAGCAGAAGGCCGCGCCGTTGAAGGAGATACCCAAGGACCAGCCGGAGCGAGGCCTGGTCTACGCGGGTCTGGCCCTGCCCGGCGGCGACCGCTGCGCCGGCTCGCTGGAGGTGTCCGGCGGCGACCTCTGCAGCCACGGCCCGGACGCCCCGCCGAAGGACGTGGACATCCGCAAGGACGTTCCGCCGGTGGCCGCCGCCGTTGCCCAGGCGCCGGTGCTGACTCCCGCCCCCGATGCGCAACCGCCCGCGGCGGCCGACCTCCTGAAGGGCGCGACGCCGGTCCTCGACGCCGCGCAGAAGGCGCTGCTGGGTGATCCGGCCGCGGCCGGCGGCTCGGGTGCGGCCGGCACGCCCGCGGCCGGCGCCGCCTCCGCCGTGGTGTGCGAGGGCGACGGCAGCGCCGGGAACCGCGTGCAGGTGGTGTACGTCCACACGCCGGGCAGCGACCGCTTCGCGCAGTACCTGGCCTCCTTCAAGAAGTGGGCCGCCGACGTCGACGTCATCTACAACGCGAGCGCCCAGGAGACCGGCGGTGTCCGGCACGTCCGGTTCGTCACCGAACCCGACTGCTCCGCCTCGGTGTTGAACGTGCAGATCTCCGACGCCGAGATGGCGGACTTCAACACCAGCAACCGCGCGCTCACCGCCCAGGGGCTCAACCGCAAGGACCGCAAGTACATGATCTTCGCCGACGCGAAGGTCTACTGCGGGATCGGCACCTTCGCGGGCGACGAGCGGCCGGGCCAGGACAACCTGAGCAACTTCGGCCCCTCGTACGGCCGGACCGACGCCGGCTGCTGGGGCGGTCACACCGCGGCGCACGAACTCGGCCACAACCTGGGCGCGGTGAGCAACAGCGCGCCCAACTCCAGCAAGGGCGGCCACTGCGTCGACGAGTGGGACCTGATGTGCTACTCGGACACCCCGTACTACCCGGCGATGCGCACGGTCTGCCCGGACAACGCCAGTGACATGCGGCTGGACTGCCGGCACGACGACTACTACCACACCAGCCCGGCGGCAGGCAGCTACCTCGCCACGCACTGGAACGTCGCCAGCAACCGCTTCCTGATCGCCGGCGGTTCCACCGGTCCGAACCCGGACCCCGGACCGACGCCGACCCGCACGCCGACCCCGACGGCCTCGCCCACCTCGACGGCCTCGCCCACCCGCAGCCCGTCCCCGACCGGCACGCCCACCGGCACGCCGACGGGCTCGCCGACCGGCACCCCGACGGGTTCGCCGAGCCCCACCGGCTCACCGACCGCGAGCCCGACCGGCGGCCCGACGCCGACCCCGACGGCCACCACCACCGGGAGCCCCTCGCCGACCGCGACCGGCAGCCCGTCCCCGACCGGTACGGCGACCCCGACCGCGACCGCGTCACCCACCGCCGGTACCACCGGCCCTGATGTGACGATCAGTCAGATCACCCAGTCCTCCGTCATGGTGAGCTGGTCCGCGGTGGCCTCCGCGAGCGGCTACGACGTGCTGCTCGACGGCCGGACGCTCGGCACCGTCCGCTCCACCGCGGTCGGCCTGGTCCGGCTCGCGCCCGGTACCTCGTACACCGTCGCGGTGGCCGTGCGGGACGCCGGCGGCACGGTCTCCAAGCCCGGCCGCCCGGCCACCTTCCGCACCCCGGCCGACGCCGGGCGGCCGCAGCCGGGCACCCGCTACACGATGGTGAACGGGCTCACCGGTCAGGCCGCCGACCTGTGGGGCAGCTCGCTCAACGACGGCACCGTGGCCATCGCCTACCAGCGCACGGGCTACGCCAACCAGAAGTGGACCTTCGAGGACGCGGGCTCCGGCGCGCTGCGGATCAAGTCCGCCCGCTCCGACAAGTGCCTGCAGCTCGGCGGGGACCCGGTGGCCGGGCAGTACCTCGCGCAGCGGGCCTGCTCGGACACGGCGGGCCAGAAGTGGCGGTTCACCCCGTCGGGCGGCGGGTTCACCCTGAGCGCCGAGGGCTCCACGCTGGTCCTCGGTGTCAGCAACCGCTGGTACTACGGCGGTTGGCTGCTGGAACTGCAGAAGCCGAACGGCCAGGCTTACCAGTCCTGGGCGCTGCAGAAGGCCTCCTGACGGAGCCGGCCTCTCCGACGGGGCGGGCCTCCCGAGCGGCGGGCCTTCCGAGGCGCTCCGGCCCCCACCGGGACGGCCGTCCCGACGGAGGTGCCGCTCCCCGGGAGCCGTCCCCCGGCGGCCGGTCCCGCCGGTTCCGCCCCGCCCCACCCGCCCCGGGTCCGGTCGCCACCAGTACGGCGGCGGCCGGACCCGGGCCGTCCCCCACGAGGAACCTGCCATGCGTACCCGTCCGTTCGCCGCCGCCGCCCTCGCCGCGGCGGCCGTGCTCGCTCCCGCCGCCGTCCCCGCCGCCGCCCACGGCGACACCGTTCACCTGGAGGTCGCCGGGCAGGAGGGCGGGCACGTCACCGCCGTGGCGACCTGGGAGAACGACCACGACCCGGTCACCGAGGAGTTCGCCGGAACGCTCTCCGCGACGTCCGCCGACGGGCGGACCGCCGGACCGTGGCGGCTGGTCGCCGTCCCCGGCCGCCCCGGTGCCTACACCACACGGGAGTTGCTGCCGGCCGGGCACTGGCGGATCACCGTGGACTGCGCCTTCCCCTCGCTGGGGCACGGCGAGCGCGAACTCGACGTCGAGGCGGCGGTGATCTCCGACCCGACCCTGCCGGTCCCCACCAGTTCACCCACGGCCGCGCCCACCACCGCACCCACGGCCGCCACCGCCACCGCCACCGCCCCCGCCCCGCCCGCGAGCGCGCCGCCCGCGCCGCCCGCGAGCGCCACGCCGGTCACGTCCGCCGTCCTGCCCGAGCGCCGCGACGCCGCGAACCCCGCGAGCCCCGCGGACGCCGCCGGAGCCTCCGACGCCGCGACCTGGGCCGCCGTCGGCACCGCCGCCGCGGCCGTCGTCCTGGTCGCGACCGGCTTCCGGCTCCGCCGCCGCGCCCGGCGTCCCTGAGCCGGCCGTCGCGTCCGGTGGCCGACGGGCCGGACCCGCACCGCGGCAGGGACCGCGCGGGCGAGGGAACCACCGGGCGCGAACGGGCCGTCCCCACTTCCATCGGGCGCCGAAGGGGTGTCCGAACGGAAGTCAGGGAGCGTTCGACCATGCGGAAGGTCCTGATCACCGGCGGTGCGGGCTACATCGGCAGCACCGTCGCGTCCGCCCTGCTCGACCGGGGAATCACGCCGGTCGTACTCGACGACCTCTCCAAGGGGAGGGCGGAGTTCGTCGAGGGCCGGGTGTTCTACCGGGGCGACATCGCCGATCCGGAGCTGGTCGACCGGATCTTCGCCGACCACCCCGAGATCGACGCCGTCGTGCACTGCGCCGCCCGCATCGTCGTCCCCGAGTCGGTCGCCAGGCCGCTCTTCTACTACCGCGAGAACGTGGGCAAGACCGTGGAGCTGCTGGAGTCGCTCCAGCGCAACGGCTGTACCCGGGTGGTGTTCAGCAGCTCCGCCTCGATCTACGCGCCGACCCCGGACGGCCGGGTCGACGAGGGCTGTCCGGTCGACGCGAGCAGCCCCTACGCGCGGACCAAGCAGATGATGGAGCAGGTCCTCCAGGACTGGACGCGCGGCGCGGGCGCCGAGGAGCTGCGGGTCATCGCGCTGCGCTACTTCAACCCGGTCGGCGCGGACCCGCAACTGCGCACCGGCCTCCAGGACCTCCACCCGAGCCACGCGCTCGGCAAGCTGATCGAGGCCCACACCGCCGGCATCCCGTTCACCATCACCGGTGTGGAGTGGGACACCCGGGACGGTTCCGGCATCCGCGACTACATCCACGTCCAGGACGTCGCCGAGGCCCACGTCGCGGCGCTCACCCGCTTCGACGAGGTGATCAAGCCCGCCGCCACCGACCGGTACCGCGTCATCAACGTCGGGACCGGCGACGGCACCACCGTCCGGGAGCTGGTCACCGCCTTCGAGCAGGCCGTGGGCGCGGAACTGGACGTCCGCGAGGCCGATCCGCGCCCCGGTGACGTGCTCGGCTGCTACAGCGACGTGACGGCGGCGCGCGAACTCCTCGGCTGGGAGCCGCGCCGGACCATCGCCGAGGGCGTCGCGGACGCGCTCGCCTGGCGTGCCGTGTGGATCGCCAGGACGGCCTCCGCCTCCGCCTGACGCGGTCCGGGCCGGGGCCTCGCGGCAGAGGTCCCGGCCCGGCGGCCCGTGCGCGACGGCCCTACTCCGCGGGCTTCTTGGACTCGTCGAGACCGCGGATGAAGTCCTTGGCCTTGCCGGTGGCGGTGTCGATCTTGTCGCTGTACTTCCCGTCGGTCTTCCCGTCGATGACGTCGGCGACCTTGTCCAGGCCCTGGCCGATGGCACCGCTGTGCTCGCGGGCGAGGTCGGTGGCCTTGTCGGCGATGTTCTTCAGGTTCTCGAACATGATGGCGTTTCTGCTCCTTCAGCGCGGTTCGTGGTCATCCTAGCCGCCGCTGACCTGGCGGTTCGTCGGTTTCGGGAACCGGGTAGGAGGTGTGCGGATGACTTTGCGGGGGTGGGTTTGTATGCTCCAGGTCAGTTCTACAGGATTGTAGAAGTTGGCTCGCGGACGCGGCGGAAGGGGTGTGGGTCATGGCCGGACAGGTGGCGGGGACCTCGTACCGGGAGGCGGGGACGCGCTCCGGCGGCACCGCCGGGACGGCCCGACGCCCGGATGCGGCGGGCGTGGAGGACACCGCGGGCGCGCGGGACGGCCGGGCCGATCGGACCGGCGGTGGTCACCGGGCGGTCGCGCGGCGGGAGGCACGGCGGGCGGCGTCGCGCCGGCCGCGCGGTCGGGCCGGCGCAGCCGTCTCGGCGGCGGTCGGGCTGCCGCTGCTCGGCGCGACGGCGGCCGAGGCCGCCGGCGGGGGCGGCGGTCCGCTGTTCGCGGCCGGAGCCGTGCTGGGTGCCGCTGCGGCGGCCGCACTCTGCGGCCGGGCCGGGGGCTGGTGGGTGGTCACGGCCGCGCCGCCGGTGGCGCTGGCGTCCCGGGTGGCCACCGCCTACCTGGCCGACCGGGACGCGCACCAGGGGAAGGCGCTCGCCTCGGCGGCCGTGCGCTGGGTGGTCGGCGCGTTCCCCGTGATGGGGGCGGCCGCCGTGGCCGCGCTCCTGGTCCTCGCCGTGCGGGCGGTCCGCGCCCGGCGCACCGGCCCGGCCCCGGACGGCCGGGTCGCCCGCGACCGGCGCCGCAGACGCGGATCCCGCCCCGATCGGCGCCCTGATCTCCGCCCCGGCGGCGCCCGGCCCTCCGGCGCGGGTGCCCGCGAAGCCGGGGCCCGGGGTACCCGAACTCCCGACCGGAGGAACCGTCGTGGCTGATCCCCGCACCGGGCCGCTGACCGTCGTCGGCCGCGCGCTCGCCGCCACCGTCTCGGCGGCCGTGCTCGGCGCGAGCGGCCTCGTCTGGTACGAGTACCGTCAACTGGACGGCGGCATGGTCAAGTCGGGGGCGCTGGCGGAGGCGCGGAGGAACGCGCCGCCGCGCCTCGACAGGTCCGTCAACCTGCTGCTCATCGGCCTCGACAGCCGCAAGGACATGGACGGCAACGACCTTCCCAAGGAGTTCGTCGAGGAGGAACTGCACGCCGGGTCCAGCGAGATCGGCGGGTACAACACCAATGCCCTGATCGTCCTGCACATACCGGCCGACGGCGGCAAGGTGACGGCGCTCTCCGTCCCGCGCGACGACTACGTGCAGACCGTCGGTGCGGACGGCCGGATGCACAAGATCAAGGAGGCGTACGGCATCGCCAAGGGGGCCGCCGAGCAGCGGCTCGGGGGCAGGGGGCTCTCCAGGTCCGAGCTGGAGCGGCAGAGCCGGGAGGCGGGCCGGTCGGCCACCGTCCAGACCGTGCAGGCGTTCCTCGGCGTCCCGATCGACCACTTCGCCGAGGTCAACCTGATCGGCTTCTACGACATCGCCAAGGCGGTCGAGCCGATCCAGGTCTGCCTCAACAACCCGGTCGACGACCCGATCGTGGCCCGGACCGCCAACCACGAGGGCGGCGGCACCGGCCTCAGGCTGCCCGCCGGCATCAGCTCGCTCGACGCCCGGCAGGCGCTCTCCTTCGTCCGGCAGCGCCACCACCTGACCAACGGCGACCTCGACCGGACCCACCGCCAGCAGGCCTTCCTCTCCTCGGTCGTGTACAAGCTCAAGCAGCAGGGCGTCATCGGTGACCTCGGGCAGCTCCAGCGGCTGTTCGACGTGGTGAAGGAGGACGTGGTCATCGACGACCGGTGGAACCTGCTGGACTTCGCGCAGCAGGCGCCCGACCTGACCGGTGGCAACGTCGAGTTCAACACCCTGCCGATCACCGGGTTCAAGAACATCGGCGGCCAGGAGGTCAACACCGTCGACCCGGAGCAGATCAGGCGGATCGTCAGGCAGCTGTTCGGCCACGAGCCGCCGCCCCCGGCCCCGGCACCCGCCGCAGGGGTCTCCGGCACGTCGACCGCGCCGGAGACCCCTGCGCCGCCGGCGAAGGAACGGGCCACCGTCGACGTCTACGGGGTGAGTGCCGCCGCCGCGTCGGCGGAGTCCGAGGCCCTCGCCGAACTCGGCCACCCGGCGGGGAGGACGGCCGGGAGCGCGGCGGCCGGGCGGGCGAAGGCCACCACGGTCGGCTACGGCACCGGCGCGAAGGCCGAGGCCGAGCGGGTCGCGGCCCGCTACGGCGTCACCCCCACGGCCTCCGCCGCCGCTCCGGCCGGTCACGTGGTCGTCACGCTCGCCCGCACCTCCGGCGCGACGCCCGGCCCCTCCTCCGCCGCCGCGCCCGGTGGTTCGTCCGCCGGACCGGCACCCGCGGGCACCCCGGCCGCCGGACCCGCCCCCGAACCGCCCATGCAGGGCCCCGCCGTGCGGGCCGGTGGCATCCCCTGCGTCGACTGAGGACCCCGGCGCCGGGGCGCTCCGCGTCCGGGCGCCCCGGGAACCGCCGGGAATCCGGGGGCGTCTTCCGACGGAGTCGAGGGGCGGGAGTGACGCATGGGACGGACGGTGCCGGGCCCGGGCCGGTGGGGCCGCGTACGACGGGTGCTGAGGGGACTCTGCGCCGCCGCACTCGCGGTGCCGGCGGGCCTGGTCGTGGTCCGGCTGGCCGGGTGGGACGACGGAACGGCGCTGTCGCTCGTGGTGGTCGGCCTGCCGCACGCGGCGCTCGGCACGCTCGTGGTGCTGGGGGCGCTGCTGGCGCTGCGCTCGTGGTGGGCGGTGGCGGTCGCCGGGCTGCTCGTCGCCGTGCAACTCTGCTGGCTGGTCCCGAGGTTCGTACCGGACGGCGGTTCGGTCCCGGCCGACGCGCCGCGGTTGCGAGTGGCGACCAGCAACGCCTACATGGGGCAGGTGGACACCGCCGATCTGGTCCGGCTGGTCCGTGAGCAGCGGGTCGACGTCCTCGCGGTCGAGGAGCTGGGCCCGCGTGCCGCCGCCGGGCTGGACCGGGCGGGCATCGCCGAGGTGCTGCCGTACCGGGAGGTGCGGCCCGGCCGGGACACCGCCGTCTACTCGCGGCTCCCGCTGACCCCGCTGGACGGTGCGGCCTCGGCGGCGGCCCGTGACCAGGTGGCCGTCGACGTGGCGGTCGGCGGCCGGACGGTCCGGCTGACGGCGGTGCACACGTACTACCCGCTGGGTGACGCGGGCCGCTGGGCGGAGGACTTCGACGAGCTGCGGGCGGCGGCCGACGGTGCCACCCGCAACGCCGTCCTGCTGGGCGACTTCAACGCGAGCCTCGACCACGCGCCGATGCGTGACCTGCTCGGCACGGGTCTCACCGACACCCATGCCGAGCTGGGTCGCGGCGGCTCGCCCACCTGGCCGGAGTCCAACGCGGACTTCCCCTACCTGTGGCCGGTGATCCAGATCGACCACGTCCTGCACGGGGACGGGTTGCGTGCGGTGTCCGTGGCGGAGCACACCGTCCGCGGCGCCGACCACCGGGCGGTGGTGGCGGAGCTGGCCGTCACGGGCTGACGCGGCCACCGGTGTCCGCCGGCTGCCGCCGGGTGGTGACCCGCCAGTGGACGAGTGCGAGCAGGCTGATCAGGCTGCCCAGACCGCACACCGCCGTCCAGCCGCCGTGCTCGTACACCAGGGTGGAGGCGATCGCGCCGAGGCCGCAGCCGGCCGAGTAGAACAGCATGTAGCCGGCGGTCAGCCGGCTCTGCGCCTCGGGCCGGACCCGGTAGAGCAGGTGCTGGTTGACCACGTGCACGGACTGCAGGCCGTAGTCGACGACCACCAGGGCGAGCACCAGCCACCACACCGAGTGCGGCAGCAGCACGGCCGGCAGCCAGGAGACCAGCATCGCGGTGAGCCCGATGGCCAGGGTCCGTTCGGCGTGGCCCCGGTCGGCCCGGCGCCCGGCGCGGCCCGCCCCGAGTGCGCCGGCCGCGCCGGCCAGGCCGAGGAGCCCGATCTCGGTGTGGCTGAGGTCGAACGGCGGGGCGGCGAGGGGCAGCACCATCGGCGTGAGCAGGACGGTGACGGCGGTGAAGGTCAGCAGCGCGAGCCCGGCGCGGGCCCGGAGCACGGGCTCCTGGGCGAACAGGGTGAAGACCGAGCCGACCAGCCGCAGGTAGCCGATCCGTCCGGGGCGGCGCCGCCCGGCCGGGACGACGGCCGCCAGGACGGCGGCCATGACGCCGGTGGCGACGGCGGACACCACGTACACGGCGCGCCAGCCGGCCAGGTCGCCGATGGCGCCGGCGACGGTCCGGGCGAGCAGGATGCCGATCACGATGCCGCTGGTCACCGTCCCGACGATGCGGCCCCGGTCGGCGGGGTCGGCGAGCGAGGCGGCGAGGGCGACCACCACCTGGGCGACCACGGCGAGCACGCCGACCGCCATGGACGCGAGGAGCATCAGCGGCGCGGAGGGGGCGAGGGCGACGGCACCCAGCGCCACGACCGAGAGCCCGAGCTGGCCGACGATCAGGGGCCGGGGCGCGAGGCGGTCCCCGAGGGGCACGAGCAGCAGCAGCCCGACCGCGTAGCCGACCTGGGTGAGGGTGCCGACCAGGCCGATCGTGGAGCGGCCGATGCCGAGGTCGTCGGCGATCAGGTCGAGCAGCGGTTGGGAGTAGTAGACGTTGGCGACGGCGAGGCCGCCGGCGACGGAGAACAGCAGGGCGATGGCGGGGGAGAGCCGACGGGCGGGTGCGGAGGGGGCCGCGGCAGCGGCCGGAGCGGAGGTCCCGCGGGCGGTGCGGGCGGTGCGGGCGGTGCAGGTGGTGCGGGTGGTGTCGGGAGGGACCACGTGGACGGCTCCTGGGGGCGGGCGGGGGCCCGGACGTGGCCGGGCCCATGCGGTTTCAATCTGCTACCGAGCCACCCTGACACAGTCTGGTTTCAATAAGCAACCGCATGGGGATCCGCTGGTCGCGCGTTAGGGTTGCACGGTGAAACCCCGCCCCCGGGCGGAGGGAACCGCAGGTGAGAGGAGGCGCGCGTGCCCAGGCGCACCACGCACGAGGAGTCGTCCTGCCCGGTCGCCCGGCCGCTGGACGTCGTCGGCGACGGCTGGACGCTGCTGATCGTCCGCGACGCCTTCGACGGGCTGAGCCGGTTCGGTCAGTTCCAGAAGAACCTCGGACTGGCGAAGAACATCCTGTCCGCCCGCCTCGCCGGCCTGGTCGCCGGCGGGGTCTTCGAGACGGCCCCGGCCTCCGACGGCAGCCCCTACCAGGAGTACGTGCTCACCGAGAAGGGGCGCGCGCTGTTCCCCGTCGTCACGGCGCTGCGCCAGTGGGGCGAGCAGTACTTCTTCGAGAGCGACGAGCCCCGCGCCCGGTTGGTGGACCGCGTCGACGGCGCGCCGATCGCCCCGATCGAGGTCCGGGCGGCCGACGGCCGGATGCTCGGTCCGGACGACGCCGAGGTGCTGTTGCCGTAGCCCGGAACGAGGCCCGCCGTCGCCCGCCCGGTCGAGGGGCGGGTGACGGCGGGCCTCCGGCGGCCGGTCGGCTCAGCCGGCTTCCGGCGTCGGACAGGGCGGAAGCGTGGACGGCTGCGTGGTGGAACAGGTCGGCGTGACCGCCGCGGTCTGCTGCGCGGTGGCGGTGGCGGCCGTCGTGGTCGTGCCGGTGGCCGACCGGACGGCGGTGCTCGCCGTCGTGGTCGCCGTGGTCGCCGTCGCGGCGGACGTCACCGTCGACGGTGTCCCGCCGGCGGTCGTCGGCGCCGCGCTGGTCGGCGGCGCGGACGTGGTCGCCCCGGTGGAGGCGCTCGACGGAGTGGCCCCGGACGAGGTCGCCCCGGCGGTCGAGGCCGTCGCCGTACCCGAGGACGGCGTCGCGGTGGAGGCGGTCGCCGACCCGCTGGACGGCCCGGTGGACCCGGAGGTCGAACCCGACGGCGTCCCCGACGTCGCACCCGAGCCGGTCGCGGAACCGGACCCCGAGGTCGACCCCGAGGAGGACGGCGAGGTCGACGAGGAGCCGGAGCCCGACGGTCCGGTCGGCGTCATCGGGGCCGGCGGCGGGACACCCGGCGCCAGCGGACCGCGCGGCGGCTGGGCGGGCCGGTCGACGATCTCGATCTGCCCGGTCACCCGGACGAACCAGCCGCCGGTCACGACGTTCACCAGCAGGATCTCGGTCACCGGCTTGGGCGCCGGCACCACGACGACGGTGGCGGACGGCTGGAAGCCCGCCCAGGCCTTGCCGGTGTACTTCGCGTCGGACACCAGCGTCGGCGGCTTCAGCGGGTTGCCGCAGCCGCAGCGCACCCGGGGCACGCCCTGCGCGTCCACCAGGACCGACGTACCGGCCTGGAGCACGGACTGGTAGCCGACCGCCGCGCCGCCCTTGTACGCGTGGTTGGTCACCCGGGTGTCCACCCGCAGGAACGCCGGGGTCAGCGACCGCAGGTAGGCCGGGTTCTCGGACTGGTCGATGCCCTGCGCGGACGCCCAGGCCCGGCCGCTGTCGCCGGTCGACGTCATCGAGACCAGCTTCTCCACGTCACAGTTCGGCTTGGACATCGTGCCCGCGTACAGGCCGGACGACGTCCCCTCGACGCTGCGGATGCCGGCCGGCGTCGTCGCGGCGGCGGTGCTTCCGGTGGTCGCCGCTCCACCCGTTCGGGTGGTGGCCGGCTGCGCGGGGGTCGAGGCCGGCGCCGGGGCCTGGACGCCCTCGGTCTCCACCGACGGGGTGAACGGAGCCGGTCCCGGGTCCTGCGGGGACTGCAGCGCGACCTCGTTGGCGGTCGGCACGGCGTCGTCCTGCTTGCCGCCGCCGTTGTTGTTGACGATCAGCACCGTCGCCACCACGGCCACCACGGCCGTGCCGGCGACCAGCGCGGCCTTGCGGCCCGAGCGCCACCACGGCGTCGGACGTCCCCCGGAGGGCCCGCCGGAGGCACCGGAGGGCGGTCCGGACGGGGGTCCGGGCGGTCCGGAGCGGCCGCCCGACGGCGGCCCGGAGAGCGGCCCGGACGGGGGTCCGGAGGGAGGTCCCGAGGGCGGGCCGGACGGAGGTGGTTGGGAACTCATCGAGGGCTCCGTTTCGCAGGCGGCCGGCGAGTCCGGTCGGCGCAGGAGGCTCCTGCCACTGGGATCCATTTCTCCCCCCGCTCCCGATCCGTCGCAACAGCAAGCCGTGGTCGCCCGCGGTCACGGCCGCCGCGTCACCCGCCGTCTCACCCGCCGCGCCAACCGCCGCGTCACCCGCGACCCGGTCGTCCGCGACCCGGTCACCCGCCGCCGCGGCGTCCGGAGCAACGGCCCGCGGCGCGGCCGGGCGGGCCGGCCGGTCCTGGGTCACCCTGGAGCGAGGCGCGCGGGGGTCCGGAGTCGTGGCGCGGGGGATCGGAGCCGTCAGGAGGCCCGCATGCAGCAGCAGGCCCGTCCGCACCCGGGGCGGCCCACCGGGGCCGCCGGGCCGCCCGGCGCCCTGCGCGGGTGGCTGGACGCGCTCGCGGTGGTCGCCGCGGGGTTCGCCGCGATGGCGGCGGTCGCCGCGCTCGGTCTCTGGGCGGCCGGTGCCGACGCCCTGCCCGGCGGCGGCTTCCCGTACGTGGTGGCCGCCGCGCTCGTGCTGGCGGTCGGCGGATCGGTCGAACTGGAGGGCGGCGCCGGGTTCTTCGCCTCGGTGGACGCCGGGATCACCGCCATGCCGCTCTCGGTCGGCCTGGTCGGCGCACTGGCCGTGGCCGAGGTGTTCCTGCGCCAGCTCCGTTTCCGGGCCGTGGCGGGCGGCGGCGAACTGGTCGGCCGGGCCGCCCGGACGGCGGTGGTCTGGCTGGTGGCGCTGGTCCTGCTCACCCTGGGGGCCCGGCACACCTTCGCCGTCCCGCTCGGCAACGACCTCGTCGAGGAGCTCGGCGGCGCCCTCGGACTGTCGCCCGAGGTCGGCTTCCACGCCGACCCCGGTTCCACGCTCGGCCTCGGGCTGCTCTGGCTCCTCGTCGTGCTCGCGATCACCTTCGCGGTGTCCCGCCGCGCCCCGCTGCCGCGCGCCCTCGTCCCGTTCCAACAGGCCGTCCGGCCGGCCGCGTTCGCGATGCTGGCGGTGCTGTTCGGCTACGTGGCGCTCGGCCTGGTGGCCGCGGTCGGGACGGCGGTCGTGAACGGCAGCCCCCGGGAGATCGCCGCCGTCGTGCTGCTCGCCCTGCCCAACCTGGTCTGGATCGCCTTCGGCGTCGGCCTCGGAGCCGAGTGGAACGGCCACCTGAGCGGAGCGCTCGGCCTGCCGGTGCCCAAGCCGCTGGCCGCCGTGCTGCGCACCCCCGAGGGGCAGGACGGCACGGTGAGCCTCGGCACGCTCGCCGAGCAGGACGCGCGGGCGTGGTGGCTGCTCCCGCTCGCGGGGGTCCTGATGTTCGCGGCCGGTCTGCTGGCCGCCTACCGCTCGCCGCGCGGGGTCCGGCTCTGGCAGCACGCCGTCCGGCTGGCCGCGGCGGCGGCCGTCACCGTGCTGCTGGTCGGCGTCTGGACGTGCGTCTCGGCCGACTACGGGCTCTCCGTGCTGGGCGTCGGCCTCGGTGAGGGCGGCCTCGGCGACCTGCTGAGTTCTGTCCTGGGCCCGGAGGTCGGTGATCCGGTCGGCCCGGCGGCCGCCCTGACCGGGGGGACGGTCGTGCTCAGCCCCGTCCTGTGGACGGCGGTGCCGCTGGCCGCCGGGTGGGGGCTGGTCGCCGGCTGGCTCGGCGGCCTCGTGGCGGCCCGGCTGAAGCGCCGGGGGCAGGCGCCCGGCGAGCAGCGGTAACGGCTGTAGCGCAGCGCCGGGGCGGGAACCGTCGGGAGCGCCGGGGCGGGACGGGTCACCCCGGCGTGCGGATCAGCGCGGCGGACGGACCACCGGGTCGGCCCAGGCGGGCGGCTCCGGGACGCCGGGAGCGGCACCCGCGTGCGGGCCGCCGTACGCGGTGCCCCCGTACGCGTCCGTCCGGTGGGTCGGGACCACCTGGGTCGGCGGTCCGGCCGCCGCCCACTGGCTCGCGGGCGGCCCCGCCCCCGGCAGGACGGTGGCTGCGGCGCGCAGCTCGGCCACGAACTGCAGGCAGCCGGCGTACCGCTCCCCGGGGGACTTGGCGAGCGACCGGGACACCACCTCGTCCACCGCGGCCGGCAGGTCGGGACGGTGGTCGCGCAGGGTCGGCGGCGGGTCGTTGAGGTGGGCCCAGAGGAGGGCGAGGTCGCTCTCGCGCCGGAACGGCGGCACCCCGGCGAGCATCTCGAAGACCACGCAGCCGAGGCCGTACTGGTCGCAGCGGCCGTCGAGCGGCCGGCCGGAGATCTGTTCGGGCGCGGCGTAGTCGAGGGTGCCGACGATCTGGCCGACGCCGGTCAGCCCGCTCAGCGAGAGCGACTTCTTGGTGAGGCCGAAGTCGGCCAGGTAGAGGTGCTCGGGGTGCTCGCTGTCCGTGCCGGCGGCGACCAGCACGTTGCCGGGCTTGACGTCGCGGTGGACCAGTTCGTGGTCGTGCGCGGCGTCCAGCGCGGAGGCGATCTGCAGGGCCAGCCCGGCCGCCCGGTCGACGGGGAACGGCCCGCCCCGCTTGATCAGACCGCGCAGGTCGCCGCCCTCGACGTAGCGCATCGCGATGAACAGGATGCCGTCGGCCTCGCCCGCCTCGAACACCGGGATGATGTGCGGGTGGTCGATCGCGGCGGCGACCCGGGACTCGTGGATGAACCGCTGCCGGAACACCTCGTTGCGGGCCAGCTCGGGGGCGAGCAGCTTGACCGCGACGGTGCGGCCGAGCCGCAGGTCCTTCGCGCGGTACACGACGGCCATGCCGCCGTGGCCGATCTCCGACTCCAGCCGGTAGCCGGCGACCCGGCGCCCGACCATGCCGGCCGGCAGGCTGGGCGGGCCGAAGTCGTCCCCGAAGTCGTCGTCGAGGTCGTCGAGGAGGTCGGGCCGCTCGGCGCGGACGCGTCGGGGGGCAGGGCCGCCGGTGCTGCCGGGGCCGTCACCGGGGCCGCCGCCGCGACCGGGGTCGTCACCGACGGCGGTCGGGGGCGGGGGCGGGGCCGGTGCGGGAGGTGCGTCCGGTGCGGCGGGCTGGACCGTCGGTGCGGGCCTGGCCGTGGGTGTCGCGGACGGCACGGGTGCGGGGGGCGGGTCGTCGGGCGGTGGCACGTTCGGCGTGGTGAGGGGCCCGCGGTCGGGTTCGCGCTCGGGCGCGGGTCGGGCCTCGGGCCCGGGCTCGTCCGGTGCCGGCTCGTCCGGGGTGGGCCCGGGCCGGCCGGCCGGCGGGATCACAGCTCCACCGCCCGGGTGGGTTCGTACGTCCCGTCGTCCGGGGAGGCCGGGGAGACCGGAGCGACCGGCGGGATCGGCGGGACCGGGGTCGAGGGCGTCGCCGGGGCCGCCGGATGCGGACGGTCGGTGGCGGTGTACGTCTGGAGCTGGAGGCCGTCGCAGTAGCACCAGCGGTCGTGCGCCGGGTCGTACACCCAGAGCGCCTCGCCGTCGATGACCAGGCCGATCCGCAGGCCGCGGGCCCGGTCCTGGAAGGTCCCCAGGTCGGCGCTGCCCGCCGCGAGGTCCTCCAGCATCGAGCGGTAGCGGGCCAGCCGGCCCTCCACCTCGGCGAGCGCGGGGCGCGGGTCGGCGGTGCGGGCGGGCGGGCCGGTCGCACCGGGGGGCACACCGGGGAGGGAGACCAGCAGCCGGCCGTCCACCCAGGTGGTCCAGCCGTTGGAGCAGAGGACCTGTGCCCAGTCGCCCTCGCGGGCGATCAGCCGGACCGGCAGCAGCGGATCGAGCCGGGCGGTCGGCTGCGCCGGGTCGGGGGTGACCCAGCTGGCCAGGCCGTCCGGCGGGGCGACATGGGTGGGGCGGAACGCGAACTCGTCCATGGGCTCTCGTCCGTCTCTCGTCCGTCTCCCGGCTGTTTCCGCCGCTTTCCCTTGCTTCCCGGTTCCTCCGCCCGTCGCCTCCGTCCGCTCCTTCCGCTACTTCCGCATGATCGTCGGCTCCTGCCTGCGCAGCAGGGCGAGCACGGCGACGGACAGCGCCGCCGCCAGCGCCACCAGCATGACCAGCGCGAACAGCCATCCGGTCCGGTCGTGCCGGAACAGCGGGTCGGCCGTGATCGTGGTCGGGAAGACGGCGTGCAGGTCGACGGTCCGGGCCATCGCGGACAGACCCCAGCGGGAGGGCACCAGCCAGGCGAACTGCTCCAGACCGGGTACCGCGTACAGCTTCAGCATGGCGCCGCTGAAGACGATCTGCACCACGGAGAGCAGCACCAGCAACGGCATGGTGGCCTCCTCCTTGCGGACCGTCGCCGAGACCAGCAGGCCGAGCATCATGGCGGAGAAGGAGAGCAGGGCGACCGCGATGATCAGCTCGACCAGCGGTGGCAGCAGGACCCCGGTCTCGACCTGGACGCCGTTGGGCAGGGTCGGGGTGAGGTCGACCCCGGCCAGGCCGACCACGGTGAGGACGGCGGCCTGCCCCACCGTGATCGTGCCCAGCACCACCACCTTGGAGACCAGGTAGGCGGAGCGGGACAGCCCGACCACCCGCTCCCGCTGGTAGATGGGCCGTTCCTTGACGATCTCGCGCACCGCGTTGGCGGAGCCCGTGAGCAGACCGCCGATGCAGAGCGTGAGCAGGCAGTTGAGCGCGTTGTCCGGGGAGAGCCGGGTGCCGGCCATCGCCCGGCACATCACGCCGATCAGGAACGGCAGGGCGATCATGACGGTCAGGAACAGCCGGTCGGCGGCGAGCACCGACGTGTAGCGGCGGATCAGCGTCCCCAGCTGGGAGAACCAGCCCTGCGGGGGCTCCGGTCCGGGCTGTCCGCCCGACGGCTCCTGCGGTACGGGCCGGGCGGGGGGCAGCGCCTCCGCGGAGACGTAGCGCCGGTAGAGCGGCGACTCGCGGAACCGGCGCTGCCAGGCCGCGTGGTCCTCGTTCTCGAACGCCTCGAAGGCCTCCGGCCACTCGGTGAACCCGAAGAAGTCGAGCGCCTCGTCGGGCGGGCCGTAGTAGGCGGTCCGCCCCCCGGGGGCGAGCACCAGCAGCCGGTCGCAGACGGCCAGGCTGAGCACGCTGTGGGTGACCACGACGACCGTGCGTCCGTCGTCGGCGAGGCCGCGCAGCATCTGCATCACGGAGCGTTCCATGCCCGGGTCCAGGCCGGAGGTGGGCTCGTCGAGGAAGAGCAGCGAGGGTTTGGTGAGCAGTTCGAGGGCGACGCTGACGCGCTTGCGCTGGCCGCCGGAGAGGCTGGAGATGACCAGGTCGGCCCGGCTGTCCAGGCCGAGCTCGTGGATCACCTCGGAGACCCGGGCTTCCCGTTCCTCCTTCGCGGTGTCGCCGGGGAAGCGCAGTTCGGCGGCGTAGGAGAGGGCGCGGCGGACGGTCAGCTGGGTGTGCAGGATGTCGTCCTGCGGCACCAGGCCGATCCGGCGGCGCAGTTCCGCGTAGTCGCGGTAGAGGTCGCGGCCGTCGTACAGGACGGTGCCCTCGTCGGCGGGGCGCAGCCCGGTGAGGGCGTTGAGCAGGGTGGACTTGCCGGCGCCGCTGGGGCCGGCCACCGCGAGCAGGGCCTTCTCGGCGAGCGGGAAGGAGACGTCGTCCAGCAGGACCCGCCGGTCGGCGCCGACCCGGACCACGAGGTTCTGCACGTTGAGCGAGATCTCGCCGGTGTCGGTGTACTCGACCAGCTCGTCGCCGGCGAGGCAGAGCGCGGAGTGGCCGATGCCGACGATGTCGGTCGGGCCGACCGGTGCCCGCTGGACGGGCTGGCCGTTGAGGTAGGTGCCGTTGTGGCTGCCGAGGTCGACGATCTCGTGGCCGCCGCCGGGCAGGGTGCGCAGCTCGGCGTGGTGCCGGGAGACCACGAGGTCGTCGAGCACGAGGTCGTTGTCGGTGGCCCGGCCGATCCGCACGCTGCGGTCGGGCAGCCGCAGGACGGCGCTCGGCCGGCGGAAGGTGCCGGAGGCCTGCGGGGCGACGAGCGAGGGGCGCTCGCCGGCCGCGGGTTCGGGCAGGCCCGCGAAGGTGGCGGACGGGCCGTCGGCGGCGTTGCCGAACCGCAGGCGGGTGCCGGGGCCGACGTCCTCGGACCGGATCCGGTGGTGGTCGGTGTAGGTGCCGTTGGTGCTGCCGACGTCCTCCAGCCGCCAGTGGCCGGCGGCGACGCTCAGCACGGCGTGGTGCCACGAGACCCGGGGGTCGTCGAGGACGATCTCGCTCGTCGGGTCGCGGCCGACGTGATACGCCCGGCGCGGGTCGAGCAGTCGCGAGTCCGTGCCGGTGACGAGTACCAGGGGCGGCGCCGAGGGCGCGCCTGGGCGCTCTCCCATGGTTCGGAGTCTAGTCCCGGGCGCCGTCCTCGGCCTGGTCACGGCCCGGCCGAGGACCTGCCGCGGGCTGCCGCGAGCTGCCCGCAGGACCGGCCGCAGCCCCCGGGCCTGCGGCCGGCAGGGCGGGCCTCTCACGAATTGGACTGGACCACTGGATCAACACCGGTGCGCTGCCCTATCGTTCGGGGAGTGATCTGCACGGTCGTCCGGGTGGTCCGCACGGCTGTCCCCGCGAGCCCAGGGATGGACCCATGAGTGTCTGGCCACAGTTGAGCGAAACCCGGCTGGTCAGGGCCGGTTCGGCCCCGGGGACGGTGCTGCGCTGCGGGCTGGTCGACACCATGCTCGCCGACCTCTCGGTCTCCGTGGTGTTCTTCTTCGAACGCGCGCTGGACGAGGACCGGCTCGCCGCCGGACTGGCCCGCGCGCTGGCCCGGATCCCCGTGTTCGCGGGCCGACTCCACACCGTCGACGGGGTGTTGACGGCGGTCTGCGACGACTCGGGTGTCCCCCTGGAGAGTTACCGCGTCGACGGCACGCTCGCCGAGGCGATGGGGCGGGTGACCCTGCCCGGCGCCGATCTGGCCGACCCGGTCGACGCCCCGGCGGCCCGCGCCGGCAAGGGGCCGCTGCTGACCGTCCGGGTCACCCGGACCGCCGACGGCGGCACCGTGCTCGGCTGCTCCTGGCATCACGCGATCGGCGACCTGCAGAGCTTCGCGCTGCTGCTGCGTGCCTGGTCGGCGGCGGTCGAGGGCGAGGAACTGCCCGTCGCCGAACTGGTCGAGGACCAGGACGCGTTGCTCGACAAGGTCCTGCCCGCCGAGGACTGCGGAAGCCCCGGGTTCCGGCTGCCCGGCCCGGAGGAGAGTGCACTGCTGGCCCGCGAGGTGGCGGCCGGGCCGCGCGCCAACCGCACCGTCCAGCTGTACTTCGGCGACGCCGAGATCGCCCGGATGCGCGAGGAGTTCAGCGCCGCGGCCGGCCTGCGGGTCTCGGGCGGCGACGCCGTCTGCGCCCAGGTGGTGCACACCGTGCGGCAGTTGGACGGCGACACCGAGACGCGCACGCTGACCGTCCCGGTGAACGTGCGCCGGCCGCTCGGCCTGCCGGACTCCCTGCTCGGCAACCTGCTCGGCGACATCCACCTGCCGTACGCCCCCGCGGACGGCCCGGCGGTGCTCGCCGGGGCGCTGCGCTCGGCCGTGCTGGGCTACGCCGACCAGCACCTCAACCTGCGGTCCAACCTGCGCTTCCTGGAGGAGCTGGGGCGCCCCCGGCTGCAGGAGTGCGTCCCGCTCGGCTTCGACCCGGAGCACCGCCGGTTCAGCTTCTCCAACTGGAGCCGCTTCGGGCTGTACGAGGTGAGCTTCCAGGGGCAGCGGCCGGTGTTCTTCAGCCCGACCGCCAACTATCCGCTGCCGTGGGTCTCCTGGAGCGTCGAAGGGTTCCACGGGACCGGCCTGCTGACCACCGTGGTGCTTCCGGCCCGGCTGGCCGCGAAGCTGCGCGGAGACGCCGGCCGGGCCGCGCTGCACCGCTTCCGCGACCCGGCGGACGAGCTGCCGGCGCTGCTCGGGGCGGTACCCAAGGTGGTGTGACGAAGCGGGGGCGGCCACCGTGGCCGCCCCCGCTCCGCATCCTGCCCGACCGTGTCCGGGTCGCCCGGACGCCTACTTCATGACGGCCCGCAGCGCGTGCCGCAGCTGCTCCCGGCCGGGCTGGAGGGCCCGGTCGAGGGCGGGTGCGAACGGCATCACGGTGCCGTCCGGACGGGTGACCCGTCGCGGTGGCGCGATGAGCCGGAACTCCTCGGCGGCGGTGGCCAGGACCTCCGCGCCGATGCCGCAGCTGCGGTTGGAGTCGTCGATCACGACCAGCCGCCCGGTGCGCTCCAGCGACTCGCCGAGTGCGGGCCAGTCGAAGGGGTACAGCGTGCGCGGGTCGAGGACCTCGACCGAGATCTCGTCGGCCAGCTCCTCGGCGACCGCCAGCGCGTCGTGCACCAGGTGGCCGACGGCGACCAGGGTGACGTCCGTACCGGGCCGGTGCACCCGGGCGGTGCCGAGCGGGATCGGTGCCAGCTCCCAGGTGACCGTCTCCCGGACCGGCAGGGCGGCGGCGGGGGCGAAGACCACGACCGGGTCCGGGTCGCGGACCGCCGAACGCAGCAGCCCGTAGGCGTCGGTCGGGGTGGCCGGCACGACCGTCTTGACCCCGGCGTGCGCGAACAGGCTGTACGGGTGGTCGGAGTGCTGCCCCGCCCAGCCGTCCCGGGAGCCGGAGCCGGGGACCAGGCAGGTCAGCGGGACGCTCGCCTGGCCGCCGGTCATCAGCGAGAACTTGTGGGCCTGGTTGACGAGTTGCTCGAAGACCAGGAACAGCAGCGAGGGGATCTGGAACTCCAGCACCGGCCGCCGCCCGGCCAGTGCCGCCCCGACGGCCATCGCGGTGAAGGCCTGCTCGGAGAGCGGGGTGTCGACGATCCGCTCCGGCCCGAACCGGTCCAGCAGCCCGAGGGTCGGCCCGGCCATGCCGGCGCCGATGTCCTCGCCGAACACGCAGACCGCCGGGTCCTCGGCCAGCTCGTCGGCCAGCGCCCGGTTGAGTGCCTTGGTGTAGGAGAGCCGGGTCATGTCACCGCCCCCGCCCGGGGACGCAGCCCGGAGGCGTACAGGTGGTCGGCCGCGCCGGCCGGGTCCGGGTGCGGCGAGTCGAGCGCGAACCGCTCGGCCGCCGCCAGCTCGGCGGTCACCTCGGCGTCGAGTTCGGCCGCCCGGTCGGCGCCGATCGCGGCGGCGGCCCGGGGGAGCGGGTCCTGCTCGCGCCAGGCGTCCACCTCCTCGGCGGACCGGTAGTTCAGTTTCATCCGGCGCTCCATGGTGTGGTGACCCTCGAACCGGTAGGTGCGGCACTCCAGGAACGCCGGTCCGCCGCCCTCCCGGGCCCGGGCGACCGCCTGTTCGGCGGCGGTCCGGACCGCCTCGGTGTCCATGCCGTCGACCGCGGCGGCCTGGATGCCGAAGGCGGTGGCGCGGCCGAGCGCGCTGCCGGCCACGGCCGTCTCGGCGGGCAGGGTGGTGGCGTAGCCGTTGTTCTCGCAGACGAAGAGCACCGGCAGGCGCCACATCGCGGCCAGGTTGAACGACTCCAGCAGCACGCCCTGGTTGAGCGCGCCGTCGCCGAAGAAGGCGACCGCCACCGTGGGCTCGCCGGCCTGCCGTGCGGCCCAGGCCGCGCCGACCGCGATCGGGGCGCCGGCGCCGACGATGCCGTTGGCGCCGAGGATGCCGAGCCGCAGGTCGGCGGCGTGCATCGAGCCGCCCCGGCCCCGGTTCAACCCGTCCACCCGGCCGGCCAGTTCGGCCAGCAGCCGGGCCGGGTCGACGCCCCGGGCCAGCACGTGACCGTGGCCGCGGTGGGTGGAGGTGAGCCGGTCGCCGGGCGCCAGCGCGGCGCAGACGCCGACCGCGACGGCTTCCTGTCCGATGTACGGGTGGATGCCGCCGGTGATGACGCCGGACTTGACCAGGCCGAGCGCCTGCTCCTCGAAGGAGCGGATCAGCCGCAGCATCCGGTACCGCTGCTCGGGTGTGTCGAGGGCGGCGGTCCCCGTCACAGGTCTCCCCGCCAGACCGTCGGGCAGATGTCCGGGTCGGCGTAGTCGGGCCGGCCGTCGGGGGTGCGGCGGACCACCACGTCGTGGTTGTAGACCACGGTCCCGCCGTCCGGCCGGGTGGCGCCGCGGTACTCGTTGGCGCCGTCCTGGAGGTGCAGCGAGACGGCCCGGCGCGGGAACGACGCCAGGTTGGGGCCGCTGCCGTGGTAGGTGCGGCAGTGGTGGAAGCTGACGTGCCCGCGCGGGATGTGCATCGGGACCTTCCGCACCTGCTGCCCGTTGTGCGCGGCGTTGGCGTCGAGGATGGCGTCCAGCTCGGAGCGGTCGCGGTCGGCGAAGTGCCGGGTGGAGTCCTCGCCGGAGGGCAGCTCCTGCCAGCGGTGGCTGCCGTCGACCATGGTGATGGTGCCGTTCTCCTCGCCGCACTCGTGGAACGGCAGGAAGGCGGTGAGCATCCGGTCGGAGCTCGACGTCTGCCAGTAGTGCTTGTCGAAGTGCCACGGCACCTGGTTGCTCGGCTCGCCCGGCACCGGGGGCTTGTAGATCAGGGTGGCCTGGAACACCCGGATCTCCTCGGCCTCGGCGAGCAGCGCGGCGACGGCACCGAGCAGCGGCTTGCGCAGGATCGCGCCGATCGCCTCGCTCTCGAAGTGCACGTAGTCGTTGTGCCGCTGGATCGGCCCGTGCGAGGGCTCCCAGGACGCGAGCTTCGGCGGGCGGACGGGCAGCTCGCGGTCGCGGTGGCCCTCGTAGTACTTCTCGGTGGCGGCCTGCAGGGTGTCCAGCTCCTCGTCGCTGAACAGCCGGCGGGACAGGTACCAGCCGTGCTCCAGGTAGCCGGCCACCTCCTCGGGGGTGGGCAGCAGAGCGCGTTCGGCCTCGGTGAGGTGGAACTCGGGTGCGGTGGTCACGGGTGGGGCCTCCTCTTTCTCTCGTGGCGGCTGCTCGTACGAACTCAGACGGAGGCGGCGGCGCGCTGCCGTTCGACGGCCTCGTACAGGGCCTTGATGTTGGCGGTGCCGAAGGTGCCGGCGCCCTGGCGCTCGATCAGTTCGAGGAAGAACGTGCGGCGCGGGTGGGTGGAGCGGGCGAAGAGCTGGAACAGCTGGCCGCCGTGGTCCTGGTCGACCAGGATGTCGAGCTCGCGCAGGATGTCGACCGGGATGGCGGTGCCGCCGAGCCGCTCGGCGAGCGCGTCGTAGTAGGTGCCGGGGGTGGTGAGGAACTCGACGCCGCGGTCCCGGACGGTGCGCACGGCGGTGGCGATGTCGCCGGTGCGGAAGGCCAGGTGCTGGACGCCGGCGCCCTGGTGGTCGGCCAGGAAGGTGTCGATCTGGCCGGGGCGGCGGCTGGTGTCGGGCTCGATCAGGGTGAAGGTCACCTCGCCGGAGACGCTCTGCACCACGCTGGAGTCCATGGCCTGCTCGCCGACCTCGATGTACTCGCCGAAGATCCGGTGCATGCCGAGGGCCGCCTCGCAGAACCGCACCGCGGGGGCCAGCTCGCCGGCCGGAACGCAGATCGCGGCGTGGTCGAGGGCGTCCAGCAGCCGGCCGGCGGGCTCGTCATGGTCCGCCGCGGGCTGCTCGGTCACGAACCGCAGGGAGGTGTCGCCGAAGCCGGCCACCAGGCCGCCGGCCCGGTCCAGCACGCGGGCGCCGTGGCGCTCGGCGCGCTCCAGGGCGGCCTGCGGGTCGGTGCAGCCGAGCGCGAGGGCCGCGACGCCCTCGCCGTGGCGGTCCACGTACCGGGCCACCGGGTGGGCCGGGTCGGTGGCGGAGCGCAGCAGGAAGCGGATGCCGCCCTGGCGCAGCAGGAGGGTGCGGGCGCCCTGGGACTCGGCCGTCGCGAGGTGGCCGGGCTCGGGCGGGATGCTGGTGAAGCCGTAGTCGGCGCAGAAGCCGGCCGCCATGGCGTCGGCGTCGGCGCAGTGATACTCGACGTGGGTGATGGACTGGATGGACATCGGGATCTCCCCCCGGGGGGTGGCGAGTTGGCGAGTGGTCCGGCGCGGGTCGGGCGGCGCGGCGACGCTGCCGCGCCAGGGCCGGTCCGGCGGTTCCCGCCGCGCGCAGGACGCCGGGCGTCGGTGCGACGGGAACCGCCGGAGCGGCCCTACCTGGCGGACCGGGTGGAGGCGGGCTCGAAGACCAGGCTGAGGTTGTGCCCGCCGAAGGCGAAGGCGTTGCTCAGCGCGGCGCCGAGCGGGACGGCACGGGCCGAGCCCCGGACGTGGTCCAGTGCGCAGGCCGGGTCCGGCTCGGTGAGGTTGACGGTCGGTGGCAGCGTCCCCCGGGCCACCGCGAGTGCGGTGACCGCTGCCTCCAACGCGCCTGCGGCGCCCAGCAGATGGCCGGTGGAGCCCTTGGTCGAGCTGACCGCCGGGCCCTGGTCGCCGAAGACGGTGCGCAGCGCGGCGGTCTCGGCGACGTCGCCCAGCTTGGTGCCGGTGCCGTGGGCGTTGACGTAGCCGATGTCGGACGGCGCCAGGCCCGCGTTGGCGATCGCGGCACGCATCGCGTCGGCGGCGCCGGAGCCGTCCGGGCGCGGCATGGTCGGGTGGTGGGCGTCGGTGGAGGCTCCCCACCCGGTGAGGTCGGCGTAGCCGGCCGCGCCGCGGGCGTTCGCGTGCTCGGCGCTCTCCAGCACCAGGACCGCACTGCCCTCGCCGAGCACGAAGCCGTTGCGGCGGACGTCGAACGGCCGGCTGGCCTGCCCGGGATCGTCCCAACCGGAGGCCAGCGCACGGGCGTTGGTGAACGCGGCGGCGATCGTCGGGTGCAGCGAGGACTCGCTGCCGCCGCACACCACCACGTCCGCGTCGCCGGCCCGGATCAGCCGCAGCCCCTCGGCGACGGCCTGGGCGCCGGCCGCGCACGCCGTGACGATGGCCGAACTGAAGCCCCGGATCCCGTGCTTGATGGCGATCCGGGCGGTGGCCATGTTGGAGAGCATGCCGGGCAGCAGGTACGGGCTGACGCCGGGCCGGCCGCGGTCGAGGCGGCGGTGCGACTGCTGCTCGAAGGTCTCCAGCCCGCCGCCGCCGGTGGCCAGCACCACGGCGGTGCGGTGCGGGTCGGAGTCCTGGCCGACCACCAGGCCGGCGTCGGCGAGCGCGTCGTCGGCGGCGGCGAGGGCGAGCAGCACGAACCGGTCCACGCAGCGGGTCTCGGTGGGCGGCAGCACCTCGCGGCCGTCGACGGCCGGGGCGACGCCGGCGGCGCTGAGCCAGCCGTGCGCGGAGTGGCCCTCGGGCAGCGCGCGGATTCCGGAGCGGCCGGCGATGAGCGCGTCGAAGACCTCGGCGGGCTTGCGGCCGACCGGGGTGACCAGGCCGATGCCGGTGACCACGGCGCCCGGGCGGCCGCCGGTGCGGGCGGCGCCGGCGCTCATCGGGCGTCCGCCGCGGCGGGGGCGGCCACCGAGTCGAGGTAGCGCTGCCGCAGCAGCACCTTGCGGACCTTGCCGGTCGGCCCGAGCGGGATGGCGTCGCCGGCCACCACCACGACCTGGCGGACGGTGGCCGCGGCGGCCTCGTCCAGGGCGGCGGTGACGGCCTTGGTCCGGTCGGCGGTCGGGTCGGCGTCGGCGGCCAGGATCAGCAGGACGTCGGTGACGACCTGCCCGCCGTCGCGGACCGCGACCACGGTGCAGTCCAGCACGTCGGGGCAGGCGGCCAGCACCCGCTCCTCCGACATCGCGGTGAACAGCCGCTTGCCGTCGCCGAGTTCGACCGAGTCGACGGCCCGGTCGACGTGGTAGTAGTAGCCCTCCTCGTCCCGGTACATCAGGTCGCCGGTGAGGAACCGGCCGCGCAGCCGGGTGCGGAAGGTGGTGGCGGAGTCGTTCCAGTAGCCGAGTGCCAGGGTCGGTGAGGTGGTGGCGAGTTCGCCGACCTCGCCCGGGCCGAGCGGCTCGCCGTCCGGGCCGACCAGCTCGCAGTCGACGAAGGCGTGCGGCCGGCCCACGCAGCGGCCGTACCGCTCGGTGCCGGGGCCGTGGGTGATGAAGAAGTGCGAGTGGCCCATCTCGGTGGAGCCGAGGCCGTCCACGAACAGCGAGCCGGGCAGCCGGACCCGGCCCTCGCGGGTGACGGACTCGCGGCTGCCGGTGGCGACCAGGCGGCGGATGTGCACCTCGTGGGCGCAGTCGCCGGTGTTCCACCAGAGCGCGACCGAGTCCAGCTCCCGTGCGGCCAGGTCGTGGTGGGCGAGGTCGGCCCAGGTCGCGGCGAAGCCGACGACACCGCTGGGCCGCCAGCTCTCGATCGCGTCCAGCACCCCGGCGCCGGACTGGCTGGAGAGCACGGCGAGCTGGGTGTGCGAGGCGAGCGCGAGGTTGACGGCGATCAGCGTGGCGGCGTGCGGGGCGGGCAGTGCGCTGAGCATCCGCTCCTGGCCCTGCGGGCGGGGCAGCCGGGCACGGTGGCGGATCGCCGCGTACAGGCTCGCGTGCGAGTGGACCACGGCCTTGGGCATGCCGGTGGTGCCGGAGGAGTGGGTGATCGCGACCGGGTCACCGGCCCAGTGCCGGTACGGCGCCGGGGCGGCCTCCGGGTCGCCGCTCCCGAGGGTGGAGATCTCCGGGAACGCGGGCGCGCCCGGGTCGTGACCGGCCAGGGCGTCGAGGTGCGGGGCGTCGGCGAGGATGCCGACCGGGCCCAGCTTGGCGATGTAGCGGGCGGCCCGCTCGCCGGGCAGGTTGGGGTTGAGCAGCGCGGGGATGGCGCCGAGGCGCGCCAGCGCGAGGAAGGAGAGCACGTGGTCGGCGGCGTCGCTCGCGTACACCACCACCGGGTCGCGCCGGCCGACGCCGAGCGCGTGCAGGGTCGCGGCCCTGGCGCGGACCGCGCGGTCCAGCTCGGCCACGGTGAAGGGCTGCCAGGCGGCGTGGTCGTCCACGGCGGTGTCGAAGGTCAGCAGCGGCTCGTCGAGGCCGAGGCCGAGGGCGAGCCGGCTGGTGAGGACATTGCCGGCGCCGACGGCCGGATCGTCCGCCAGAAGGGTGCGAATACTGCGGATGCTCACGGGGTGGATCCCTCCCGAGGTGCTGGGCGTGCTGAAGGTGCTGGGCGTGCTGCGGCGGGACGCGGCGGGTGGGGGACCGTTCGCGCCGGTGGAGCGCAGACGTGCGGGGGGTCGGTGGACGCGGTCGGGGGACGTGGTCGGGGTCGGTGGTGCGGGGGTCTGGCTCAGACGCCGGTGACCAGCAGTGCCACCGCCCGGTCGCTCTCGCCGGGGCCGTCGGCCTGTTCGGCGGCGATGACGAGCACCTGCTCGGCGTCGCCGTCCGCGAGGAGCAGTTCGGCCAGGTCGAGCGCGTCCTGCGGCACCCGGCCGGGTGGGCTCTCCTCCGGGCTGATCGCCACCACCGGGCCGGTCAGGCCCCAACGGGCGGCGATGTGGCCGAGGACGGCGTTCGGGTTGGACTGGAAGAAGAGCAACGGGGGCATCCGCCGCTCGGAGGCGGCGGCCTCGTCGATCGCGCGGGCGGTGGCCCGGTCGCCGCCGGTGCTGGCCAGCAGCAGCGCGGTCCGGCCGGGGGCCGGGGCCGCGCCGTGGCGGGCGCGCAGGCAGCGGTCGGCCGTCTCGGCGACCAGCGGGTTGAACGAGGAGGCGGAGAAGCCGGGCAACGGCGGGAGCTGCTCGGGCGTCCCGGCCTCCGGGTCGGGCCAGACGGCCTCGGCGAGGATGCGCAGCGCGGTCATCGGGCGGCCACCAGGAGTGCGGTGTTGGCGCCGCCGAAGGCGGAGTTGAGGGTGAGCGCGTAGCGCGCCCGGGCGGTGCGCGGTCCGTCCAGCACGAGATCCAGTCCGATGTCCGGGTCGGGGCCCAGCCAGCCGGCGTTGACCGGCAGCAGACCCTCGTTCAACGCGCTGATGGTGACGACGAGTTCGAGCAGGGCCGAGGCTTCCAGCGCGTGTCCGTGGACGGCCTTGCTGGAACTGACCGGCAGCCGGGCGGCGTGCTCGCCGAACACCCGGCGCAGCGCGCTCGCCTCGGCCCGGTCGGCCAGCGGGGAGCCGGTGCCGTTGGCGTTGACGTAGCCGATCTCGGCCGGGGCGACCCCGGCCCGGGCGAGCGCCGCCTCGATGGCCCGGGCCGCGCCCTCGCCCTCGGGTTCGGGGCGGCAGACGTGGTGGGCGTCGCCGGTCCGGCCCCAGCCGGCCAGCCGGGCCAGCACGGGTGCGCCGCGCCGTTCGGCCTCCGGTTCGGCCTCGATGACGACGGCTGCCGCCGCGTCGCCGAGCAGGGTGCCGGTCCGGCCGGCGCTGAACGGGCGCAGCTCGCCGTCCCGGGCCAGGGCGCGGCCGGCGTCGAAGGCCGCGAACACGCCGGGCTCGACCAGGTGTCCGGCCACGACCAGGACCCGGGGGTGCCGGCCGCCGGCGACCAGCGCGGCGGCGTCCGCCACGGCGGTGCCGGCCGCGACGCAGGCGCCGGTGTAGGTGCGGGTGACTCCGCGGGCGCCCCAGGCGGCGGCCGTCCCGGCGGCGACGTCCGCGACGGCGGCCCGGGTGCGCAGGTCGCTGTGGAGGGCGAGCAGCACGGGCAGGCCGCCGTCGCCGGGCGCCGGTGGCAGGCCCGCCTGGTGGCAGGCCTGGTCGGCGGCGGCGAGCACCGCGTCGGCGAGCGGGCGCGGCTCGGGCAGCAGCGCGGCTCGGGTGGTGCGGCGTGCGGAGACGTCGAACCGGGTGACGGCGGCGAAGGCGGCCTTGCCGTGGGCGGTGGCCTCGGCGAGTGCGGCCGGCCCGGTGCCGGCCGCACTGAGCACGCCGAGGCCGGTCACCACGGGCCGGACGGCGGGCTGGGCGTGGCGGATCATGTCCGTAGGGCTCCGACGGTCGTGGTGGCTCCGGCGTCCGCGGCACCGCCCGCGGCCGCGAGGACGGCCGCGCGGAACACCTCGACGGCGTCGTCCACCGTCCGGACGGCTTCGAACCGCTCGTCGTCGAGATCCGGCTCGATGCCGTAGCGCTGCTCGAACTCGGCTATCAGCCAGGTGAGTTCGAGGGAACCCAGTTCTTCGGGGACGCTCTCGACGGCGCGCTGCCCGAACGCCGCCAGCATCTCCAGGACCTCGGCGCGGTCGGGTCCGGCGAGGTCGGTCACGCCGGGCTGCCCGCGGTGGCGGTGGCGGCGTTGTCGGCGGCGGCGATCCGGGCGGCGACGTCGCCGGTGAACTGGTCGAGCGTCATCAGCGCGGTGGTCTCCATCTCGTCGAGGTCGAACTTGACCCCGTACTCGTCCTCGACCTGGACCGAGAGGTCGGCGAGGGCGAGCGACTCGAGGTCCAGCCCGGCCGGGCCGAGGTCGGTGTCACCGGTGACCTCGGAGACGTCGTACTGCATCTCGGCCAGGGCGGCGAGGACGAACTCGCGGATGCGGTCCTGCATGGTGTGCTCCTTGTGCCCGGGCGCGTGCGGCGCGCGCGGGGTTGTCGGGGATGTGAACACGGCCGGTCCGGGTGGTCGGACCGGGTCCGACGGGTGGCGGCGTCCGCCTGTCGGGGCGTCTGCCTGTCGGGGAGCCGGCCGGGTCCCGCAGGGGCGGTTCGGCGGTGCGGTGGTGCGGTGGTGCGTGGTTCCGAAGTGGTGCGGTGCAGCGGGGTGGTGCGCGGTGGTGCGGTGGGCGGTGTCGGGAGGGTCCTTGGCCGGGGTTCAGCCGGCGGCGGCGCGCAGGGCGGTCGGGTCGCGCAGCAGCTTTCCGGTGGCGGTCCGGGGGAGTTGCGGGAGGAAGGCCAGCCGGCGCGGCCGCTTGTAGGCGGCGAGCTGACGGGCGAGTCCGTCCTGGACGAGCGCCTGGTCGGCGCCGTCCTCCGTGGCGAGGTAGGCCTCGATGGCGCCCCCGTCGAAGACCACGACGGCCTCCCGGACCTGCGGCAGTGCGGCGAGGGTCTGCTCGACCTCGGTGAGGTCGACCTTGAGTCCGCCGATCGAGACCTGCGAGTCCCGGCGGCCGAGCACGGTGACCAGACCGGTGGTCCCGTCGACCACGGCGGCGTCGCGGGTGTGCAGCCAGCCGTCGGCCCAGCGGGTCGGATCGTCCAGTCCGGGGTACGGCGAGGCGGCCGTGCGGAGCTGCAACTCGCCGTTGACGAGACGCAGTTCCATGCCCTCGACGGGCTGCTTGGCCGGGTTCAGGGTGCCGTCCAGATCGGTGGCGATCACCCCGAGTTCGGTCATGCCGTACATCGTGCCGAGCGGGACGCCGTACCGCGCGGTGAACGCGGCGGGCAGGCCCGGGCGGACCAGTTCGCCGGCCACGACCATCCGCCGGAGCTGGGGCAGCGCCGGCGGTCCGGCGGCGCCGGCCAGCAGCTCGGCGTGGAACGGGACGCCGATCACCGTGGTGGGGCGGTCGTCGTCGGCGACGGTGGCGAGGATACCCGCCGCCGTCATCCGGTCCGGGACGGTCAGCGGGGCGTGCGCGTGCAGGCTGTTGAGCAGTCCGCCGACCAGCCCGAGCACGTGCACCACCGAGGACAGCAGGACGACCCGCTCACCCTCGCCGGGGAAGTCGGCCAGCCGCCGGTAGCAGTCGAGCTCGCGGATCAGGTCGCCCGCGGTCCGGGCGATGATCTTGGCCGGGCCGGTGGAGCCGGAGCTGAGCTGGATCAGGGCGTGCCCGGTCCGGGCCGGCCGGCCGGCGGGCAGCCGGACGGCCACCGGGTCGACCACGGAGTAGCCGCGCAGCGCGGCGGCCGAGGGTCGCTGGGCGGAGCCCACCAGGACCTGCGGGGCCAGCCGTTCGACCGCGCCCTCGATCTCGTGGTCGGTCAGCCGGTGGTCCAGCAGGGCCACCTGGGCCCGCAGGCGCCAGCAGGCGAGGAGCGCGACGACGAAGCCCAGTGAGGGCGGCAGGCGCAGCGCGGCGGTGCCGCCCGGGCCGAGGCCGGCGGCGGTGAGCCGTTCGGCCTGCTCGGCGACCAGCGCGCGCAGGGCGTCGCGGTCGACGGGTGTGCCGAAGCGGAGGCACTCCTCACCCCCGGGACCGGCCAACAGCACCCGTTCGACCCAGTCGTCGGGGGCATCGGCGTGCGGGGGTGAAGAAGGCGGCGGTGAAGAAGGGGAAATGCGGGTCAACGCCACTCCACACAGTGAGGAGATTTGTCATGAACGCCGTGTGTAGGTAATCACGAGCAATACGGTCAATTCCGTTGCCAGACCATTGCACAGACGTTTGGTCAAATCAAGGTCTATACCAATCAGGTCCAGACCTCCTACGCTGCCGACCCGTGGACTGGTCCGAGCGCGGCCGTCCGGGAACGAGGATGGCCGTGGCACCACTCACGCTGGCCGGGATCGAACGCGCAGCGCGCGAGCAACTCTCCCCAGAAATCTGGGACTTCATCGAGGGCGGCAGCGGTGCGGAGCGCACCCTGGCGGCCAACCGCGAAATGTTCGGACGCTACGCGTTCCGCCCGCGCACACTGGTCGACGTCTCCGACTGCTCGACCGCCGTCAAGTTGCTCGGCTCACCGCTCGGACTGCCGCTCGGAATTGCCCCGATGGCCTACCACCGCCTGGTCCATCCGGACGGCGAGACCGCGACCGCCAGGGCGGCCGGCCGGGCGGGGGCCCTGCTGGTCGCGGGCATCTTCGCCAGCAGTACCCTGGAGGAGATCGCCGCCGCCGCGACCGGTCCACTCTGGCTCCAGCTGTACTGGCTGCGCCGCCGGGACGCGCTGGCCTCCCTGGTCGAACGCGCCGAGGCGGCCGGTTTCACCGCCCTGATGCTCACCGTCGACGCCCCCCGGATCGGCCGCCGGCTGCGCGACCTGCGCAACGGCTTCGCCGTCCCGCCGGAGATCCGCGCGGTCAATCTCGACCCCGCCCTGATGGCCTCCACCCACCGCGCGACCGAAGGCAGTTCGGGCATCGCCGACCACGCCCGCGAGCAGTTCGACCCCGCCCTGACCTGGTCCGACCTGGCCTGGCTGCGCGAACGCACCCGGCTGCCGCTGGTCCTCAAGGGCGTCCTCACCGCCGAGGACGCCCGGCTCGCCGCCGAGCACGGCGTCGACGCCGTCGTGGTCTCCAACCACGGCGGCCGTCAACTGGACGGCGCACTGCCCGCGCTCGCCGCCCTCCCCGAGGTGGTCGACGCCCTCCCGCCGCACATCCCCGCCGTGCTCGACGGCGGCGTGCGCGGCGGCGCCGACATCGCCGTCGCCCTCGCCCTCGGCGCCCGCGCCGTCCTGGTCGGGCGTCCGGCGTTCTGGGGCCTGGCCACCGGCGGCGAGGACGGCGTCACCCGGGTCCTCGACCTGCTCCGCGACGAACTGGAGCACACCATGGCCCTGCTGGGCCGCCCCGCCCTCGCCGACCTGGACCGCACCGCCCTCGCCCCCTGGCCCACCGGCTGATCCCGTCGGCACCTGATCCCGTCGGCACCTGATCCCGCCGCGACGCCGCGCCGCGGCGCACCCGGCGGCCCCCGGAGGCGTCGCGACGACGGCACCATCGGGCAGCCGGAAGGACCGGACGGCAGGGCCGTCCGGTACCCGGCGGAGGCACCATCGGGCAGCCGCCGGGCCCTTTTTGACACACCGCCCAGCACCAGACGAGAACGACGGAAAGACCGACACCATGAGCAGACAGAATGCCTTTCCCGGCTGGGACTGGGACGACCCGGACGGCCTGGAGGACCAGCTCGACCGGTTCAGCGCCGACGTCGCCACCTGCCGCACGCTCGAACCGGCCGCAGGCGGGCTCCCGTTCGACCACCGGGACTTCACCGACCTCGGCCTGACCGGCATCGAGTTCGCGGCCTTCCGCACCGCCCACCCGGGCGGCCTCGGCACCGACCTCACCGCGCTGCGCAGCCCCGCGACCGGCACCGAACCCGGTACCCTCTACCGGGTCGACGGCGACCGCTGGTTCACCCAGCTCGACATCTCCAAGCCGCTGCCCTTCGCCGACGCCAGCGTCGACTGGGTCTACGCCGAGCACCTGATCGAGCACGTCACCATGCCGGTCGCGGTCGGCTGGCTGCGCGAGGCCCGGCGCGTCCTGCGCCCCGGCGGCGTCCTGCGGATCACCACCCCCGACCTGGCCCGCTACCTGGTCGGCTACGCCACCGACGACGGCTTCCTGGCCAAGCACCGCCGCCGCCTCACCACCCTCGGCTTCGGCCCGCCGATGCCGGCGCGCCCCGCCTTCCTGGTCAACCAGATCTTCCGCCACTACGGCCACCAGTGGATCTACGACCTCGACGAGCTGCGGCACGTCCTCACCCGGGCCGGGTTCGAGCCCGGGCAGATCCGCCCCTGCGCCTACCGCGAGGGCGCGCGGGCCGACGTCGCCGACCTCGACACCGCCTTCCGCACCGACGAGACCGTCTACGTCGAGGCCGACCGCTGAGACCCGACGCCAGACCCCCGGGACACCCGATGCCACTGCACCCCCAGGCCCAGGCGCTGCGCGACCGCCGCGCGAGCTCCGGCACGCCGCCGCTCTACACCCTCACCCTGGCCGAGGCCCGCGCCGCCGACCTCGCCGACATCCGCGCCGCCGCCGGCACCCCCGAACCGGTCTCCGCCGTCGAGGAGCACCGCATCCCCGGCCCCGGCGGCGAGCTCGCGCTCCGGCTCTACCGGCCCGCCCGCCCGGCGCCCGGCCGCCGCCTCCCCGTCCTGCTCTACCTGTTCGGCGGCGGCTGGACGCTCGGCTCGCCCGACACCAGCGACGCCATCTGCCGCGCCCTGACCAACGCGGTCGGCTGCGTCACGGCCTCGGTCGGCTACCGCCTCGCCCCCGAGCACCCGTTCCCCGCCGCCGTCCACGACAGCCGCGCCGCCGCCCGGTGGCTGGCGGAGCAGGCCGACACCCTCGGCATCGACCCGGACCGGCTCGCCGTCGGCGGCGACAGCGCCGGCGGCAACCTGGCCGCCGCGCTCACCCTGATCGCCCGTGACGAGGACGGCCCGGCGATCCGCCACCAGCTGCTCGTCTACCCCAACACCGACCAGCGCGCCGACACCGCCTCGCTGCGCGAGTACGACGACCCGGCGCTGTTCAACCGCCGGTCGGTCGCCTGGTACCGGGGCCACTACCTGGCCGGCCCGACCGACGGCGACCACCCGCACGCGTCCCCGCTGCGCGCCCCGAGCCTGGCGGGCCTGCCCCCCGCCACCGTCATCACCGCCGAGTACGACCCGCTGCGCGACGAGGGCGAGCAGTACGCCGAGGCCCTGCGGGCGGCCGGGGTCCCGGCCGAGACCCGCCGCTTCGACGGCGTCCCGCACGGCTTCTTCGCGATGACGGGCACCCTGGACGCCGCCGCCGAGGCGCAGGCGTACGCCGCCGCGCGGCTGCGCGAGGCCCTCCGGTGACCGCGCCGACGGCCCCGCAGACCGTGTCCCTGGACCTCGGCGACCTGCACGGTTCGCTCTCCGACCCGCTGCTGGACGCGATGACCTTCCTGAACGAGGTCACCACCCGCTACCCCGGCGCCGTCTCCTTCGCCCCCGGCCGCCCCTACGAGGGCTTCTTCGAGCCGGAGGACGTCACCGCCTACCTGGAGGCGTTCCTCGACCACCTGGCCGCGCGCGGACTGGGTCGGGACGCGATCCGCACCGTGCTCTTCCAGTACGGCCCGACCAAGGGCGTCATCGCCGACCTGGTGGCCCGCACCCTCGCCAACGACGAGGGCCTCGCCGTCCCGCCCGAGGCGCTGGTGCTGACCGTCGGCGCCCAGGAGGGCATGCTGCTGACGCTGCGTGCGCTCTGCGCGGGCCCGGACGACGTCGTGCTGGTCAGCTCGCCCTGCTACGTCGGGGTCACCGGCGCGGCGAGGCTGCTCGACCTGACCACCGTCCCGGTCCCGGAGGGTGCGGACGGCGGCCCCGACCCGGAGGCCGTCCGTGCCGCCGCCCGGGCCGTCCGGGCCGACGGCCGGCGCCCGCGCGCCCTGTACGTCGTCCCCGACTTCGCCAACCCCTCCGGCACCTCGATGCCCGTCGCGGCCCGGACCCGGCTGCTGGAGACGGCGGCGGAGGAGGGGCTGCTGATCATCGAGGACAACCCGTACGGCTTCTTCGCCCGCGAGCCGGGCGAGCGGCCCACGCTCAAGGCCCTCGACCGCCACCGGCAGGTCGTCTACCTGGGCTCCTTCGCCAAGACCTGCTTCCCCGGCGCCCGGCTCGGCTACGTGGTCGCCGACCAGGAGGTGACCGGCCCGGACGGGCGGCGCACCCTGCTCGCCGACCAGCTGGCCAAGCTGAAGAGCATGACGACGGTCAACACGCCGGCGCTCAGCCAGGCCGTGATCGGCGGCATGCTGCTGACCCACGACTGCCGGCTCCGGGCCGCCAACGCCCCCGCCACGGCCCACTACGCGGCCGGCATGGCCACCCTGCTGGCCGAGCTGGACCGGCACTTCCCGGCGGCCGAACGGGCCCGCCTGGGCCTGTCCTGGAACGTTCCGGAGGGCGGCTTCTTCGCCGTCCTGGAGGTGCCCTTCGCGGCGGACGACGCGGCGATGGAACGCTGTGCCCGGGACCACGGCGTGCTCTGGACGCCGATGGCGCCGTTCTACCCGGCAGGCGGGGGAGAGCGCCGCCTGCGGCTCTCGATCTCCTCGGTGACGGCCGGCCAGATCGAGGACGGCGTGGCCAAGCTGGCCGGGTTCGTCCGGGCCGAGGCCGGGCGGAGCGGAGCGCACGCGGACGCGCGGTAGCCCCGGACCGCAGAACGGCGGGGGGGGGCCCCGGGGGGGGGGGGGGCCGCCCGGCCGGTGGGGGGGGGGGGGGCGGCGCCGCCCGGGGGGGCGGGGGCGCCCCCGCGCGCGCCC
>NZ_JBHXDN010000064.1:0-11723 GCF_042726075.1 Kitasatospora sp. NPDC127035 | reverse complement strand
GGGGGGGGGGGGGGTTGGCGCTGGGGGGGTTCGGTGTGGGGGCGGTGGGGGGGGGTGTTGCGGGCGGCGTCCGGCGCGGGGGCCCGCCCCGCGCCCCCCCGGTCGGCGCCGGCGGGGTGGGGGGCCGGCCGCCCCGCCGTTCCGTGCTGCGGGGACGGGCCGGACCGTCAGGGGGTGCCGTGCGCCCGCGGATCGGCCGCCACGGCCTTCATCGGCGGCTTCGCGGCCACGGCCTTGACCGGCGGCTTCGCGGCCACGGCCTTCATCGGCGGCTTGGCCGCGACGGCCTTGACCGGCGGCTTGGCAGCCGTGACCTTGGCCGGGGGCTTCTTGCCCACGGCCTCGACGGAGGCGACGGGCTCGGCCGAGGCCGTGCCCGCGCCGAGCAGGCCGACCACGGGCAGCGCCGCGATCGCCCCGCCCGCGAGGGCCAGGCGCGTACGCCGCCGCCGCACGGGGGCGGCGTCCCGGCCGGCGACCGGGGTGTTCTCGGAGCGAGGGCTCATGGGGGTTCCTCTCGTCGTGCGGGGGGCGGTCGGCTGCCCACGACGATAGGGCCGCCGTGGTCCCCGGACAACCGATCGCCGCTTCGTGCCGGGGAGGTGACCGAGCGGCAGGAGGAGTGACGGACGAAGGCCGGGGAGGTCGCGCGGGCGCACCCGCACGACCTCCCCGGCCCGGCCCCCCCCGACCTACGGAGGACACCCAAGTACGAGACGCCCCCGACCCCCCAGACCAGTACACGGCGGCGGACGTCATCACCACGACGATCAGCAGGCCCTGCCAGACCACGCTGTCCCCGACGTGGCCCGAGAACAGCGCGCGCATGCCCTCCACGGCCCAGTAGAAGGGGTTCCACTTGGCCACGGACTGGAGCCAGATCGGTGCCAGCGCCAGCGGCAGCAGCACCCCGGAGAGCAGTGCGATCGGCTGTGCGAGGGTGTTCACCACCGGAGCCATCGCCTCGTCGGCCGGCAGCAGCAGGGCGATGCCGTACGAGAGCGCCGACGTCATCAGCGCCAGCAGGCCGAGCAGCAGGTAGGCGAGCAGCAGGTTCACCGGGCCCACCCGCAGCCCGAACGGCAGCGCGATCAGCGTGATGATCACCGCCTGGACGAGCAGCGCCACCGTCTCGCGCAGGGCCCGTCCGAGCAGCAGGGCCAGTCGGCTGACCGGCGTCACGCGGGCCCGCTCGATGATGCCGGCCCTCAGCTCGCCGAGCAGGCTGAAGCCCGTGTACAGGCCGCCGAAGATGCAGAGCACCGCCAGCAGGCCCGGCACGTAGATCTGGTAGGTCTGGGCGTAGGTGGTCGCGCCCATCGGTTCGAGGACCGTCTTGAGCAGCGGCGCGAACAGCAGCAGGTAGAAGATCGGCTGGATCACTCCGACGGCGATCCAGATCGGTGTCCGCCACATCAGCAGCAGCTGGCGCTGGAACACCAGCCAGGTGTCGCGGGCGAGCTTCATGGGAGCCCCTCCTCGGGGATCTGAGGTCAGGACTGCTCGATGGAGCGGCCGGTGCGGGCCAGGAACACGTCGTCCAGGCTGGGTCGTTGCAGCTGGACGGTGCCCGAGGCCACGCCGGCCGCGTCGAGTGCGCGCAGCAGCCGGGGGATGGCGGCCGCGCCGTCGTCCAGGTAGAGCCGCAGGCCGTCGTCGCCGCGCAGCTCCAGTCGGTGCAGGACCGGCAGGTCGGGCTCCTCCCGCAGGGCCTTGGCGGCCGACTCGGCCTCCCCGGCGCCCAGGCCGAGCAGGACGACGTCGCCGGAGATCTCGCGCTTGAGGGTCTCGGGCGTGCCCTCGGCGACGACCTCGCCGTGGTCGACGATGGACACGCGGTCGCAGAGCGCGTCCGCCTCGTCGAGGTAGTGGGTGGTGACCACCACGGTCATGCCCTCGTCGCTCAGACGGCGGATCTCCGCCCACACGTGGCCGCGGCTGGCCGGGTCGAGGCCGACCGTGGGCTCGTCCAGGAAGAGCACCTTCGGGGAGTGGATGACGCCCAGTGCGATGTCGACCCGGCGCCGCTGGCCGCCCGAGTAGGTCCGGCACGGGCGGTCGGCGAACTCGGTGAGTTCGAAGGCATTGAGCGCCTCCTCGGCGCGGGACAGCGCCTCGGACTTGCCGCAGCCGTGCATGCGGGCCTGGAGCACCAGCTCCTCGCGTGCGGTGACGGAGTCGGTGGTGCCACCGCCCTGGGCGACGTAGCCGATCCGGCGGCGGACCTCGGCCGGGTCGGCGAACAGGTCGGCGCCGGCGATCCGGGCCTCGCCGCCGTCCGGCCGGATGAGCGTGGCGAGCATGCGGAGCGTGGTCGTCTTGCCGGCGCCGTTGGGGCCGAGGAAGCCGAAGATCTCACCCGCCGCCACGTCCAGACCGATGCCGCGAACGGCGTCGACAGAGGCCTGGCCACGTTTCTTGGAAGGGTAGGACTTGCGAAGTCCCTTGGTCTCGATCAACCAGAACTCCCGAGCGGGGATGGGTTGCCGGGGCGCCTGGGATGCGGCGCGCGGGACACCTGGGAAGTGGTGCTGCGGGCCACCCTAGGGTCTGCGGCACCCCGGAAACAATGGCCTAGACCAATGGATTGGCCTGAGGGGCACCGTCCGCGACCAGCGCCTCCACCCGGTCGGCCGCCACCGGGGCCCCGCCGCCGGCCCGCAGCGCCGCCCCGACCCGGGTCGCCGCCGCCCGGTACTCCGGGTCGTCCAGCACGGTTCGTAGCCGGACGGCCAGCTGATCGGGCGTCACCCGGGCGAACGGCACCCGCAGTCCGGCCCCGGAGGCCACCACCTGCGCCGCCACGAACGGCTGGTCGTGCCGGATCGGCGCCGTCACCAGCGGCAGTCCGTGGGCCAGCGCCTCGCCCACGGTGTTCATCCCGCCGTGGCAGAGCACCGCGTCCAGGGCGCCGCGGGCCATCAGCTCCAGGACCGGCGCCCGGTCCACCGCGACGGCGTGGGCCGGCAGCCCGGGCAGCAGGTCGAGCGGCGCCGCGAACACCGGCTGCACGTCCTCCCCGCAGAGCTCCACCGCCCGCACCGCCCGCGCCAGGAAGTCGGCGCCCAGCTCGCCGGCCAGCGTGCCCATGGTGACCAGGACCCGCCGGCGGCCCTCCACCAGCCGCTCCCAGGGGAACGCCGGATCGGCGGGCCGGTCCGCCAGCACCGGTCCGACCGGCGCGTACTCGGCGGGGAGCGGCTGCGGGCCGGTCAGTGCCGGGCCGGTGAACGCGAGCACGAGGTCCGGCGAGAACCGCGGGTCGACGTACTCCTCCTCGGGCAGCCCGGCCCGCCGCCACAGGCCCTGGAGCAGACCGGTCATCCACTCCTCGACCTGCGGCAACCCCCGGAAGGGTCGACCCAGTTCCATCGCCCCGGGCGCCAGGGTGGCCCAGGGCAGGCGGTGCCGGTGCGCCACCAGCGCCCCGGCCGGGGTGTGCTGGTCCACCAGCAGGGCGTCCGGCCGGAACTCGCGCACCGCCGCGTCCAGCGTCTTCGCGGTGAACCGCGCGTACGGGACGATGAAGCCCTCCCAGAGCGAGCGGACCGCGGCCAGCCCGTGCCCGCCCTGCGCCCGGAACGCCCGGGTGCCGGTGCCGAACACCCGGGCGTCCGGCCCGAGCAGCGGGCGCAGCACCGACTCGGTGCCGGTCCAGGCCACCTCGTGCCCGCGGGCGACCAGTTCACGGGCCAGGCCGACGGTCGGGTTGACGTGTCCGGTGAGGGGCGGCACGACCACCAGGAAGCGGCTCATCGGGCGTCCTCCGCGGGCAGCAGGCGCTCGACGTCGGCGACGGTCAGCGCCTCCAGGCCGGCCAGGTCGAGGCCGGACCGCAGCGCGCCGAGGTCGGCGGCCGGGCCGAACCGGGCGCGCAGCAGGCCGTCCAGCGCGCCGATCTCGGTCTCGTCCAGGAGCAGGTCGCCGTCCAGCCGGGCCTGCGGGGTGACCCGCGAGGCCCACGCGGGCGGCGCGTCGGCGGCCTCGACCAGCACCGCCACCAGCTCGGGGCGGACCGGCGGCGCGGCGGCCGGGTTCGCGGGGACGGGGATGTCAGGGTCGGTCATCTGTGGCTCCACCTGCTCGACGGCACGGGGGCGGGGGACGGCCGCACGGCACGGGGCGAATCCGTGGGCGGCGCGTTCGGGGAGTGTGCGGGATGTGTGCCGCAACCGCCCGAGATCACTTGTGCGGACCCGCCGGGCGTGGGAATACTAGCCCGCGTGACCGCACTGGAGGCAGTGGCCGTTCACCTCCCCCACCACACCGTGCCCATTGAGGCAGTGGGCGAGCGGATCGGCCTGACCCCACGTCAACTCAAACTCTTCCGCCGTTTCCACGGCCTGGACCAGCTGCGACTGGACCCGGACGGGAAGCTGCCCGACCTCCTCGGAGCCGCCGCCGACGCTCTCCCGGAGCTGCGCGGACGCGAACGGCACGTCCGTTTCGTGATCCATGCGCGCAGCATGCCGGTGGCCGTCCCGTACCCGCTGAACCCGCTGCACGACCTGCTCCACCGGTACGGCCTCGGCCACGCCCAGGCCTTCACCGTGACCCACCACGCCTGTGCGGTCGGCCTGCTGGCCGTCGACCTGGCCGGCCGCCTGCTCGCCGGGGATCCCGACCGGGAGGCGCTGGCCCTGGTGCTGACCGGGGAGAAGACCTTCACCAAGGACGCCCAGGTGGTGCCGGAGACCGGCATCTTCGCCGAGGGCGCGGCCGCCTGCCTGGTCAGCGCCCACGGCGAGCGCGACCGGGTGCTCTCCTACGCGGTGCGCCAGCGCCCCGAGTTCGACGGCCGGCTGGCCGAGGACCAGGATCTGCTCGCCCGCTACCAGCGGGAGTACCCCGCGGTGATGGTCGAGGCGATCGAGGCCGCCCTGGACCAGGCAGGTCTGGACCTCTCCGACCTGGTCGCGCTGCTTCCGCACAACGTCAACCAGGCATCCTGGCGGATGATCTGCCGCCGGATCGGCTTCCCGATCGGGAACGCGGTGCTGGACAACGTGCCCGCTGTCGGGCACAGTTTCGCTGCGGACGGCCTCATCAATCTGCACACCGCCGTCGGGCGGGGGATGCTCCGTCGCGGTGACCGCTACCTGCTGGCCGCCGCCGGCATCGGAGCGACGTTCTCCGCCATGGTCGTCGAGCACTGACGAGCCACCGGTCGAGCCCGATCGCCGGCTCCCGCGCCGGATTCCCTTCCGGATTCCGCGCCCACTCCCTGCCACTCCACGCACGACGGGACGGTCCCACCATGTCCGATCAAGTGGTCCAGACCACCGAAGCCGAGCTGCGCGACCGGGTCCTGCACAGCCTCGGCGAGCTGCTTCCGCGCGTCCTCAAGCGCGACCTCCCCGAGATCCCCGAGAACGCCTGCCTCTTCGACGACCTGGGCCTCACCTCGGCCGGCACCATCGAGCTCATCCTGGAGGTCGAGGAGGCGCTCGACATCCAGGTCGACGTCGAGCAGATCAGCGAGGACGACCTCCGCTCGTTGACCAAGCTCGCCCAGTACGTCGCCACGCACGTCATTCCCGAGGACTGACCGGATGGCCGCCGCATCCGCCCCGGGCCTCGGCCTGACCCGGGTGCTGGCGCGGTACACCGACGGCCGTTCCGAGCTCTCGCTCGACCCGGACCTGCGGGTGTTCGTCTCCGACCTGGTCCGCCCCTACGGCCTGCCGCTCCGCGAGGACCTGCTGACCGAGGGGGTCGGGCACGCGTACGAGGAGCTGGCCGCGGGCCTGCTCGCCGAGGCGCTCGGACCGGACGAACCGGCCGACCTGCTGATCCAGGCCTTCGACTCGCCGGACATCCGCCCCGGTGCGCCCACCTCGCTGGCGCTCAGCCGCTCCTGCGCCGGCACGCCGACCGCGCTGGCCCTGTGCGACCAGGGAACCGCCACCGCCTTCGGCGCGCTGCGCGCCGCCGTCGCGTACTGGCGGACCGGCATCGGCGGTCGCGCGGTCGTGGTGCTCGCCGAGCAGACCGCCCTGCACTACCTGCCGCCGGAACCGGTGGTCCTGCCCGAACGGCACTGCGCCGTGGTCCTGGTCTGCGAGACCGGGCCGGGCGAGAACCTGACGGTCCATCAGGAAAGCCTGATGGAGCCCGAGTCGGCGGCCAAGGAGGTGCGCCGACAGGCCGAGGCGCTGGGCGCCGACACGGCGGTCCTGCTCTCCGCCGGCCTGGACGTGCCCGACGTGGACGCGATCCGCACCCCCGCCGGGCAGCCGTTCACCGGCCTCTGGTCCGAACTCGCCGCCCGCCTGCCGGGCTGGCGGGACGAACGGCGGCCCGTGCTGCTCGCCGACCTCGACCGGCGGCTCGGTGTGCTCTCCACGCTGACCCTGCGGGCCGGGCCGTGACCGACGGCAGCAGCCCGGCCGGTGGTCGGGCCGGCCCCAACCCCGAATCCGACCCCGAGGGCGGCCGGACCGCGGACCTGATCGACGTGTGGCTGATCCCCACCGACCAGCCGGAGTCCGTGACCGAGGCCCTGTGGGGCGTGCTCGATCCGGACGAGCGTGCCCGCGCGGCGAGCCCCGACCCCGGGTTCGGCGGCCGGTTCACCGTCGTGCACGGCGCCGTCCGGCAGCTCCTCGGTGCGCGGCTCGGCTGCCGGCCCGCAGACCTCGTCCGATACCAAGGGCCGCACGGCAAACCGGAGTTGACCGCCGGGCCCGGGGCGTCGTCCGGGTCGGTCAGCCTCAACTACTCGGCCTCCGGGGCGCTCGCGGTGCTCGCGCTCGCCCGGGGGCGGGCGATCGGCGTCGACGTCGAGGAGGTCCGCGACACCCGGACCGCCACCCGTCTCGCCGGACGCTACTTCCCCGCCGGGGAGGCCGCCGCCGTCGCGGCGGACGCCCGGCCCGCCGAGCGGTTCACCGAGCTCTGGTGCCGTCGCGAGGCCTGCGTCAAGGCCTACGGCGGGCGGCTCGTCCAGGGCTTCGGCCTGCCCATGGCCGGCCCGGCGCCGCTGCTCCTCGCCGACCCGGGTGCACTCGGGCCGGGCCCGTGCCGGATCGACGACGTGCCCGTCCCCGGCCCGTTCCGTGCGGCGGTGGCCGCCGTCGGTGCCCGCCCGATCCGCGTCGCGGTCCGGGCCTGGTCGGCCGACATGCCGGCCCCGGCGCTGAACTGACGATCCGTCGGAACACTCCGGACCTCCGGTCCGGACCCCTCGGTCGGGCCGCCGACGGCGCCCCGACCCGCACCGCCGCCGGGGCGCCCCCGGCAGACCCGGCGAGCCGAAGGGCACGTACGACGTGACAGAGACCAGCGGGCGGATCACGATCCGGTACAGCGGTGCGAGTTCGGGCTCCGGCCCGCTCACCCTCGGCCAGGACAACATGATCCGCTGCATCCGCCGCGACCGCCCCGAGCAGATCAACAAGGAGTCGGTCTGGCCGGTCCCCGACCGGACCACCCTGCCCGCCGCCCTCGACGCCCTGCGCGCCCTCCTGGAGCGGCACGAGTCGTTGCGCACCGGCTTCCCGCCCGGCCCCGGCGCGGACGGCTTCCCGGAGCTCCAGAACGTCCACGGCGACGGCGAGTTCACCGTCACCACCGTCCCCGCCGGCGCCCTCGGCGAAGCCGAACTCGACCAGCTGGCCGACGAGTTGGGTCGAGCTGACGTGGCCGTCCCGTTCGACCTGGCGGCGGCCCCCCGACTGCGGTTCACCCTCCTCACGGACGGCGACCAGCTGCGCAGGCTCGTCGTCGTGGCCTGCCACGCCGGGGTGGACGCCGCCGCGGTCACCCTGCTCATCGAGGACTGGACCGCCCTCGCCGCCGGCAAGGACCTCCCGCCGGTCACCTCCCGCACCCCGCTCCAGGTCGCCGAGCAGGAGCAGAGCTCCCAGGGCCGCCGCAAGACCCAGGCCGCGCTGCGGCACTGGGAGAACATCCTCGCCACCGGCCCGCAGGTCGTCTTCGCGACCGACGGCATCACCGGACCGCCGGACGGTCTCGCCACCCTCGTGGTGCGCTCCCGCAGCGCGGCCGCCGACCTCGACATCGTCGCCCGCCGCACCGGCGCGGGCCCCTCCGTCGTCCTGCTCGCCGTCATCGCGGCCCTGACCGCCCACCGTGCGGCCCGCACCGAGCTGGTCTTCGCCGCGCTCTCGGCCAACCGCCAGCGCTCGGCGATGGCCGACCACATCGGCACCCTCGCCCAGGACGCCCTGCTCGCCCTCGACACCGACGCCGCCGACCTCGACGAGCTGATCGGCCGCGTCAAGGTCGCCTCGTTCAACGGCTACTGGAACAGCACGCTCAACGCGGACAAGGTCTGGCAGCTCATCGAGGACGTCGCCGAGCGGCGCGGCGCCAGGTTCACCCGCCAGGTCGTCGTCAACGACCTCAGCCTCACCATCCCCGAGGCGATGTCCGAGGCCCGCCCGGCTCCCACCACCGACCCCGAGGTGACCTGGCTGCCCGACCAGCCGCTCCCGGTCCGCCTCATGGTCAACATCCTCCGGGCCACCGGCAGCCTGGAGTTCGCGCTCCTGGCCTGCCCCCAGGTCCTCGACCGGGAGGAGACCGAGCGGTTCGCGCGCGCCGTGCCCGCGGTCCTCGCCGCCGCCGTCGAAGGCCCGCTCCCGCTCGCCGAACTGGCCGCGCTGAGCGGCCTGCGGCCCGCGACCCGGACCGGCGACTGGCACCGGGTCGGGGCCGACTGGATCCACCTCGACGCCGTCCGCACCCTGCTCGCCGACGCGTTCGGCCCCGACCCGCTGGTCGAGGTCTCCTGCGTCGAGGGCCGGCTGACCGCCCGGATCGCCACCACCGACCCCGCCCTCACCCCCGAGACCGCCCACCGCGCGGTGATCGCCGTCCTCCCCGGACGCGCGACGGCCGTGGCCCCGCAGCACTACGCCGTCCACCACCACACCGGCGCCGTCCCCGCCGGCTGGGCCGCGCTCCCCGCCACCGCCGAGGGCCCCGGCCGCGCCTGAGCGTGCCGGTCTCCGCCCGGCGGCTCCCCGCTGCACCGGGGCGCCGCCGGGCGGAGACTGGGGGTGGATCCTGCCCCCGAGGCTGGGAGAGCCATGCTGCTCGGACTCACCACCGCCCTGGTCGCCACCGTCTGCTTCGGCTTCGGGTCGGTCTTCCAGGCACGCGGCGCGCGGGAGGCGCCGAAGGCGGACCGGGTGCAGGTCGGACTGCTGGCCGCGCTGCTCCGCTCCTGGCAGTTCCTGCTCGGTACCGGTCTGGACGTCGCCGGCTTCGCGCTGAGCATCGTCGCGCTGCGCACGCTGCCGCTGTTCCTGGTCCAGGCGGTCACCAACGCGAGCCTCGCCGTCACCGCCCTGGCCGCCGCCCGCCTGCTCGGCGCCCGGCTGCGCCGGAGCGACCTGCTGGGCATCGCCGCCGTGGTGGCCGGCCTCACCCTGCTCGCGCTGGGCTCCGGGAGCGAGGGCCGCGACCACGCCCCGGCCGTGTTCCACTGGGCGCTGCTCGCCACGACGGCGCTGATGCTGCTGCTCACCCTCGTCCTCGCCCGCCGGAGCGGCAACGCCGCGGCGGCCGGTCTCGGCCTGCTCGCCGGGGTCGGCTTCGGCGTGACGAGTCTGGCGGTCCGGGTCCTCGACGTCTCCGGGCCGCTCACCGTGTTCACCGATCCGGCGGGGTACGCGCTGGCCGTCGGCGGTCTCGGCGGGTACCTCGCCTACGCGCTGGCGTTGCAGCGGGGCACGGTGACCGCCGCCACCGCCGCCGGCACGATCTCCGAGACCTTCGGCCCGGCGCTGGTCGGGGTGGCGGCCCTCGGTGACGCGGCCCGGCCCGGTTACGCCTGGTGCGCGCTGACCGGCTTCGCGGTCGCGGTCGGGGGCACCGTCGTGCTGTCCCGCTTCGGCGAGGTCGAGGCCGAGCTGGGACCGGCCCCGACCGGCGACGGCGCCCGGGCGGACCCCGCGCCGGGCCGTGCCCCCGCGCCGGGCCCGGTCGCCCGGACGGCTCCGTCGTGCGAAGGTGGCATGCCGGACAAAAAGGACGGCCAGGTGCGCTCAGAGCGGCAGGTGCCATGACGACGGACGAAGCCCCGCCACCCTCGCGGCGGAAACGGCCCCGCCCCGCCGACGACCCGCCGGTCGTCCTGATCACCGGAGCCTCCTCCGGTATCGGCGCGGCCACTGCCGGCCGCCTCGCCGCGGCCGGCTGGCGCCTGCTGCTCTCCGGCACCGACCGCTCCCGGCTGGACGCGGTCGCCGACCGCACCGGCGGGCTGCCGCTCCCCGAGGACCTCGCCAAGCCCGACGGCGCGCAGCGCCTCGCCGAGGCGGCCGTCGCCTCGGCCGGGCGGGTGGACGCCGTGATCGCCGGCGCGGGCCTGGGCTGGCGCGGTCCCTTCGCCCGGACCCCGGTCGACACCCTGGACCGGATGCTGGAGGTCAACCTGGCCGCCCCGCTGCGGCTGACCCGGCTCCTCCTGCCCGGCATGCTGGAGCGCGACCGGGGGCGGATCGTCCTGATCGGCTCGATGGCCGGCCAGGTCGGGGTCCGCGACGAGGCGGCGTACGCGGCGACCAAGGCCGGGCTGACCATGTTCGCCGAGAGCCTCTGGTACGAGCTCCGGGGCACCGGCGTCGGTGTCCGGCTGGTCCTCCCGGGCGCGGTGGACACCCCGTTCTTCGCCAAGCGCGGCACGCCGTACCAGCGCGAACGCCCCCGCCCGGTCAGCCCGGAGCGGGTGGCCGGCATCGTCGTCGACGCCGTCACCACCGCCCGCGACCGGGTCTTCGTGCCGCGCTGGCTGGGCTACCCGGCCCGGATCCACGGCGTCGCCCCGGGCGTGTTCCGGCGGATGGCGTCCCGGTTCGGTTAGGCGCCGGTGGGCCGGGGTCGGGCCCGGGGCCGGGGGAGCGGTACGAGCGGCCGGCCGGGTGGGCCCGGGGCCCGGGCGCTCGGCGGCGCCGCGCTGGTCGCCGCCGGTGCCGAACTCCTCCACCTCGCCCCGGCCGCCGTGCGGCTGCCGCCGGTCCGGCGCCTCGCGGCCCGGCGCACCGCCGGGTACGGCGACCCCCGGCACGTCGCGCTGACCTTCGACGACGGGCCCGACCCGCGCGGTACCCCGGAGATCCTCGACGCCCTCGACGCGCTGGGCCTGCGCGCCACCTTCTTCCTGCTGGGCACGATGCTGGAACGCGCGCCCGGACTCGGCCGCGAGCTGGTGACCCGTGGCCACGAGGTCGCCGTCCACGGGTGGTGCCACCGGCGCCAGTGGTACCCGGACCCCGCCCGCGACCTGCGCGAACTGCGCCGCGTCACCGAGGCGGTCACCGATCTCTGCGGCGCCCGCCCGTCCTGGTACCGGCCGCCGTACGGCGTGCTGGCCGCCGGTCAGGCCCTCGCCGCCCACCGCCTGGGCCTGCGGACCGTGCTGTGGACCACTTGGGGCCGGGACTGGGTCGCCGGTGCCACCGGCGGCTCCGTCTACGGCACCGCCCGGGCGGGTCTCACCGGGGGTGCCACCCTCCTCCTGCACGACTCCGACTGCACCTCGGCCCCCGGTTCCTGGCGCGCGACGCTCGACGCGCTCCCCCTGATCGCCGACCACTGCCGCGACCGTGCGCTCCGGCTGGGCCCGCTCCGCGACCACGGCGTTCCGGCCCCCGGCCCCGGGGGGGGGCCCCCGTAGACGGGGGGCCCCCCCCCGGGGACCATGTCAAACCAGGGCGGTCGCATATAAAAAAAAAAACCAGGCGAACGAAGTT
>NZ_JBHXDN010000063.1:0-56456 GCF_042726075.1 Kitasatospora sp. NPDC127035 | reverse complement strand
GCGTTGCCGGGTGGTGGGGCGATGGTGGCGTTGGAGGCGTCGGAGGAGGAGGTGCGGGCTGTTCTGGTCGCGGGTGTGGATGTTGCGGCGGTGAATGGTCCGTTGTCGGTGGTGGTGTCGGGTGACGAGGTGGGGGTGGAGGAGGTTCGGGGTCGTTTCGTGGGTCGTCGGTCGCGGCGGTTGCGGGTGAGTCATGCGTTTCATTCGGGGCATCTGGACGGGATGTTGGAGGAGTTCCGGGTGGTGGCGGAGGGGTTGGAGTTCCGTGCGCCGTTGATTCCGGTGGTGTCGAATGTGACGGGGCGGGTTGCTTCGGGTGGGGAGTTGGCGGATCCGGGGTATTGGGTGCGTCAGGTTCGTGAGGCGGTGCGTTTCGCGGATGTGGTGGGGTCGTTGTCGGCGGAGGGTGTGTCGACGTTCGTGGAGTTGGGTCCGGACGGGACTCTTGCGTCGTTGGTGGAGGGGGTTCTTGAGGGGCCGGTGACGGCTGCGGTGTTGCGGCGGGATCGTGGGGAGTCGCGGACGGCGGTGGCGGCGTTGGCGCGGATTCATGTGCAGGGTCATCGGGTGGATTGGGCGGCGTTGTTCGGTGGTGGGCGGCGTCCGCGGGTGGATCTGCCGACGTATCCGTTCCAGCGGCGTCGTTACTGGTTGGAGCCCGCGACCCGTACCGGTGACGCCGGCGGCCTCGGCCTGGCCCCGATAGGCCACCCGCTGCTCCGGGCGGCCGTCGGCCTGCCGGACGGCGAGGGCGCCGTGCTGACCGGCAGCCTGTCTCTGGCCACCCACCCGTGGCTCGCCGACCACGCGGTGCAGGGCACGGTGATCCTTCCCGGCACCGCACTGCTGGAGCTGGCGATCCGCGCGGGCGACGAGGTGGGGGCGAGTGCGCTCGACGAACTGGTCGTCGAGGCCCCGCTCCTCGTCCCGGACCGCGGCGCCGTCCACGTCCGGGTGAGCGTCGGTGACCCGGACGAGGCGGGCCTGCGGTCCGTCACCGTCCACTCGCGCCCCGCCCCGCCGGCCGGACCGGGCGACCCGGTGGAGCGGTTGACGGATTCGGCCGAGTGGACCCGGCACGCCGCCGGCACCCTGCTGAGCGGCCCGGCCGCGCCGGCCGAGGGTCTGCACGCCTGGCCGCCGCCGGGTGCGACGGCGCTGGACACCGAGGGGATCTACCAGGACCTGGCCGCCGCCGGGCTGGACTACGGGCCCGGGTTCCAGGGCCTGCGCGCCGCCTGGCGGGACGGCGACACCTTCTACGCCGAGGTCGCGCTGCCCGACGCGCTCGCCGGTGAGGCCGAACGGTACGGCCTCCACCCCGCCCTGCTGGACGCCGCCGTCCACATCACCGTCCACCACCGGCTGGTCGACAGCCCGCCCGGAGTGAGCCGGCTGCCGTTCGCCTACACCGGTGTCCGGCTGCACGCGACGGGGGCGAGCGCCCTGCGCGTCCGGCTCCGCTACACCGAGCCGGAGGTGCTCGCGATCGAGCTCGCGGACGGGACCGGCGCGCCGGTGGCCTCGGTGGAGGCACTCCGGGCCCGCCTGGTCTCCGCCGAGCAGCTCGCCCCGACGGGCGGCGCCGACCGCGACGCGCTGTTCCGGCTGGACTGGCCGGAGGTGACGGCGGGTGCCTCCGACGAGTCCGCTTGGGAGGTGCTGCGGGCGGAGGGGGACCTGGCCGTGACGCTGGCGGCCGTTCAGGGGTGGTTCGCGGACGAGTCCCGTGAGGGTGTCCGTCTGGTGGTCCTGACGCGTCAGGCGGTGGCCGTGGACGAGGGGGAGACGCCCGACCTGGCGACGGCCCCGGTCTGGGGTCTGCTCCGCTCGGCGCAGAACGAGTTTCCGGGCCGGATCGTGCTCGTGGACACCGACGGCGCCGCGGCCTCCGAGGCTGCCCTGGCCGCCGCGGTCGCCACCGGCGAGCCCCAACTCGCCCTGCGGGACGGGCGCCTGCACACGCCGCGGCTGGTGCGGGCGGCCGTTCCCGAGGTCGAGTCGGCCCGCCCGTGGGACGAGGACGGCACGGTTCTGATCACGGGTGGTACGGGGACGCTGGGGGCGATCCTGGCGCGGCACCTGGTGGCCGAGCGGGGGGTGCGGCATCTGGTGCTGCTCTCCCGGCGGGGTGAGCGGGCGCCGGGTGCGGCCGAGTTGCGGGAGGAGCTCGTCGCGGCGGGTGCCTCGGTGACGATCGCCGCCGCCGACGCGGCCGACCGTGAGGCGCTGGCCGCCGCGATCCGGGAGGTTCCGGCGGGGCATCCGCTGACTGCGGTGGTCCACACGGCGGGTGTCGTGGACGACGGGATCCTGACCGCGCTGACGCCCGAGCGGCTGGCCGCGGTGTGGGCGCCGAAGGCGGACGGGGCCCGGCACCTGCACGAGCTGACCCGGGGCCACGACCTGGCCGCGTTCGTCCTGTACTCCTCCGTCGCCGCCGTCCTGGGCGGTCCGGGGCAGAGCAGCTACGCCGCGGCGAACACCTATCTGGACGCGCTCGCCGCCCACCGCCGGTCGATCGGCCTGCCCGCCCAGTCCCTGGCCTGGGGCCAGTGGGAGGAGGCCAGCGGCATCACCGGCCACCTGACCGACGCGGACCTCCGCCGCTCCGCCCGCGCCGGGCTGCGCACGATCTCCGGCGAGCGCGGCGCCCGCCTGTTCGAGGCGGCCGCCCGTGTGGACGCCGGCTACCTGGTGGCCGCACCGCTGGACCTGGCCGCCGTCCGGGCGCAGCAGCCCGTCCCGGCGGTGCTGCGGACCCTCGCTCCGGCGCCGCGCCGGGCCGCCAGGGCGGCGACCGGCGACGGCGGGGCACCGGCGCTGCTGTCCCGGTTGGCGGTGCTGGCCGAGGCCGAGCGGCCGGCCGCCGTGCTGGAGCTGGTCCGCGCCGAGGTGGCGGGCGTGCTCGGGAGCGACCCCGGCGGCGTTCCGGCCGCCCGGCCCTTCAACGAACTGGGTCTGGACTCCCTGAGCGCGGTCGAGTTGCGCAACCGGATCACAGCGGTCACCGGTCTGCGGCTCGCCCCGACCATCACCTTCGACCACCCGGACCCGACGCAACTGGCCGACCACCTGGCCGTGTTGATCACGGAGCTGCTGGCCTCCGGCGGTGCGGCGCCGGCCGGCACCGCCCCGGCAGGGGCGGCGGCCGGAACGGCGGCCGGGAGCGTGGCGGCCGCGCACGGGAGCGGTGGCGGTGCGCCGGTGGACGACCCGCGCCACCCGCTCTCCACGCTCTACCGCCGGCTGGCCGCCCAGGGCAGCTTCCCCGAGGCGTCCGCGCTGATCGGTGTCGCCTCCCACCTGCGGTCCAGGTTCGGCGCCGAGGAGCGCGACCGGCACGTCCTCAAGCCGATCCGGCTGGCCTCCGGCAGCGGCGAACTCGCCGTCGTCGCGTTCCCCGCGCTGAGCGCGATCTCCGGGCCGCACGAGTACGCCCGGCTGGGCCACTCCTTCCAGGGCGAGCGGGACGTCTTCGTCGTGCCGTCCCCGGGCTGGGACCCGTCGGACCTCCTGCCCGACCACCTCGACACCTACCTCGACATGCACACCGAGACCGTGCTCGAACTGCTGGGCGACGAGCGGCCGTTCGTCATCGTCGGGCGCTCGATGGGCGGTTGCGTCGCGCAGGCCGTCGCCGAGCGGCTGGAGGCGCGCGGCCGGGCGGTCGCCGGGCTGGTCCTGGTCGACTCGTACCCGATGGACAGCGCCGCCCGCGAGGGCATGGGCGAGTGGTGGCTGCACGCGATGCTCGGCGGCATGATCGACCGGATCGAGCAGTACGACATGATCTGGAGCGACTCCAGCCTCACCTCGATGGGCGGGTACAACAACGTCTTCGCCGGCTGGGAGCCCAGCCCGGTCGCGGCGCCGATCCTCGCCCTGCGCGCCGACACGCCGCTGCGCGGCATGGTCGTCGACACGGCGGAGCGCGAGGACTGGCGGGCCTACTGGCCGGTGCCGCACGAGGTGCTGGACATCCCCGGCGACCACTTCACCGTGCTGGAGCAGCACACCCCGACCACGGCCGAGGCCGTCCGCGGGTGGATCGACCGCATCGAGCGCACCCGGCAGGGCTGACGACGGGCCTGCCGGCCCCGGGCGGGACCGTACGACCTGGCGGGACCGCCCACGAGGAACACGGCCGACCCCGCCGCCCGTGCCGGGTACGACAACCCGGGCGAGCGGCGCGGCAGCCGCAACGAGAGGAAGGAAACAGGAATGACGGATCCGGTAGTGCTGGTCACCGGAGCGGCGTCGGGCATCGGCGAGGCGACGGTCCGGCTGTTCGCGGAGCGCGGCCACCGCGTGGTCGCCGTGGACGTCGACAAGGCGGGACTGGAGGCGCTGGCCGAGCTGGACGGCGTGGCGACCCTGGTGGGCGACGTGTCGTCCGAGGAGACCAACGTCGCCGCGGTCGCCCTCGCGCAGGAGCGGTGGGGCCGGCTGGACGCCGCGGTGCTCAACGCCGGTACCGGCGGCGGCGGTCCGCTGGAGGCCCCGGGCGCGATCGAGCGGTTCGACCGCCTCTTCGCCGTCAACGTGCGCAGCGTGGTGCTGGGGATCCGGGCCGCGGTGCCGGCGCTCCGCGAGGCCGGGGGAGGGGCGATCGTCGCCACCTCCTCGGTCTCCGGGCTGCGCGGCGACCCGGGCACCTGGGCGTACAACGCGACCAAGGCGGCCGTGATCAACCTGGTCCGGGGCACGGCCATCGACTACGCCGCCGAGGGGATCCGGATCAACGCGATCGCGCCCGGCGGCACCGTCACCGGGCTGACCGCCGGACAGGTCGCCGACCCGGAGTTCTCGGCGTTCATCACCCGCCGGATCCCCGCCCAGCGCTGGGCCGAGGCGCGGGAACAGGCCGAGGTGGTCTGGTTCCTGACCTCCCCGGCGGCCTCCTACGTCACCGGGGTCACCGTCCCCGTCGACGGAGGCCTGAGCGCCAACGGCGGCATCCTGCTGCCGCCGCCGGCCCGGGGCCGCTGACCCCGGTACGGCGGCCCGCCGCCGTACCGCACCGACCGAAGTACCCCCGATTTATCCCAACTGACGAGGAGAGCAACACCGATGAGCATCGAGGCGAACAAGGCCCTGGTCGAGCGGTACTACCACGAGCTGGTCACCGGGCAGCGGGTCGAACTGCTGGAGGAGCTGGTCGCGGAGGACGCCGCCGACGAGACCAGGGTCGGCCCCGGTGGCAGCGGGACCCGGGAGGACTTCCGCGAGCACCTGCGCTGGCTCTGGGAGAACGTCCGCGACGTCAAGGCCACGGTCGAGGACCTGGTGGCCGAGGGCGACCGGGTGATCGCCTTCTGGCGGATCGAGGGCGTGCACGTCGGCCCGGTCTTCGGCGTCCCCGCCACCGGCCGTTCCTTCGTCGGGCACAGCATCAGCTGGCTGACCGTCCGTGACAACAAGGTGGTCCGCTACAACGTGCTGCCCGACCGCCTGGGCATCGTCCAGCAGCTGGCCCCGGCCACCGTCTGACCCTGCGTCACCGGGGCGCACCGCCGCCCCCTCCGGCCCCCGGGGCCCGGCCGGCGCCGCCGTCGGCCGGGCCCCGGGGCGCTCGGCCGAACCCGACCCCGGAACCGATCCGCCAGGAGGAATCCCCATGACCGCCGCCGACCTGAGCCCGGCCGACGCCGAACAGCTGCGCCAGCTGCTCGCCCGCTTCTCCCACGCCTTCGACAACGCGGACGCGGAGGCGCTGGCCGGGGTGTTCGCCGAGGACGGTGTGATCGAACTCGCCCGCACCGGAGCCGTGTTCAGCGGCCTGGAGAAGATCCGGGTGTTCGCCCGTGACCTGGGACAGGACCACCCGGACCACCAGACCCTCGACTCCGTCCTCACCGTGGACGAGGACGGTACCGTCCGGGGCCGCAGCCGCTACCTGGCGATCCTGCCCGACGGCTCGGTCCACAACGGCGACTACTTCGACGTCTACACCCGCACGGCGGACGGCTGGCGGATCGCCCACCGCCGCTCCGTGCCGCGCTACCCGCGCCGCCACCACCACGCCTGACCGGCGGGCCGCCGGGTGCGGCCGAGCGGCCTGTCCGACGGCCCGGGCGTCCTGCGCCCGGGCCGCGTCGTGCCGCGGCCCGTCCGGGGCCCCGGGCACCCCGAGGCCGGCCGCCGAACGGGCCGCCGAGCCGGTCGCGGTGCAGGTCAGGGCAGTGGCCGGGGTGCCGGGACGGGCTTCGGTCCGGGTGTCGCTCAGGGCCCGTCCTAAGGGTGGGTTAGGGGTCCGGTAGGGGTCCGCGGGGGTGCGCCCGCCGATAGCTTCTCGGCATTCCCCAGCTCGTCCCCTCCCACCAAGACGGAGTCATCAGCATGCCCATCACCGGGCCCCGGCCCTTCCCGCTGCTCGCCGCCCTCACCGCAGGGATGCTGCTCCTGGCCGGCTGCAGCTCAGGCTCCGGAGCCGGCTCCGGCGGACCGGGGGCGGCCCAGGACGGTTCGGCCGACAAGCCGGTCCAGGGCGGGGCACTCACCTACGCCACCGACGTCGAGCCGATCTCCTTCGACATCCACGTCAGCCAGCAGGACATCACCGGCGCGATCCAGCGCAACGTCTTCGACTCCCTCGTCCACCAGGACGCGAGCGGCGAGTTCCAGCCCTGGCTGGCGGCCTCGTGGGAGATCACGCCGGACCTCAAGACCTACACCTTCCACCTGCGCGACGGCGTCAAGTTCACCGACGGCACGCCCTTCGACGCGGAGGCGGTCAAGGCCAACTTCGACCGGATCGTGGCCAAGGAGACCAAGTCCCAGTACGCGGCGAGCCTGCTCGGCCCGTACACCGGGACCGAGGTGGTCGACACCCGCACCGTCAAGGTCTCCTTCAGCGAGCCGTTCGCGCCGTTCCTCCAGGCGGCCAGCACCGCCTACCTCGGCTTCTACTCGCCGAAGACGATCAAGGAGAACGGTCCCAAGCTGGGCGCCGGCGGCGCGGCCGACGTCGGCACCGGCCCGTTCGTGTTCAGCAGCTACACCAAGGGCCAGAGCGCCGTCTTCACCCGCAACCCCGACTACAACTGGGCGCCGTCGAGCGCCAACCACCAGGGGCCCGCGTACCTGGAGAAGCTCACCATCCGCTTCCTCACCGAGGACTCGGTCCGGGTCGGCGCGCTGAACAGCGGCCAGGTCCAGGTGGCCGAGCCGATCCCGCCGACCGACGTCAAGACCGTCCAGGGCGACCCGAAGCTGCGCACCGTCACCACCGACGCGCCCGGCGCCAACTACGCGCTCGTCCTCAACACCACCAAGGCCCCGCTGGACGATCCGCAGGTCCGCAAGGCCGTGCAGCGCGGCATCGACCTCGACACCGACATCCAGTCCGTCTACTTCGGCGTCTTCAAGCGCGCCTGGAGCCCGGTCTCGCCCACCACCCCGTACTACAACAAGGCGCTGGAGAAGTCCTGGCCGTACGACCAGGCGGCCTCCAACAAGGCCCTGGACGAGGCCGGCTGGACCGCCCGCGACAGCGAGGGCTACCGCACCAAGGACGGCAAGCGACTCACCCTGTCGTGGCCGCTGCCGCCCGCCGAGTTCGTCCGCGAGCAGCGTGAGACGCTCGGCCAGGCCATCCAGGCCGACCTCAAGAAGATCGGCGTCGAGATCACCCGGCCCCGCCTGGACATCGGCACCTACATCGGGAACGTCTACGGCGGCAAGGAGCACATCGCCGACTACAGCTGGGCCCGGTTCGACCCGGACGTCCTGCGGCTGTACTTCCACAGCGCCAGCAAGCCGTCCACCGGCGGCCAGAACGCGACCTTCTACCAGGACGCCCAGCTCGACGAGTGGACCACGACGGGCAAGGGGACGTTCGACAAGACCGTCCGCCAGGACGTCTACGGCAAGACCCAGCAGCGCGCCGTCGACCTCGGCCTGATCGTCCCGCTGTACGTGCGCACCGCCGTGGTCGGCACCTCGGCCAAGGTGCGCGGCCTCAAGGCCGACCCCAACACCTGGCTCGCCTTCCACGGCGCCTGGCTCGCCCAGTGAGCACCGGCACGGGCCGGTCGGACACCCGAAGCCGAAACCGAAGCCGAAGCCGGGCCCGGAGCCGACACACGGACTCCCGGACCCACCGCCCGAACTCCTGGAACTGAGGGATGACCACCACCCGACCGACGGCCGCCGCCACCCCGGCGGCCGTCCGCCAGCCCGCCGCCGTCCGCGTCCTGCGCGCCGTGCTGCGCCGCCTGCTCGGGGCGTTCGCCGTCCTGCTCGGCGCCGCCACCGTGGCCTTCGCCGCACTCCAGCTGATCCCCGGTGACCCGGTCACCGTCATGCTCGGGCCGGGCACCGCCGCCACCCCCGAGGTCAAGGCCGCGATCCGGGAGCAGTACGGACTCGACCGGTCCGTGCCGGTCCAGTACGTCACCTACCTCGGCCACCTGCTGACCGGCGACCTCGGCGAGTCCTTCCAGCTCCAGCGGCCGGTCGCCGAGCTGATCGGCGATCAGCTCGGTCCGACCGTCCGGCTCGGCCTGGCCGCCCTGGCGCTGGCCGTCCTGCTGGCGGTCGGTGCGGCCGTGGTCACGGCCGGCCGGCGGCCCGCCCTGCGGGCGCTCAGCTCGCTCGCCGAACTGCTCGCCGTCTCCAGCCCGTCCTACTGGATCGGCATCCTGCTGCTCACCGCCTTCTCGTTCCAGCTACGGATCTTCCCGGTCGCCGGCGACGACGGGTTCGCCGCCCTGGTGCTGCCCGCCGTCACGCTCGCGCTGCCGGTGGCCGGGATGCTCGCCCAGGTGCTGCGCGAGGGACTGGAGGCCGCCCTCGGGAGGCCGTTCGCGCTCACCGCCCGCTCACGGGGGCTCGGGTCGGCGGCCGTGGTGCTCCGGCACGCGCTGCGCCACGCCGCCGTCCCGGTGGTCACCCTGACCGGTTGGCTCACCGGGTCGCTGCTGGGCGGCGCGGTGCTCGTCGAGTCGGTCTTCGGGCGGCCGGGGATCGGGGCGCTCACCCTCCAGGCGACCACCAACAAGGACCTGCCACTGGTGATCGGGCTGGTCCTGCTCTCGGCGCTGGTCTTCGTGGTCATCTCGACCCTCGTCGACCTGCTCTACCTCGTCATCGACCCACGGTTGAGGAACGGCTGAACTCCCATGGCCCACAACACCGTTGCCACCGCCGATCCGGCCGAGCAGGGCGACCCGGCCGGACCGGGAGGTCCGGAAGGTCCCGGAGGTCCGGACGGCCGGCCCGGCCCGGGGAAGCCGGGCGGCCGGACCGCCCGCACCTCCCCGTCGGCCGGCTCCGCCGCGTCGCTCGTCCGCCGGACCGGGTTCGCCCTCGCCGTCGCCGTGCTCGCCCTGCTGGTCCTCGCCGCCCTCGCCCCCGGGCTGCTCACCTCCGTCTCGCCGGTGGAGACCCATCCGGTCGAGGCGCTCACCCCTCCGGGCGCCGAGCACTGGTTCGGCACGGACCAGCTCGGCCGCGACCTGTTCGCCCGGGTCCTGCACGGCGCCCGGCCGTCCCTGCTCCTGGGCCTCGGCGCCTCCGTCTTCGCCGTCATCGGGGGCACCGCGCTGGGCCTCGCCGCCGCGCTCGGCGGACGCTGGGCCGACCAGGTGCTGATGCGGCTGGCGGACGTCCTGCTCGCCCTCCCGCCGATCCTGCTCGCGCTGCTGGCCGTCACCGTCCTGGGCACCGGCTCGCTCAACGTGATGCTCGCCATCGCGATCGCCTTCGTCCCCGGGTACGCACGGATCGTCCGGGCCGAGACGCTGGTCGTCCGCCGCTCGGGGTACGTCGAGGCGGCGGTCGGACTCGGCCTGCCGCGCCCGCTGCTGATCGTCCGGCACGTCCTGCCGAACGCCGTCGGGCCGATGCTGGTCCTCGCCACCGTGGGCTTCGGCACGGCGCTCATCGCGGCGTCCGGGCTCAGCTTCCTCGGCCTCGGCCCGCAGCCGCCCAGCCCCGAGTGGGGCGCGATGCTCTCCCAGGGGCGGCGCTTCCTGGCCACCGCCTGGTGGATCGGCGTCTTCCCGGGAGCGGCGATCACCGCGGCCGCCCTCGTCGTCAACGTCCTCGGCCGTCGCGCCCAGGCCCGCTTCACCCGGAGGACCGAGGCATGACGTCCGCGCAGGCCCCGAAGCAGACCGCGGCACCGGCCACCGCACCGGCCACCGCCCCGGCCCCGGCCACCGCGAAGGTCGCCGCACCCACCTCGAAGCAGGCCACCGACCGGGCCCGGACCGACGCGCCGGCCCCGTCGGCCGCCGGGCCGGCGCCCCTGCTGACCGTCGACGGGCTCGACGTGCGGTTCGGCGCGGTGCACGCCGTCCGGGACGTCTCGTTCACCCTCGACCGGGGGGAGTGCCTGGCCGTGGTCGGCGAGTCCGGCTCCGGCAAGAGCGTCACCGCCCGCACCCTGGTCGGCCTCACCGACGCCGCCGCCGGTCCCGGTACCCGTGCGCCCGCCGGCGTCACCGCCCGCCGGCTCGTCTTCGACGACCGCGACCTCACGGCCCTCACCGAGGCCGAGTGGCGCGGCGTGCGCGGACGCCGGATCGGCCTCGTGCTCCAGGACGCCCTGGTCTCGCTCGACCCGCTGCGCACCGTCGGCGCCGAGGTCGCCGAGCCGCTGCGGGTCCACCGCCTGGCCGGCCGCGACGAGATCCCCGACCGGGTCCGCGGGCTCCTCGAACGCGCCGGTGTCCCCGAGCCCGGACGGCGCGCGGCCCAGTACGCCCACCAGCTCTCCGGCGGCCTGCGCCAGCGCGCCCTGATCGCCTCCGCCCTCGCCGCCGAACCCGACCTGCTGATCGCCGACGAACCCACCACCGCCCTCGACGTCACCGTCCAGGCCCAGGTGCTCGACCTGCTCGACGGCCTCCGCCGCCAGGGCACCGCCCTGCTGCTGATCAGCCACGACCTGTCGGTGGTGGCCCGGCTCGCCGACCGGGTCGCCGTCATGTTCGGCGGCCGGATCGTCGAGACCGGCCCCACCGAGCGCCTGCTCCGCGACCCCCGCCACCCCTACACCCGCGCCCTGCTCGACGCCGTCCCCGGCGCCCGCACCCGCGGCACCCGGCTCGCCCCCGAACCCCTCCGGCAGGCCGCCCCCGAACCCGGCGGCTGCCCGTACGCGGCCCGCTGCGCCGCCGCCGACCCGACCTGCCGGAGCACCCTCCCGCCGGTGGACTCGCTCGGCGCGCGCTGCTGGCACCCCGGGACGGCGGCGCTCACCGTCCGCGAACCGGTCCTCCTCGGTCTCACCGCGCGGTCCGCCGGCACGCCGGCCGGTCCCGACGCGTCCGGCCCGGCCACGCCCGGTCCCGCCACGTCCACCTCCGACGCGTCCGCCCTCGCCGAGTCCGCCCCCGCCACCTCGGCGTCCGACGCGTCCGCCTCCGGCGCCCCGCTCCTCGACGTCGACCGGATCACCAAGTCCTTCGCCGGCCGCCAGGTCGTCCGCGAGGTCTCCTTCCGGCTCCACGCCGGAGAGACGCTAGGTCTGGTCGGCGAGTCCGGGTCGGGCAAGACCACCGCGGCCCGGATCGTCCTCGGCCTGGAACGCCCCGACACCGGAACCGTCCACCTCGCCGGCCGCCCGTGGAGCGAGCTGCCCGAACGCCGCCGCCGTGCGGACCGCCTCCGCATCCAGGCCGTCCAGCAGGACCCGCTGGGCTCCTTCGACCCGCGGTTCACCGTGCAACGCCTCGTCGCGGAGGCCGTCGCCCGCACGGGCGTGCCGCGCGGGGCCGAACGACGGCGCCGGGTGACCGAACTGCTCGACCAGGTGGGGCTCTCCGCCACCCTCCTCGACCGCCGCCCGACCGCGCTCTCCGGCGGCCAGCGCCAGCGCGTCGCCATCGCCCGCGCACTGGCCCCGGCCCCGACGCTGCTGGTCTGCGACGAACCGGTCTCCGCCCTCGACCTCTCCGTCCAGGCGCAGATCCTCGACCTGCTCGCCGACCTGCGCCGCGACCTCGGCCTCGCACTGCTCTTCATCTCCCACGACCTCGGCGTCGTCCAGCACCTCGCCGACCGGGTCGCCGTGATGAAGGACGGCCGGCTCGTCGAGACCGCGACCGTCGACCAGCTCTTCGACCGCCCCGCCGACCCCTACACCCGTCAACTCCTGGACGCCACCAACCTCGTGGAGGCACGTCGATGACCGGATCGCTCCTCGCCACCAGCGACCTGCACGTCGGCTACGCCGAGAACCGGGCGGTCGTCGACCGCCTGTACCCCGGCTCCGCCGACGACTGGCTGATCGTCGCGGGCGACATCGCCGAGCGCTTCGAGGACATCGCCCGGGTGCTCCGCCTGCTGAGCGAGCGCTTCGCCAAGGTGGTCTGGGCGCCCGGCAACCACGAGCTCTGGACCCCGACCGACGACCCGGTCCAGCTGCGCGGCGACGCCCGCTACCGCGCCGTCGTCGAACTCTGCCGCAGCCTCGGCGTCTCGACCCCCGAGGACCCGTACCCCGTCTGGACCGGCCCCGGCGGCCCGGTGGCCGTCGCCCCGCTCTTCGTCCTGTACGACTACACGTTCCGCCCGCGCGGCACCACGACCAAGGCCGACGCGCTCGCCGCCGCCTACGCGGCCGGCGTCGTCTGCACCGACGAGTTCCTCCTCCACCCCGACCCGTACCCCGACCGCGACAGCTGGTGCCGCGCCCGCCTCGCCGTCACCGAGGCCCGCCTCACCGCCCTCGACCCCGCCGTGCCCACCGTCCTGGTCAACCACTTCCCGCTCCGGCGGGACCCGACCTACGTGCTCCGCCACCCCGAGTTCGCCCTCTGGTGCGGCACCGAGCACACCGCCGACTGGCACCGCCGCTTCAACGCGGCGGCCGTCGTCTACGGTCACCTCCACATCCCCCGCACCACCCGCACCGACGGCGTGCCGTTCCACGAGGTCTCCCTCGGCTACCCGCGCGAGTGGGCCCCGCGGGGCGCCCCCAGTCCGCTGCGCCGCATCCTCCCCGCCACCCCCGCGCCGCCCGTTGCGGTCCGCCCCGCCCCCCGCTTCGCCGTCCGCCTGTAGGGGCCGGGCGGTGCCGGCGAGGGTTGACTGCGGTTGACGGGGGTTGACGGCCGGGAAGTGTGAGTGGTTGAGTACTCACATGCAGAACGAACGACCCCGCCAGTTGTCCACCGCCGAGGAGCGTCGCGAGACGGTGCTGCGCACCGCCATCGGGGCCTTCGCCGCGCGGGGGTACTTCGGCACCACCACCACGGAGGTGGCGAAGGCCGCGGGCATCTCGCAGGCCTACGTCTACCGGCTCTTCCCGAGCAAGGAAGCCCTGTTCGTGGCGGTGGTGGACCACTGCTTCGTCCGCGTGCGGGGCAGTCTGGAGCGGGGTGCGGCCGAGGCGAAGGGGAGCTCGTCCGACCTGGTGCTCGCCGCCATGGGTGACGCCTACGCCAAGCTGATCAGCGACCACGACCTGATGCTGGTCCAGCTGCACGCCCAGGCGGCGGCGGTCTCCGAGCCCGCCGTCCGGGAGGCGGTCCGGCGCGGGTACGCCCGGCTGGTGGAGTACGTCCGCGGCGCGTCCGGCGGGGACGACCGGCAGGTCCAGGAGTTCTTCGCCACGGGGATGCTCTGCCACCTGCTGGTCTCGCTGGGCGTCGAGGCCGTCGACGCGCCGTGGACGCGGACCCTCGCGGCCGGCATCACCCACTACTGACCCACCGCCCCCGGGGCGACCCGGTGGCCGCTCGATCCCCCTGGTGAGGCACCGGCGGGGCCGGAGGTCCGCGCGCAGCGGCCCGGACGGCACCGCCGTTTCCTCGGCCGCGAATGTGAGTGGTCTATCACTCATAGAATGGAAGGAGGGTGTCATGAGTCCGCAGGGAAGCCGACCCGCTCCGGTCCGCGAGGGCCGCGGCCCGGGCACCGCGCTGGCGGCGCTGGCCGGGGCGCAGTTCGTCGTCATCCTCAGCACCTCGATCGTCAACGTCGCCCTCCCGAGCATCCGGGACGGCATCGGCCTCACCGACGACGGCGCGTCCTGGGTCGTCAACTCCTACGGGCTCGCCTTCGGGGCGCTCCTGCTGGCCGGCGGTCGCCTCGCGGACCTCCTGGGCCGACGGCGCGTCCTGCTCGGGGGACTGGCCCTGTTCGCCGCCTCCTCGGCAGCGGCCGGGCTGGCGCCGAGCGGGGCGGCGCTGATCACGGCCCGGACGGTGCAGGGCCTGGCCGCCGCTGCCGTCGCCCCCGCCGCACTGGCCCTGGTGACGGACGTGTTCCCGCCCGGTCCGGGGCGCGGCCGGGCCTTCGGGGTCTGGGGTGCGGTCTCCGGCGCGGGCGGCGCCGCCGGGGTCCTGCTCGGCGGCGCACTCACCCAGGGGCTCGGCTGGCCGTGGACCTTCCACGCGACGGCGATCGGCGCCGCGCTCGTCCTCGCCGCAACGGTCGCCCTGCTGCCGGCCGTCCCCGCGAAGGCCGTCCCCGCGAAGGCCGTCCCCGCGAAGGCCGTCCCCGCGCCGGGCGCTCCCGCGCCGGGTACGGAGCCGCCGGGGCGGGGGAGGGGCGGGTTCGACGTCCTCGGCGCCGGGACGGCCGCGCTCGGCCTGACCGCCCTGGTCTGGGCGCTGACCGCCGCCCGCCGTGCCGGCTGGACCGACCCCCTGGTGCTCGCCGCCCTCGCCGCGGCCGTCCTCCTGCTCGGGCTCTTCCTCCTGGCCGAGCGCCGCCACCCGAGCCCGCTGCTGCCGCCGCGCCTGTTCCGCACCGGGCAGGTCGCCGCCGCGAACCTGCTGATGGTCCTGCTCGGCTCGGTCTGGATCGCGCTGTTCTACCTCCTGCCGCTGTACCAGCAACAGGTCCTCGGGGACGGTCCGCTGGCCGCCGGGCTCGGCCAGCTCCCGCTCGCCGCCGCCAACATGCTCGGCGCTGCGCTGGTCCCCCGGGCGGCCCGCCGGTTCGGCGCCGCCCCGGTGCTGGCCGCCGCGCTGCTGACCGAGGCGGCCGGACTGCTCTGGCTCTCCCGGATCGACGCCGACGGCGGTTACCTCACGGACGTGTTCGGCCCGAGCATCGCCGTCGGCCTCGGCCTGGGAGCCGCCTTCGCCCAGTTGACCGGCATCGCCGTCGCCGGCGTCCCGCCGACCGACTCCGGGCTCGCCGGCGGCCTGGTGAACACCACCCGGCAGGTCGGCGGCGCGGTCGGCCTGGCCGTCCTCGGCACCCTCGCCGCCGCCGTCACCGCCGGGCAGGAGGGCCGGCTGCCCCGTCCGGAGGCCCTCACCGCCGGCTACCGGGTCGCGTTCCTGGGCGGCGCGCTCGTCCTCGCGGTCGCGGCGGGCCTCGCGCTCGTCCTGCTCCGCCGGCCGGCCCGGACCCCGGCCCCGCCCGCCCCGCCCGCCGCCGCGCCGCTGCCCGACCCCCGCTGACCACCCCGCAGCACGTCCCACCGCGTTCACCGTCGTTTCCACCGCACCGCAGTCCCGCCGAGGAGAGGAACTCCCGTGTCCACGCACACCATCGACACCACCGCCCCCGTCATCGTCCGCCTCGCCGTGACGGTCGACGCCCCGCCGGCCACCGTCTGGGCCGTCCACACCGACATCGACGCCTGGCCGCAGTGGAACCCGGACGTCGAGACGGCCCGGCAGGACGGCCCGCCGGTCGCCCCCGGCACCTCGTTCACGTGGCGGACCCACGGCCTGGAGATCCTCTCCACCGTCCGGGAACTCGTCCCCGGCGCCCGGATCGTCTGGGGCGGCCCGGCCAACGGCATCGAGGGCATCCACGTCTGGACGTTCGAGGAGACCGGGGACGGCCGGGTGACGGTCCGGACCGAGGAGTCCTGGAGCGGCGCGCCCGTCGACGCCATGCCCGAGGCGATGGAGCAGGCGCTGCGGGAGTCCCTGGAGCGCTGGCTCGGTCACCTCAAGGCCGAGGCCGAACGCCGCACCCGCTGAGGCGACCCGCCCCGCAGCCCGCCCGCCCTGCTCCCTCGCCCGCCCCGCACCCCGCCCGACCTGCTCACCCGCTCACCAGCCCGCGAAAGGTTCCTGCCGTGACCGCCACCGCCAAGCCCTACCTGACCGGCCACTACGCCCCCGTCGCCGACGAGATCACCGCGACCGGGCTGACCGTCGAGGGGCACCTGCCGCCCGAGCTGAGCGGCCGGCTGATCCGCAACAGCCACAACCCGAAGCCCGGCGTCACCCCCACCCACTGGTTCAAGGGCAGCGGCATGGTCCACGGCATCCGGCTGCACGAGGGCCGGGCCGAGTGGTACCGCAACCGCTGGGTCCGCACCCCCGCCCTGGACGGCGCGCCCTACCTGACCGAGCACGGGCCCGACCTCACCGTCTCCACCGCCGGCACCCACGTCATCGAGCACGGCGGCCGGCTGCTCGCCCTCTGCGAGTCGGCCCTCCCCTTCGAGCTGACCGCCGATCTGGAGACCGTCGGCGCCTACGACTGGAACGGCCGGCTGACCTCCGCCATGACCGCCCACCCCAGGGAGGATCCGGTCACCGGCGAACTGCACTTCTTCGCCTCCTCCCCGTTCCCGCCGTACCTGATCCACCACGTCTCCTCGCCCGACGGCACCGTGCTGGCCAGCCAGGAGGTGCCGGGCGCGAGCGCCGCCCTGAAGCACGACTTCGTGATCACCGAGCACTACGTGGTCTTCCTGGAGGGCTCGGTCACCTTCGACCCGACCGACCACTCGGGCATCCCGTACGGCTGGGACGACGCCCGGGCGGCGCGGGTCGGGGTCATGCCGCGCGGCGAGGGCCGGGCGTCGGAGATCCGCTGGTTCCCGATCGAGGCCGGCTACGCGATGCACTTCGCCAACGCCTACGAGGACGCCGCCGGGCGCGTCGTGATCGAGGGCCCGGCCGTGGGCCGCGAGGGCTGGCAGCGCTCCTGGAACTGGTGGATCGGTGCACCCGACCGCGGCGCCGAGCCCAACTCCGGCTCCCGCAGCCGCCGCTGGACCGTCGACCTGGCGGCCGGCCGGGTCCGCGAGGAGCAGACCGACGACCTGACCGTCGAGTTCCCGACCATCAACGAGGCGTACCTTGGCCGCGAGCACCGCTACCAGTACGCGCTGTCGTTCCCCGACGACCGCGGCGTCGGCAACCACACCCTGGTCAAGTACGACCGCCGCACCGGAGGGCGGCAGCTCCTGCCGGTCGGCACCGGGCAACTGCCCAGCGAGGCCCTGTTCGTCCCGGCCGCCGGGCGGGCGGACGCGGACGAGGACGCCGGCTACCTGCTCACCGTGGTCAGCGACCTCAACGCCGACGCCTCCCGGCTCCTCGTCCTGGACGCCTCCGACCTCGCGCTCCCGCCGGTCGCCACCGTCCACCTGCCGCGCCGGGTGCCGGCGATGATCCACGGCTCCTGGATCCCGGACGCCGACCTCGGCTGACCACCGGCCCGCCCGGGCCGCCCCGGACAGCGCCCGCCCCGACCGCGACCCCCGTGCGGTCGGGGCGGGCGCGCCCGTTCGTCCGCCGTACCGCCGCTACCGCAGCGCCCAGTCCGGCACCCACGTCCCGCCGCCGTGCTCGCCACCACCGCCCCCGACGCCCTCCGCGACCGCCGTCCCGTCCGCGCCGGTCGCCCCGTCCGCCCCGGTGAGGTGCTCGCGGAGCGCGGCGAGCCCGGGGTGCGGATTGTCCACGTGCCAGAGCAGCGCGTGCGGGTAGACCGGGGTCGGGTCGTGCACGGTGATGCGCCGCAGGTCGTGGCCGGCGGGCCAGAGCAGGTGGGTCTGCGCGCTGACGAAGGTCGCCAGCTCCGGCACCTCGGCGATGGTGTCGAGCAGCGGCTCGACACCGAAGTCCGGCCCGGTCACCTCGACGGTCAGCCCGAAGGCGGCCGCCAGGTCCTCGTAGTAGGCCGCCCACTCGGTGCCCGTGACGATGCCGGGCACCCAGATCCGGTGTCCGGCCAGCGCGGCGAGCGTGACCGAGCGGGCGTCGGCCAGCGCGTGGGACGGCCCGGTCAGGAGCTGGAGGGGCTCGTCCAGCACGGGCACCGCCCCGATGTCCTCGGGCAGGCGGCGGCCCGGCATGGTGACGGCGCGGAACGAGGCGTCGATCGTCCCGGCCCGGAGCTCGGCCACGGCCGCGTCCACGTCGAACCGCGTCACGACGTCGAGCGCGACCTCCGGGTGCGCGCGGTGGAAGCCCCGCAGCAGCGCCGCCGGGGCCAGCCGGCGTCCGATGACGTCCACCCGCAGGGCCCGCCGCCCGGCCTGCACCGAGGCGGTCGCGCGTTCCTCGGCCCGGAGCAGCGCGCGGGCGTGCGGCAGGAACGCCTGCCCGTCGACGGTCAGCCGGGCGCCGCGCGGCGTGCGGGTGAACAGCCGTACCCCGAGATCCCGCTCCAGCGCGGCGACCCGCTTCGACACCGCCTGCTGGCTGACCGAGAGTTCGGCCGCCGCGTGCTGGAAGCGTCCCGCGTCCACGACGGCGACGAAGGTGCGCACGGCATCGAGATCCATGGCCGCCATCCTAGGGATCCGCGGGACACAACCACCGGTTGTGGCGGGCCGGCCCGCGGTTGTTTGATCCCCGGTCCGCCGTCCCGCTTTGATGGCGGCTGTCGACCGCCGGTCGGAGGAGGAGCGCGGTGAGGGTGTCGCTGGGACGGCGGTTCGGCTGGCTGTGGGGGGCGTACGCGGTGAGCGCGCTCGGCACCCGGCTCGCGTTCAACGCGCTTCCGCTGATCGCGATCGACGTGTTGGCGGCGGGCCCCGCCGAGGTGTCGGTGCTGGCCGCCGCCGGTGCGGCCGTCGGTGCGGCGGTCGCGCTGCCGCTCGGCCCGTGGGCGGAGCGCCGCCGCAAGCGGCCGGTGATGATCACCATGGACCTGCTGCGGTGCGCGGCGCTGCTGAGCGTCCCGGCCGGGTACGCGCTCGGTCTGCTCACCTTCCCCCAGCTCCTGCTGGTGTCGGTGCTCGTCGCGGCGGCCGACATCACCTTCGGTGCCGCCGCCGGGGCCTGCCTGAAGGCGCTCGTCCGGCCCGAGGACCTGCTGACCGCCAACGCTCGGTTCGAGGCCACGAGCTGGACCGCCATCGTCCTCGGGCTGCCGCTCGGCGGCGTCGCGATCGGACTGTTCGGCCCCGTCGTGACCGTGCTCGCCGACGCCGGCAGCTACCTGCTCTCGGCCGCCGGCCTGCGCGCGATCGGCGGTGGGGAGCCGCGCCCCGCGCCCGCCCCCGTCGCCCCGCCGCGGGCCCGCGACCTCTTCGAGGGCTGGCGCCACCTGCTGGCCCACCCGGTGCTGAGGCCGCTGTTCCTCAACACCGTCCTCGTCAACGCCCTGATCATGGCGGTCGAGCCGCTGCTCGCCGTCCTCCTCCTGCGCCGGCTCGGCCTCGCCCCGTGGCAGTACGGTCTCGCCTTCGCCGTTCCCTGTCTCGGCGGGCTCATCGGCTCACGGATCGCCGGGCGCGCCGTCGCCCGCTTCGGACGGCACCGCGTCCTGCTCGTCGCCGGTAGCCTGCGGGCCTGCTGGCCGGTCGGCCTCGCCTTCGTCGGGCCGGGCACGGGCGGGCTCGTCCTGGTGACGGCGGTCGAGTTCGCGCTGATCACCTGTCTGGGCGTGTTCAACCCGGTGCTGGCCACCCACCGTCTGGAGGAGGTCGCCCCCGACCACATGACCCGCGTCCTCACCGCCTGGTCCGTCACGGCCAAGGCCGCCGTCGCCGCCCTGACCGCCCTCTGGGGCCTGCTCGCGGTCCTCGTCGGCCTCCGCCAGGCCATCGCCCTCGCCGGCCTCCTGCTCCTGGTCACCCCGGTGCTCCTTCCCCGCCGGCCCGCTGCGCCGCGGCTCCCGGACGCCGCACCGCAGGGCGCCGGCCGGGCGGGCTGAGCGCACCGGGCGGCGGCCCCGGACCGCCCGACGCTGCTCGGCAGAAGTTTGCACGACTGCCATGTGGCAGTTCTGCCACTTCCCTACCTTGGGTGGCCTCCGTCCGACCCACGACCCTTCCCACCGAGCGAGCGAGGGCCCATGAAGCAGCACACCGACCCGACCCCGGCAGCCCCGGGCACCGGAGCCGTCGGCATCGTCCAGATCTCCGACCTCCACTTCCAGGACGCCCCCGTCGCCCGGAGGTTCGTCGCGCACGAGCCCGACGAGGGGCTCGCGGCCGTTCTCGCGGAAGCGGCCGGGGCGATCGGGGAGGCCGCCCTGGTGGTCGCCACCGGCGACCTCGCGGACACCGGCGAGGCGGGCGCCTACGAGCGGATGGGCGAGGTCCTGGACGCGCTGCCCACCCCGGTCTACTGCCTCGCCGGCAACCACGACCGGCAGGACGCGCTGCAGGCCTGCCTGCCCCGCCCCAACGTGCACCTGGAACCGGCCGTCCGGGTCGGGAACTGGCTGATGCTGTTCCTCGACAGCAACGCGCACGGCCGCGAGGCCGCCGCCGACGGCACCTACCGCGACCGTGACGACCGGGTGCACGCAGCCGCCCAACCGGGCCTCACCCCGGTCGAGGAGGAACGCGCCCGTGCGATCCTGACGACCACCGGTGCCGACCACGTCTTCGTCTGGATGCACCAGCCGCCGCTTCCCCGGACCGCTCCGGATGCCCAGGGGGACAGCGAACTCGCCCTGCTGGTGCGCGACTTCCCCAAGATTCGGGCGATCGGCGCCGGCCACCTGCACGGCGACCTGTCCGGCGAGTTCGAAGGCCGCCCCGTGTACGTGTGCCCGTCGACCTTCTACAGCATCGATCACGCGAGCCACGGCCTCGACGGCCCCGGCTACCGCACGTACACCCTGCACCCCGACGGCCGCGTCGACAGCGAGGTCCGGACCGTGTCCGGAGGGATCACCGACGCCATGCGGGCCGCGTCCCTCCCCGGCTTCCTGGCGGACCTGTTGGCGGGCCGGACGACCGGCGAGGAGCTCCAGGCCCTGGGCGACGCCGAGTTCGAGGAACGCTACGGCGAACCCCGCCCGATGCGCTGACCGGGCCCCGGCCGCCCGGGCCCCGGCCGCCCGGGGTCCGGCCGCCGCCGGGCCGGACCGCCGGGCGGGCCCGCGTGGCTCACGCGCGCTGCGGCGACCCCTCCCGATCGACCTCGTCGAGCACCAGCCGCGCGGCCACCGCCGCGCCGTCGGTGCGGACCGTGCCCGCCACGGCGGCCGCCCGCTCGCGGGTCGCGGGGGCCAGCGCCGTCGCGAGCGCGGCCGACAGCGACGCCGCGGTCGGTGTCGGGCCGTCATGGGCCACACCGATGCCGAGCTCGGCGACCCGCCCGGCCCAGTACGGCTGGTCGGCCCCCTGGGGCACCACCACCTGCGGCACGCCGGCCAGGGCGGCGGTCGTGGTGGTGCCGGCACTGCCGTGGTGCACGACGGCGGCCGACCGCCGGAACAGGGCCTGCTGGTTGACCTCGTCGACGACGAAGCAGTCGTCCCGGTCGTCGACCGGGGCCAGGCCGGCCCAGCCGCGCGCGAGGACCATCCGGAGGCCCCGCGCGCGGGCCGCGTCCACGGCCGCCCGGGCGACGCCCGCCGGATCCGGCACGGGCGTGCTGCCGAAGCCCACGTACACCGGCGGAGTACCGGCGTCCAGGAAGGCCGTCAACCCGGCGGGGAGCGGGCGCTCGTCCGGCAGGATCCACGCGCCGGTCTGCACCACGTCGAGCTCCGTCGGCTGCCACGGGGCCAGGAACGGGTCCGCGGCCATCCACGGCCGGTCGGTGAAGGCGTAGTCGCGGACGCCGGTCACCGGCGGCAGCCCGGCGGACGCCCGGCGGGCGTTGAGCTCCCCGCCGAACATCTCGTCGGCGATCCGGGCGTCGAGGTCCCACAGCGCCCGGCGGTCGCTCTCGTCCTCGGGCAGCGGCCGGCCCCGCCGCGCGGGCGGCGCCCGGTGGGGCGACGGCAGGCTGACCGGCTGGTGGCTCGCGTGCACGTAGCGGATGCCCAGCTTCTCGGCGACGGACCGCGCGCCGGCCGCGGCCGGCAACGGGCCGGTCACCACCAGCACGTCGCACCCCTCGGCCGCCGCGGCGAGCGTGTCGAACTGCGCGTCCATCAGGTCGGCCACCCGCCGGGCCAGGCCCGCCGCCGACCCCGGGGTCACCGTGGTCACCAGCGGCCGCACCGGGTCGCCGGCCGGCACCACCTCGACGCCGACGCCGGCGAGCCGCTCCGCGAACTCCTCGTCCGGAGGCGCGCACACCCGCACCTCCGCGCCGAGCTCCCGCAGCCGCACCGCGAGCCCCACCATCGGCTCGACACTGCCGCGCGACCCGTACGCCGACAACACCACACGCATGCATGACTCCCGTGAATTCGCAGGTCGACCTGGTTACGGCCGGACATTCTGCGGCATCACGGGGGCCTTGCCGCAAGGCCCCTGATGCGCTATAGGTTCAGAGTGGCGAGGGGAGCGGGTTCCTCCCCCTTCGCCCCTCGACGCCCGCCGCGGACGGACGACCTGCCGGTGGCCCCCTCCCGCTCCGGGACGCCCCGCAGGCGCGCGGGGAGCCGGCGCCCTGCGGTACGCGGTGCACGAGGAGCCGAGCGGCCGGCCGGGTCGAGGAGTTCCGGCGGGGCGCGCTCGCCCGTGCGTCGGCGGCGTTCCGCGGCGTCCGGGAGCCCTTCCACCCCGGGGCTACGCCTTCCCCGCGTACTGGGGCGGGGCCGCCGGGGGCCGCCGAGGGTGCCGGCCGGAGGTCGTGCGGCGCTCGATAGGCTCGGGACGAATCATCAGGTCCGAACAGGAGGTCCGCGCACCATGGGCGGGACGGTCACGGCGGTCAGCAGCAGCGGCGAGTACACGTTCACCAAGCCCAACCGGGACGGCATCACGCTGCTCGCCGGCCTCGGGGTCGAGGGGGACGTGCACGCGGGCGTCACGGTGAAGCACCGGTCGAGGGTCGCGCAGGACCCGACGCTCCCGAACCTGCGACAGGTCCACCTGATCCACGAGGAACTCTTCGCCGAGGTGGGCGAGAAGGGCTTCGAGGTGGCACCCGGCCAGCTCGGGGAGAACATCACCACCGGCGGGATCGACCTGCTCGGCCTGCCGGTCGGGACGCTGCTGCGGATCGGGGACGCAGCGGTCGTGGAGGTCACCGGGCTGCGCAACCCCTGCCTGCAGATCGACGCCTTCAGCAGCGGGCTGCTGAAGCAGGTCGTGGGGCGGGACGCGGAGGGGAACGTCGTGCGGAAGGCCGGGATCATGGGCGTCGTCCGGGAGGGCGGCGTGGTGCGCCCCGGTGACGTGATCGAGGTCGAGCTTCCCGAGGGCCCGCACCGGCCGCTCGACCGGGTCTGAACGGTCCCGGACGCGGGGCGGGCGCCGGGGCGGACGCGCGGGCGGGGGCGGGTCCGTAGGCGGGCGCGGCCCGGAGGCGGGATGGGCAGGACGCGAACAGATAGGTTAGCCTAACCTAAGCTTCGACGGGACCGGCTGCCGTCCGCCGACGTGCCGCCGACCCGCCCGCTGAGAGGAGAGAGGGCCCTGACCAGCACCACCGCCCCCGCGCGCTTCGTGCTCTTCCCGCTCCACGTCGTCCGGAGCACCCGCATCACAGCCCACCTGGCCCGCATCACGCTCGGCGGCGAGAGCCTCGCCGGCTTCGTCAACGGCGGCCTCGACCAGCGGATCAAGCTCCTCCTGCCGCAGCCCGGCCAGACCGAACCGCTGACCCCGCCCGGTGCGGGCGAGTTCGGCTGGTACCAGAGCTGGCGGGCCATGGACCCGGCCGTCCGGCCATTGCTCCGCACCTACACCGTCCGGGCGCAGCGCCGGGACCCCGACGAGATCGACATCGACATCGCCGTCCAGGGCGACCACGGGCCCGGCTCCCGCTGGGCCGTCAAGACCGCCCCCGGGGACCGCGTGATCGTCTGCGGGCCGGCGGTGGAGGAGGCCGGCGGCGTCGAGTTCCGGCTGCCGCCGAGCGCGGACTGGGTCCTGCTGGCCGGGGACGAGTCGGCGCTGCCGGCCGTCGCGGCCATCCTCGACGAGCTGCCGGCCGGGCTGCCCGTGCGGGTGTTCGCCGAGGTCGAGGGCCCGGGGGAGGAGGGCTACCTGCCCACCGGCCGGCCCGGCGTCGAGGTGACCTGGCTGCACCGGGGCGAGGACGTCGACCCGGTCCTGCCCACCGCCGTCCGGGCCGCCGAACTCCCGCCCGGCGAGCCGTACGCGTGGATCGCCGGCGAGGCGGCGAGCGTCCGCGAGCTGCGCCGCCACCTGGTCCGCGAGCGCGGGATCGACCGGCGCGCCGTCTGCTTCATGGGCTACTGGCGGGCCGGGCGGACGGAGGACCAGCGAGCCGAGGACGGCCCGGCGGTCGACGACGACTGACGGAACCCGGCCACCCCCGGGCGACCCCCGGCCCGGGACGGGCCCCTCGCCGGTCGCTACGATCGCACTCCGATCACGGACGGGGGGCCGTGGGCACAGTGTGGACACGGCTGACCGGGTGGCTGCCGGCGATCGGCGCCGTCGTCACCGAGGTGTGGGCCCTGCTGCCCGCCCTGAGCCCGGACGCGGTGGCCCTCTCCACCCGGGCCCGGCTGCTGCCGCCGCCGGTGACGCCGGTCTGCGCCGCGGCCTGGTCGGCCGCCTCGGTGGCGGCCCGGCGGCGCCCTCCCGGATCTGACCTGCGGAAGAGGAAGCCGGGGCGGGCCTTCGCGTTCCTGACGGGTGATTTCCCGGTCATTCCGACCCCAAGGCCCTGCCGCACGGGCGCTGACACCCTACCGTGGAAGGGAGTCCGCCCCGGTCCGGGGCGGAACGGGGTGATCGAAGCGCACGAAGGAAGGAAAGCCATGGGGGTACGTGCACGGCTGCGCGGGGGCGCGGTCGCGGCGGGGGCCGCGGTGCTGGCGGTCGGGGCCCTGGGGGCCGGGGTGGCTCCAGGTCAGGCGGCGGCTGCCGACCAGTGGCGGCCGCAGCCGGGGACCCTGTACATCTCCGACTTGCCGAAGACCGAGTCGTGGCGCGCCAACCCGACCGCCCGGGGGTGGGGCGACGACTTCGACTGTCCGGTGGGCTGGCCCGCCGAGCCGGCCGAAGTCAACGTATGGCACCGGGACTTCACCACCGCGGAGACCGCGTTCGCCCAGCAGAAGGTGGCGGTCTTCGACACGGAGGCCGAGGCCGTCGCCTTCGCGGACAAGGCCCGGCAGGACTACGTCGCCTGCGCGCACGCCCCGCAGCGGCCCGGCGTGAGCGCAACCTACCTCGACCACGGGGTGATCAACGTCGAGGAGGGCGCCACCCTTCAGGGGATGCACACCTTCGACTCCAACGCCACCGAGCGCCCCGACTACAACTACCTGTGGGGCGTGGGCCGCGACGGCGACACGGTGACGCTGGTCCTGTGGCAGAGCTACTGGGGCGACCCGCCTGTGATCCCGTGGAAGAACACCCTGAACACCGCGGTGAAGAAGCTGTACTGAGCACCCGCCGCCGACTCCTCGCCGCGGGTCCCGGCCGGGGCGGCGCGGCGGCCTCCGCCCCGGTGCTACCGCCGGGGCGGTTCGATCCTGGTGCGGGCCGGGGCGAGCAGCCGGTTGAGCAGCTCGGCGCCGGCGGCCGTGTCGAGGGCCACGGGTTCGGTCCCGGCCGGCTTCACCAGCCCGGCGGCGCCCTCGCGCTCGTAGAGGACGCAGGCGGCGCTCGACAGGTCGCGCTTGGACGGCCACTTCAGCCCGCGTGCCCACGGCGCCTGGCCGCGGATCCAGGCGCCCCAGCGGCGGGTCCGGGCGTACGCCTCGGGAGTGGAGTGGATCAGCCACTCGTCCTGGTGGACGGCGGCGAGCTGGTCGAGCGTCATCAGGCCGACGAGGGGGATGTCGCAGGTGGTCTCGATCTGCGACAGCACCCTGCCCCGGACGGCGACCCTACGGATCCGCCGCCAGCCCTTCTCGTCGAACGGGATGCCGCGCACCAGCGTCTCCATCACGGCCGTCCGCTCCGAGAACCCGGCGTACAGGTACGGCAACTGCTCGCCGTCGCCCTGGAAGGAGCAGAACCGGCCGCCCTCGTAGAGCGCGTCGGCGGGGTTCGGGTTGAACGCGGTCGCCGGGTAGGCAGCCAGGTGGACGCGGTGGAGCACGGTGCCCGCGGGCAGCAGCTCGCGGTGCGGGACGGCGCGCACGGTGGGGGTGGGGACCTTCACGTCGGGCATCCGGTCACCACTCCGCGATCTCGGCACGGGCCGCCGCGAGCAGGGAGTGCTCGCCGGGGGTGCCCAGCAGGCGGGCGGGGACGGCGTCCAGCCAGGCGTTGGCGCCCAGCCACCAGTCGGCGACGCCCCACGGGTCGTCGTCGGCGTCGAGCAGGCGGTTGACCTCGACGACCAGCGGGAGCGGGAGGCCGGAGGCGCCGTCGAACTGGAAGGACGGCAGCCGGACGGTGCCCTGGCGGTCGGTCAGCCGGATGAGGTCGGGGTCGGCGGGGTCGTGTCCGCCGGCCCGGTACTCCGCGGCGGTGACGTTCCCGGCGTCGAGCAGCCAGTCGTCGGCGTCGGGGGGCGGCTGCGCCGCCGCGGGTCGGCGGCCGAAGAACGCCAGCGCGCTCAGGACCGCCTCCCGGTTGATCTGCTCGGCCCGGGCGCCGGGCGCGTAGCGGACCGAGTCCTCGAACACCGCCCGGACCGGGTGACCGTCGGGAACCGAGGCGAGCAGCAGCCGGACGATCCTGCGTGCGATCCGCTCGGGGTCCCTGGAGGGCGCGGTGAGCAGCTCCCGCAGCCGGGCCCGGGCCGACTCGTCGAGGAACTCCTGCACCTCGTCCCAGCGTTCCCGCAGGGCCTCCAGCACCTCGGCCAGCTCCATCGCCCGTCACCTCCGTCCGCCCGACCCGCGTTCGCGATCCACGATCCGCCGAGGGGCAATCTAGCGTGCCGGTGTCGACCGCGGGCGGTGATCACCGATTCCCGCAAGGCGGGAACAACCCTCCACGATCTGCGGCATGATGGGCCCTCAGCAGCACCTCGGGGGCGGTGTGCCGGTCCACGCGTGGTCGTCCGACGACTCGGCCCGCACCGGCCCTGACGGCGCGCGTAGGGTGTTCCCACCGGTGCCGAGCCCCCGGTCCGCACCGTACGTCACGACTCGCGCTCGGAAGGCGGCCGGTGAGCAGTTCCGCGGGATACGGATGGTCCTACGTCGACCAGGAGGCCGAGCGCCGTCGGCGGTTGCGCGCGCAGTTGGCCGCCGAGGCCCAGCGGGCCGAGAACCTGCGGCGCGCCGAGGAACGCCGGGCGGAGCTGCGCGCCCGGCTCCTTGCCGAGGAGCGGCGGGCGGACTTGCGCGCCCGGCTCGGCGAGCTGAACGAGGAGGCGCAGGGGCTGCGCGGCGAGGCCGGGCAGCTGCGCCGCGCGTACCGGGCCGGGAAGGTGCGGGTCGAGACGGTCACCGTCGGCGCCGGGGCGGACGAGGCCGAGCTGACCCGGGCGATCGAGCGGGCCCGGGCGGCCAACGGCCGCGCGGCGCGCGAGCTGGCGGAGGCCGTCCAGGACGTGTGGGCGGCGGTGCTGCCGGAGGCGGTGGTCGAACCGGAACGGCCGCGCCCGCCGAGGAAGCCCGTCCGGAACGCGGCGGGGGACGCCGCCACGGCGGCGGCAGCGGCGGAGGAGGCGGCGCGCGAGCTGGCGGAACGGACCGACGGTGTCCGGGCCGGTGCGCTCGCCGAGGCCCAGGCCGTGCTGGACCGGGACGTGCCCCGCTGCGACCCCGCCGACCTGGAGCGGGTGGCCGGGCTGGTGCGGTCCCTGAAGGCGGCCGGCACCGTCTCCGAGGTGCGGACGACGCTCACCGACCTGGCGGCGCTCGTCCAGCACTCGGTGCTGCGCCGCGGTCGCGACGAGGAGCGCGCCGAACTGCGGGCCGCACTGGTGGAACTGGCGCAGGAGGCGGAGCCGGGGGAACGCGACCGGCTGGTCGCCGACCTCACGGCCGCGGAGGACCCGGCCTACCTGCGCCCCGCCGTGGAGGCGGCGGTGGCCCGGGCGGACGCGCACCGCAACCGCGGGCCGGTGGCGGTGGCGCTCGCCGAGGTGCTGCGCGAGCGGGACTACCTGGTGGGCGAGGACTTCACCGACCTGCTGGCCGAGGAGGGGGAGGTGGTGGTGCCGTTCGGCGACCCCGAACCCGGTGGCGCGGCCGGCGGCGAGGCGCCGGTGGCCGGGTACGGGCTGCGGCTGGTGCTGTCGCCGGACCGGGCGACGCTCTCGACCTCGGTGGTCAAGCGGTCCGGCGGCCCGACGGCCGGGGACGGCGCGGCCGGGGACGGTACGGCCGACGGTGCGGCCGGCGACGGGGTGGACGAGGAGCTCGCCGAGGAGCAGGACGAGCTGGTCCAGCAGTGGTTCTGCGACGAGCAGTTGCCCTCCATCGAGGAGGCCGTCCGGGAGAAGGGCGTGCGCCTGGAGCGGACGTCCGCGATGGCGCCGGGCACGATGGCCGCCGGCGTGGTGCCGAACGGCTCGTGGCCGCCGCCGGCCGCCGCCGTCCAGCGCCGCGGGACGAGGAAGCCGGGCCGCAAGGGCTCGGCGAACGCCGCCCAGGCCTGGCAACAGCAGCAGCGACAGCGTGAGCGGTGAGAACGTGAGCAGGGACGACACGAGCGGTGGGAACGCGGACGGTGGGAGGGCGGACCTCCGGAAGGACGCGGCGGCCGGTGCGTCCGGTGCGGCCGGTGCGGCCGGTGCGGAGGGGCCCGACGGCGCCGGGGCGGGAGACGGTCCGCGTTCGGCGACGCCCAGTTGGATCCGTGAGCTGGACATGGCGCTCACCGTCTACCCGCAGGTGCTGCTGACGGGCAACGTCCGTGACCAGTACCTGTTGCCGGACGACCACGCCGCCGGCAGCAGCACCACGCTCGCCCCGTACACCCTGGGCGGGGTGATCGAATCGCTCTGCCTGGCCCGCGGTTACGGCGCGCTCGCCTTCGTCGACCAGGTCAACGACCGGATCGCCCTGCTCAGGCTGAGCGCCACGGTCGAGGAGGTCCCGGAGGTGATCCGGCAGTTCGCCGAACGCGACGAGCGGTGGCGCCGCAGCGGCGGCGCGGGCAACGGCGCGCCGGACGCGGACGACGAGGACGAGCCCGAGCTGCTGGACCGGCTGCGCGACGCGATGGTCGGCGTGGTCCGCCACCCCGGCCCGCCGATCGGACTCGTCGTCCCCTACGCGGCCCGGCTCGGCTCGGCCCGGGCACCCGTCGCGGGCGAGGCCGCCCGGCTGTTCGCCGCCGCCGAGGAGCTGGGCCACACCGCCCGACCCGTGCAGGGCAGCACGGTCGTGACGCCGTACAACACGGTGTTCTGGGTGGTGGAACGGCAGGAGGACCTGCCGATGGAGTTCGCGGTCGGCAGCCGCGCGGTGCGGGTGATCAACGTGCCGCAGCCGCCGCACGACCAGCGGCTGGCCGCCGCCCGGCACGTGGTCGGCGGGCTGGCCCGCTACCAGGCGGCGACCGGCGGCCGGCTGCTCGACGCGGCCGAGACCGTGTCCGCCGCCAAGGCACTCGCCGACTCCTCCCACGGCATGGGCAGTTCGGAGGTGATGGCGATCGGGCGAATGGCGCTGGACCGCAGCCTCCCGGTGCAGCGCCTGGACGAGGCGGCCCGCCTCTACCGGATCGGCGTGCTCGACAACCCGTGGGCCACCGCGGCGCTGCGCGAGCGGATCGCGGACGGTGAGCGGTTCCTCAACGGCAAGGTGATCGGCCAGCCGTACGCCGTCCGCCGCACGCTGGAGATCTTCATGCGTTCGGCGGCGGGGCTGAACGGCGCGCAGTCGTCCAGCTCGCCGAGCCGGCCGCGCGGCACCCTCTTCCTCTCGGGCCCGACCGGTGTCGGCAAGACCGAACTCGCCAAGGGCGTCGCCGAGATGATCCTCGGCAAGGATGCCCGGCCGATCCGCTTCGACATGAGCGAGTTCGCCGAGGAGCACGCCCGGGACCGGCTGATCGGCGCCCCGCCGGGCTTCGTCGGCCACGACGCGGGCGGCGAGCTGACCAACGCCGTTCGCGCCAACCCGATGAGCGTGCTGCTCTTCGACGAGATCGACAAGGCCAACCCGCGGCTGTTCGACCTCTTCCTGCAGATCCTGGAGGACGGCCGGCTCACCGACGGACGCGGCGCCACCGTCTACTTCACCGAATGCGTGCTGATCTTCACGTCCAACCTCGGGATCACGGCGACCGTGGTGGCGGAGCAGTCCGGGGGCGGCGGACGGGCGGCGGCGGAGAACAGCGGCCCGGGCGGCGAACCGGTACCGCAGGCCGGCGAGCCGGCGCAGGCGGCGCCCGCCCGCAGCGGCCGGCGTCAGCTCACCCGGCACGACGACCCGGTGATCGTCCGCCAGGCGCTGCGGGAGGCCTTCGACACCTTCTTCAACGACCAGATCCGGCGTCCCGAGCTGCGCAACCGCTTCGGCGACAACTTCATCCCGATGGACTTCATGCAGGAGAAGTGGGTGCCGCAGATCCTCGACAAGGCGATCGCCTCGGTGGCGGGCCGGATCCGGGACGTGCACGGCGCCGAACTGACCGTCGCGGACGACGCGTGGGAGGTGCTGCGGGTCGAGGCGACCCGGCGGCTGGACCACGGCGGTCGCGGGGTCCTGACCGCCGTCGAGTCGGCGCTGGTCAACCCGCTGGCCAAGGAGGTCTTCCGGACCCTGCCGAAGCGCGGCGAGCGGATCGAGGTGGCCTCGGTCGAGGGCGACGGGGACGGCGAGGGCTACCGCGTCGAGGTGAACCGTTGGCCCGGGTGAGCGAGGAGTCGACGGACGGCGGGCCGGGCGGCGGGCGCGTCGCCGACCCGGCCGTCGGGCACGGTGCAGGACCGGCCGTCGCCCCGGAGAGCCCGCCGGCGGCCCGGGTGAGCCAGGTCTACCGGCCGGTCACCTCGCTCGGCCCCGGCCGGCGGATGGGCGTCTGGTTCCAGGGGTGCACCCTGGCCTGCCCCGGCTGCATGTCCCGGCACACCTGGGAACCCTCCGGCGGGCGGGAGCTGACGACGGAGCGGTTCGCCGCACTGTGGCGCGCGGCCCTGGCCGACGGGATCGACGGCCTGACCGTCAGCGGCGGCGAACCACTGGAACAGGCGCCGGCCCTCGCCGCCCTCCTCGGCGCCGCCGACGAGGAGCGCCGCCGCGCCGGCCGGGCCGCCGACCTGCTGGTGTACACCGGCTGGGAGCCGGAGGAACTGGCCGCCGACCCGGCGACCGCCTCCGCACTGGCCGGCGCCGACGCGGTCGTCACCGGCCGCTACCGGGCCGGGCAGCCGACCCGGCTGGTCTGGCGGGGATCGGCCAACCAGCGGCTGGTGATCCGCACCGCCCTCGGCCGCGAGCGCTACACGCCCCACCTGGACCACCGCCCCGAGCGGCCGGAACTCCAGGTGCACGTCACCGAGGGCGAGGTCCGGGTGATCGGGGTGCCGCGCCCCGGTGACCTGGGCCGGATCGAACGAGACCTGGTCCGGCGCGGCGTGACTCTCCGGGAGACCTCGTGGCGACCGTGATCTACCGCTGCCCGGTGGGAGCGCCGGGGGAGTGCCCGACCTCCGGTACCCGGGGGTACTGCCAGGTGCACTTCTTCGTGGAGCTCGAACGGTATGACCCGGAGCAGGACGCGCCCCCGCCCCCCGGGCCCGCGCCGTCCGCGCCCGGTACCGCGTCGGCCGCCGGGTCGCCCGCGACCGTACCGGCCGCCGCACCCGAGGCGGCGACGCGGCCGGCCCGCGCCGCACCCGCACAGCAGGGGCGGCGGCCGGAGCCGGCCGCCCGTCCGGTGGTCCGGCTGGCGCTGGTGATCGCCGGGGCGCTGCTGCCGATCCGGGGTGAACGCCGGCGCGGGGGCTGCGGGTTGGCCATCGGCCGCGACGACCGCGACTGCGCCGCGATCCCCGGCCTGGCGGACCTCAACCAGCTCTCCCGGCACCATGCGGAGCTGAGCTGGATCGACGGGGTGCTGCACGTCAGGGACGTGGGGTCGACCAACGGCACCTTCGTCGACGACCGCCCGGTCACCGGGCCGACCGTGGTCTGGCCGGGGCACCGGCTGCGGTTCGCGCAGGACATCGACGTCCAGGTGATCGAGATCGACGAGTTCGGCGCTCCCCGGTGACCCGGGGGCGCGAGGAGGAGAACGGCGCGATGGCCGACACACCACCGGAACCGAGTCCGCCCACCCGCAAGCAGGGCCGGGGGCAGGGGACGGGGCAGGGCACGGGACAGGGCACGGGACAGGGGAGGCGCCAGGACCAGGTCCCGGGCCAGGGGGCGAACCAGGCCCGGGGCGGAGGCCAGGCGCAGGGCGGCGGCCGAAACCAGAGCCAGGGCCAGAATCAGGGCCGGAATCAGGGCCAGGGCCAGGGCCGGACGCCCGCGCAGGGCCGGTCGGGCGACGGCCCGACCGCTGCGAGCCCGCCCACCCGGGTCCAGCGCTCCGGTGGGCCCGCGAACGACGGCCGGACCGGCACCGAGGGCGGCGGGGCACCGGCCGGCCACCGGTCCGACACCCCGACGGGCACCCCGACGGGCACCCCGACCAACCCCCGGTCCGGCACCCCGCAGGGAGCCCCGGCCGCGAGCCCGCCCACCCGGGTCCAGGGCGGCAGCCGTCCCCGGCGGACCGGGAACGGCACCGGAGGCACCACCGGCGCGACCACCGGTTCGACCGACGGCGCGCCCACCGGCGCCGGCACCCCGGCCGCCGGGAGCGCCGTCCCCTCGCCGGCCACCCGGCTCCAGCGCGGCAAGCCCCCCGCTCCCGCCCCGGCGCGGACCCCCGCGCCCGGTGCGCCCACCCGCGTCCAGCGCCCCGGCGCGACCCAGCCCCCGCCGGCCCCCGGCGGGTCGGCGAGCCCGACGGCCGCCCCCTCCGCAGGTCCCTCCGCCGACCAGGCGGGAGCCTTCCCCACCGCCCTGACCGACCGCTACCACCCCGTCGGCCCGGCCGGTTCCGGCAGCGAGGGCACCGTGTGGCACGTCCGCCGCGCCGACGGCGGCGGCGACGCGGCCGTCAAGGTCGGCAACCCCGGCGTCCAGGCCGACACCGAACTCCTCACCCACCTCGGCGATGCCGCCTTCCGCCGCCACGTCCCCGAGATCCTCGGCCACGGGCGGATCGAGCACGCGGGCGCGCTCTGCGACTGGATGGCGATGGAGTACCTGCCGGTCACCCTGGCCGACCACGTCGCCGAGCTGCGCCGCCGGGGCAGGCTCGACCGGCCCGGCGAGACCGAGCGGATCATCCGCGAACTGGTCGCGCTGCTGGACTTCTGGCAGACCACGGTGGACCGCAACCCGGTGGACTTCAAGCCGGCCAACATCCTGGTCCGCGAGGGCGGCCGGTCCGGCCGCGGCGGTCCGGCCGCGCCCCAGTTCGTGGTGGCGGACTTCGGCGGCGTCGCCAAACTCACCGCCAGCCGCCGGTTCTCCGCCGACATGCAGGTCACCGTCGCCTTCATGGCGCCCGAGCAGCTCGCCGGCCACAACCACCGGGCCGGCCCGTGGTGGGCCCTGGGCACCATCCTGTACGAGGTGTTCACCGGCGGGACCCGCTACCGGCGGGCGGACGGCGGGCTGGTCAGCGACGAGGCCCTCCAGTACCGGCTGGTGATGGAGGACGTGGTGGACCTCGCCGCCGTCACCGACGAGCGCCGGAGGCTGCTGCTCCAGGGGCTGTTCACCAAGGAGCCGGCCGACCGCTGGACCGCGCCGCAGGTCCGCGACTGGTTGGCCGGCGGCAGCCCGGAGGTGGTACGCACCCGGGTCGCCCCGGAGGCCCCCCAGGTCGAGACCGGGCCCGCGTACCGCCCGATCGCCTACCGGGGCGCCGACTTCCACGACCCGACGGCGCTGGCGGTGCGGATGCTCGCGGAATCGGGCGACGCGGCGGCCTGGCTGATGAGCGGAGGCGCGCGCCGGCTGCGCGACTGGCTGCGCGACGAGGTCAAGGACACGGCCCTCGACCTCCACTACCTGAAGGACGTCGACCGCGGCACCCCGGCGGACAGGTCGCGCGCGGCCTCGCGCGCGGTGCTGGCGCTGGGCGCGGTGTTCGCGCCGGAGGCGGTCCCGCACGTCCGGGACCGCCGGGTGGACGCGACGGGGCTGGCCCGGACGGCCGGCGAGGACGGCACGGCCGCCTTCGTCGACGAGCTGATCGCCGCCGGGCTGCCGGCGCTGGCCGCCCGCTTCCGCTGCGGGCACGAAGCCTGCCCGGACGGGGCCTGCCGCCGGCTGCTGGCGCTGACCGAACTGCCCGCCGTGCTGGAGGCCGTCGGGCGGGAGGCCCGGGACCTCGGCGGTCGCGGCGGTGGCCGCGGCGGCGGAGGCCGCGACGGACGCCTCACCGCCGACGAGCTGGCGACGGCCCACCGCTGGGCCCTGCTGCTCACCGTCCAGCCCGATGCGCAGCGTCTCGCGGTGGTGCGGCGGGTCTCCGCACTGCCGGGCCCGCTGCGCAGGCTGCCGGTGCCCGCGCACACGGCCGCCACCGTCGTCGCCGACACGGCCGGCACCGCCCGTGCGGCCGTGCTGAGGGGCGAGCGGGACCGGTTCCGGCGCGCCTGGTCGGAGCTGCGCCGCCGCGCGCTGGTCGCCTCCCCGACCACGGCCGAGGGCCGGGCGCTGCTGGCCGCCGCCGCCGTGCTGCACGTGCGGAGGGTCCGCGCCGAGGGGGCGCGGCGCGGAGCCGACCGGGGCGCCTGGAAGACGACGGCGCGCGCCTGGGGACGGGGCGCCCGGAGCGCAGTTCCCCGGCGCGCGGCCGCGGCCGTGCTGCTGCTCCTCGGCCTCGCCGTGACGCTCTGGGCGGGCGCGGTCTGGCGGATCGCCGTCGACGCCGGAGCGGGCGGAGCCTTCCTGCCCGACGGCGCGTTCGGCGGCCCGCTGCGGACCGCGGGGGACACGGCGGCCCGGGAGACCGTCGGACAGCTGGGCGCCGCCCTGGTCGCCGCCGTCGCGGTGGCCGCGTTCCCGGCCCGGATCGGCCGGCGGGTGCTCCTCCTGGTCGTCGCCGCGGCCTTCGCCGTCGGCTACCTGCGGCTCGGGCCGCCCATGACGGTGCTCAGGCCGCCGGCCGCGGTGGTCGAGCGGGTGGTGATGTTCGAAGGCGGCCTCGGCAGCTGGGCGGGTGTCGGGGCGGCGGCCGGGGTCGTCCTCGCCCTGGTCCTCAACGGCCGCTCCAACCGCTGGCTGCTCAACCCCGCCAACGAGGCCGAGGAACGGGCCGCGGGCGACCGCCGTCGGCTCGCCGCCCGCCGCCGGGCCCGCGGCGGCAGCCCGAACCGCTGGCGGACCGGCCGCGCCGGCCTCCGCGACCGGCTGCTCTTCGCCCTCGGCGGCACCCTCGTGCTGACACTGCTGCTCTGGGCGGCCGTCGAGGTCCGGCTCGTCGTCGGGCAGCCCCACCACCCCACCCCGGAGTCCTGGGGCACCGGCCAGGCCGGCGCCGCCTACCAGGCGGACTACCTGCTGCTGCTGGCCTTCCTCGCCCTCCTCGGCGCCGTGGCCGTCCCCCGGACCGCGCCCCGGATACTGGCCGGCTCGGCCCTGGGGGTGGTGGTCCTGGGAGCCTGGCCGCCCCCGCTCGGCCCGCTGGAGGCCCTGCGCATCCCGGTGCTCGGCAGCTGGTTCTCCTCGATCGCCGAGGTGTGGGGCCACGCCGCCTTCTGGGCCGCCCTGTTGGTCGCCCTGCCGCTCGCCTGCTACGTCGGGTTCTGGACGGTCCGCCGGGTGGCGGAGTGAACCACCGGATCACGCACGACGTGAGGTGAGGTCCCGAAGCGCCGGCGGACCCCCGGCCTGACGTCCGCCGTCCCCTCGGTCGTCGAGCAGCCGCCAGGCGGTGAGGGCGAGGGTGGCCCGCAACAGGCCCGCCGGTTCGGTGAGTTGGAACCCCAGGTTCTTGGGCCTGCTCCAGCCGCCGGGCGACGCGGCTGCGGTGCAGGCCGGGGCGGCGCTCCGCTCCGGCCCGCCGCCCGCGTACGCCGCCGGCGCGGAGTTCGACCCGCTCCGCGACGAGACTGTCTGATCACGGCTTGCCGGTCGGGCTCGGTGCTGGCCCACATGGTTGGTCCTGGAGGTGAGGTTGCCCCCGGCCCGTCTGCGGCAGAGGACCGGTCCTAAGGCTCGATGAGACGGACGTACACGCCCTCGCCGAGCGGCCCGAACCCGTGGCGTTCCCAGGCGCGCCGGAGCCTGGCCACGGCTTCCTCGTCGGGCCTGCGGACCTCGGGGTCCTCGGACTCGAAGCTGCACGGTTCGTCCGGCCCGTGGTCGTGGATCGGAGCCGGGTAGCAGAGTGCGAGCGTCCCCGGGACAGCCAGGCGGCGGAGGGCCTCGACCGCCAAGCGCATCCCGACACCCTTCCCCCGCCACTCGGCCGAGACCTCGACCGACTCCAGCAGGAGCAGCAGCGACGGCCGCAGCTCGGCCAGCGACGGGGAGAGCCCGCCGTCCTCGGTGAAGATCACCCGCGGGATGCGGTCGAGAAGTCCCGGGTCCACCCCCAGCGCCTCGCGGGGATTCGGCGTGACACCAGGGATGACACGGGTGATGTCGGCGGTACCGAAGATCTTGGCTCCGTTCTCGTAGAAGCTGGCCCGCCACCGGTCCGCGTTCCTCGACCAGTCCGCGTCGGCGAAGTGGCGCGACTCGTACGAGATGACCAGACGGTCGGCCATCGGTGCTCTCCCTTGCAGTGGGGGGCAGGCCCCTCGCCAACACGCAGGAGGGGCCTGCCAGTGTGCCGGCAGTCGCTACTTCGACGGCTGCGCGGGCTTCTCCTCGGCGGGCTTGCCCGCGTGCTTCGGCGGGGGCTTCTCGTTGCCCTTGTGCTTGGACACGATGATCTCGACGGGCATGGGCGGGCTCCTCCTACTCGGCGGGGACGGTGTTGGCGCTGTCCGGCGTCGTGGGACCGGGCGGACGCTCGGGCGGGGGCGTGCTCATACTGGTACCTCCTCACACTGCGGGGTTCCCGGTCACCGGCAGGTGCCCGGGCCGTCCGGTGTTGCGGATCCCGCTCCGGCCGGCTGCCTGCCAGGGACGGCGGCCGGAGCGGGAATCTGAGAGGCCCACAAGGGCCGGTTCTGCGCCCACCGGGGAAACGGGCGGCGGCAGGCCGTCCCGCGCGCGGCGTTGGCCCGCCCACAGGCCGCCGATGCCGAACACCGGGGCGGCGTAGGGGTCTATCAGCGCAGCCGGGGGTCTCCTTCGCCGTGGCGGTGGGGGGTGCGTGATAGACCGTAGGGAGTCGGCTACAGGCGGTGCCAGGAAATTGCGCCCAATTGCGCCGGGATCAGCGCAGGGCGTCTATCGCGCTGGTGAGCAGTGCGCGCGCTTCGCCGCCGTAGACCGCCATCTGCGACAGGGCCAGGAACGCGGCTGCGTAGTCTCTGACCTCCCTTGGCTCCGTATGCCTGAGATAGCCCACCGTCAGCTCGACGGAGACCAAGGCGTCATCAAACATGTAGAAGTCTTCGGCTGGAGACCGCGCACGGTCCGGCCGTGTCGGAATGATTCCCAGGCTGATGCTCGGAGAAGTGCTGACGGCTATCAGATGCCCGAGCTGGCCAGCCAACGTATCCCCGTCGCACACCGCCCCGCGTAGGACTGATTCCTCCAGCACCAAGGCAAACCGACGCGGGCCGGAGAACAGCATCCGCTGACGCTCCATTCGAGCCTCAACAGCGGCCTCCACATCGTCAATGGCGACTCGTGAACGCTGGATCGCCCGCAGGACGGCCGCCGTGTACTCCCGGGTCTGCACCATGCCGGGGACGACCTTGCTGGCGTACACCCGGAAGTGCCGCGTGCGCTCGTACAGGTCGAACACCGACTCCTGGGCCGCTCGCAACCCGGTGCGCTCCATACGCCGCCACTCGGTGTACAGCGAGTCCACGGCCCGCGCGGCTGCGATCAGGTCCGGGATCCGGCCCTCCGCGCCGCAAGCGCGGCACCATGCCCGGAGATCGTCCTCGGACGGCGCAGCCTTGCCGCTCTGGAGCCGGGAGGTCTTGGCGGGGTGCCAACCGCACCGGGCAGACAACTCCTCGCCCTTGAGCCCCGCATCCTTTCGGAGCTCCGTGAGGCGGTTGGCCAGGGCCTTTCGAGCAGCGACAACGCTGGACGATGGCGACGACGACATGTGCTGACTGCCCGGTGTCCGCTGGAATCAAGTGATCTTGTACTGGTCGTGCGGCGTGGCCCGTTCCCACACGGCCTCGAAGGCGAGGGAGCAGAGTTCGACGGCCGCCGGGTCCTCGGTGGCCTCGTTCTCCAGCCAGTCGCCGTTACCGGCGAAGTGACCCCATACGACAAGCTGGCCGTCGATCAACCAGAAGTCGTTGCCAGGAAGGGCGAGCGTGGATGCCAGGCGGCGCGGAAGCCACCGGACCTGCTCGCCCGCAGCGACGTTGGGGAACGTCACGTCGTACTCGTACCGGATGTACTCGCTGACCGGCTCGGACACGATCCGGGCCCGACGGATCTCCACACCGCGCGAGACTGCCTCGACGACGACGTCGAGCCAGGGCCGCCACCATGCCGGCCGGTCTGCCGGATCATGCCGAACACCCTGTCGCCATGCGTGGAGCGCCGGATCGCCAAGCATGTACCCGTCGCGCATCTCCAGGTGAACTGCCGAGTGATGAGCTGCCTTCAGCAACTCATCGGGCCTGGTCACCGCCGTCCGAGACATCGCACGCCTTCCTGATTGCATCCACCACGTGCGCAGGCATCCGGACGACGTTCTCGTAGTCCGGGACGTTGCCCGCAGCATGGACCTCCTCCTCGGTCCTGGTATCGAGGCGGTAGCCCTGGATCACCAGATCCCTGGTCTCTTCGTCGACGAAGATGGTCGGGGAGTTTCCATCCGGGGACTTGTCGTCCTTCCAGATCAACCGTAGTGCCACCGCGCCCTCCTGCGTCCAGGTAGTTGCGTCTTCTTGCAATACAGTCACTCCTGCTGAAGGCCAGGGCGTCAAGAGGGCGCGCGAGCAAGCCGGGAGCCGAGGAGCGACGAAGGCCCCGACCGCCCAATTCGTCGGGCGGCCGGGGCTGGTGTGCTGGGGTGGTCGGATGCGGTTGCCCCAGCGGTGGGCGGCGAAGCTGCGGGCGGCTCCGCCGGGGAGGGTGTGGCCGTCGAGGAAGTCTTCCGGTGGTCAAGAGCTACGATCGGCTCCAGATCCGTGACTCGAAGGACCCCGACGGGCCCGCTCTCCGCTTCCCCGCCGATGCCTGGCGATCCTTCGTCGCCGCCGTCCGGGCGGGCGAGTTCGGCGGTATCTGAGCAGTGCCCCGGCCCGGCCGTCCGGTGTGCCGGGCGGCCGGGCCTCTCCGTGCCGCTTGTTGTTGACCGGGGGCGGGTGGTGCGGTTGTCTGCCGTGGACGGGTGGGCGACGGGGGAGGTCATGTTCCGGTGACGGTGCTCGACGAGGCCGCGGCGTCGGTCGCACGCGGGCGGAGACTGCTGGACGAGTACGACGCCGAGGCGGATCCGAGGCGCGAGTCCGTCCTTCTCTCCGGTGCGCTGACCGCCTTCGCCTCCGCGCGCGGGCTGTTGGAGCGGGCCGGGGCGGCGGCGCCGGCACAGGCGTCGGCCGAGGTGCGGTTCCTGCTCGGGCTCACCCTCTCCGTCCGGTACTGGCGGGCCGCGGCGCAGCCGGACTTCGCGGAGGACCAGGAGATCAGGTCCGCCGTGCTGGCCGAACGGACTTCTGCCGTCGAGCTGTTGACGCTCGCCGTGGCGCTCCTCGATCCCGGTGCGCCGGAGCGTGCGGAGGCCGCCGGTCGGCTGGGGCTGCTGCTGCACGTACGCCACGAGGACGTGCTGGCCGACGCCTCGGCCGACGGGGACGCCCGCGCGGACGACCTCGACCGGGCCGTCGAGGCGCTGCGGCTCGCCTGCCCCGTCCCGGTCCCGCCCGGTCCCTGGCGGGCACTCGCCGGACGGGATCCGTCCGACGAGGCCGACTACGACGACCAGGACCCGGGCTTCCTGGCCAACCTCGGCTGTGCGCTCGCCGACCGGCACGACCGCGACCTCGACCCCGCCGACCTCGCTGCCGCGAGCGCCGTCCTGGAGGGCGTCCTCGACGGGTTGCGCCCGCCGCCGTGGACGGACGCCGACGGCCCGCCGTTCCGTCCGGCCCCGGACGCCGAGCCCGGCCCGGTCGACCTGGCCGAGCCCCTCGAACTCGCCGTCCGGGAACGCCTCGCCCTCCTGCTGGTCGGGGACGAGCGTCGCGTCGCCACGCCCGAGCAGGAACTGCGCGTCGAACGGGCGGTCATGCACCTGGAGTTGATCGCGGCGACCAGCGCGCCGGACGACCCCTACCGGTTGCGGGCCTCGCTCAGCCTGATCGACCGGTACTGGGAGCGCTGCGACGGCACGATCCGGCCGGAGGACGTGGACCACCGGCTGGCCCGACTGCGCGATCTGCGCCGACTGCTCCCGCCCGAACACGAACTGGGCGGCACGGTGCGCTGGTTGCTCGGTGGCGCGCTGGCCGGACTGGCCCGGCTCGACCGCTACGTGGCGACCGAGGAGGCGCGGGAGTCGGTGGAGGTGCTCCGCGAGGGCCTGGCCGGCATGGCCGGGGACGACCCGGTGCGGCCGGCCTCGCACGCGATGCTCGGCACCATGGTGAACGCGATGCGCGAGCACGACCCGGAGACGTACCGCACCGAGGAGGCCGCCCACCACCTCACCGTGGCCGTCGACTCGATGCAGGAGGAGGATCACGGGATCCGCCGCAGTGACATCCTCCAGCAGCTGGCCCACGCCTCCATCGTGCAGGGCGAGTTCTCGACCGACCTGGGCGCGGTGGACCGGGTGATCGGGCTGCTGGACGAGTCGCGGGCGAAGCCCTCCGATACCCAGTGGTCGGAGGACCACCTGCACGGTTCGCTGGCGGCGGCGATGAGCAAGCGCTTCGCGCTGACCAACGAGATGGCCGACCTGGACGCCGCGATCCGGCACGAGCGCGCCGCGTTCCGCCGGGCCGCACCGGACGACGTCAACCGGGCCGTCTACCTGGAGAACCTCTCGGTCAGCCTCTACCAGCGCTTCCTGCTCGGCGGGGACTACCAGGACCTGGAGGCCTCCCGCCGCTACCACGCCGAGGTGCTGGCCTTCCTGTCCCGTTCGCAGCACGCCGGGGTGGACCGGCTGGTGGCGCGTGAGCTGCCGACCCTCCAGCGCACCCGGCTGATGCTGGAGTTCCAGGACGCGATGACCGGCCGGGACACCGGGCGGATGGGCCGGGTGGTGGCCGAGCTGGAGCCGCTGGTGGCGGCGGTCCCGGTGGACGACCCGCTGTACCTGCTCGCACGAGGCGACCTCGGCGCGGTCACCTTCATGCACGCCCTCTTCACGGCCCCGGACCGGATCGTCGAGGCCGTCGGCCTGATGGTGGAGGCGGCGGAGGAGACGCCCGCCGGGCATCTGCACAAGGCGGTGCTGACCATGCGGGCGGCGTCGGCGCTCGGTCTGCTGGCCCTCTATCCGGTCTACTCGGAACACCGCGTCGGCGGCGCCCTGACCTACCTCGACGAGCTCGACAGGGCCGTCGACCCGGCGAGCCTGGAGGGCACGCGCGGACAACTGCTGCGGGCGATGCTGCTGATGATGCGGTACCGCCACGCGCGGCTCCCGGCCGACGCCGTCGCGGCGCTGGCCGCCGCGGGGGCCGTCCGTGACCGGCTCCGGCGCGGGAGTCCCACCCAGTTGCTCGCCGCGGCGACGATGCTGGTGGCCCGCGTCCACCGGCAGCGCCTCGGCCCGGACGACCGCCGGCTGGGCCGCGAGTTCGGCCTCGCCGCGCTGCGTGAGACGGCCGCCGCCACGCTGCTCCAGGCCGCCGCCGCCCCGGCCCTCGTGGTGGCCAGGGACGCCGCCGCCCAAGCCCTGTCGATCGCCCACTGGTGCCTGGCCGACCTCGATGCGGTGGGGACGGGAGAGGAGCCCGGGGAGCCGTCCGCCCCGGACGCCGCGACGCCCCACCTGCGGGCCGCCGTGGAGGTGCTGGAGCTCGGCCGGGGCCTGGTGCTGCACGCCTCCACCACCACGACCGACGTCCCCGACCTGTTGCGGGCCGCCGGCCACGAGGATCTCGCCGCCGCCTGGGCGGTGGGCGGTGAAGCCGGTGACATCGCCTCCGTCGGTTCGCTCGATGCCCTGCTCGGCCTTCCCGGCACGCTGCTCGACTCGCTGCCCGGCGGCGCTGCCGTCCCGATGCCGGACGACCTGCGCCGCCGCGCGGTCGCCGCGCTGGCCGACTCCCCGGCCGGCACCCTGCTCATGGCACCACCGTCGGTCGAGGAGATCGCCCGGAGCCTGCGTGCGGCCGGAGCCGACGGCCTGGTCTACCTGCTGCCGCCCGGCGAGGGCCGGAGCGGTCAGGCGCTGCTGGTCACGGCGGCGGGCACGGGCGGTGTCGAGCTGGTGCCGCTCAGCCTGGTGAGCTCGGACGCGCTCGGCCCGCGCGGTCCGCTGACCGCCTACCGGCGGGCACACGTGGAGCGGCAGGCCACCCTGGGCGACCACCCGGCAGGCCACCCGGACCGGATCGCCGCCCGGCGCCGCTGGCAGGCCACCCTGGCGGAGCTGTGCGACTGGTCGGGCACCGCCGTCCTCCGGCCGCTGCTCCGGCACCCGGCGCTGCGATCGGCCGGCAGCGGTGGGGTGGCGGGCGGGCTGCCCCGGCTGGTCCTGGTGCCGTTCGGCGAGTTCGGCGGCGTTCCCTGGCACGCGGCGCTGCTGAGCAGCGGACTGCGCGACGGCAGCCGGCCGGTCCGCGCCCTGGAGCGGGCGGTGCTGTCGTACGCCGCCTCGGCGCGCCAGTTCTGCGAGGTGGTCGGGCGGCCCCGGCTGCCCCTGGGCGAGCGGCCGGTGATCGTCGGCGACCCGACCCGCGAGCTGATGTTCGCCGAGGTCGAGGCCGAGTACCTGCACGCCGACTACTACCCGCACGGGACCCTGCTCGGCTACGTCGAGGGCGCCGAGGGCGCGGGGACGGCGCGCGAGGTGCTGGCCGCGCTGCCCGCCCCGGGGCGGGCCGGGGCGTCGGTCCTGCACCTCGCCTGCCACGCACTGCCGTCGGGCGGCTCCCCGCTGGACGCCTACCTCGGCCTGGCGCCCGAACCGGGGCCCGTCCGGTCCGGCGCGGAGGACGCGGGGCGGGCGGCGGGCCAGGACGGGCAGGACCCCGCGCGGAGCGGCCGGCTGCCGGTCGGCGACATCCTGCGGCAGGCCCAGGGCCGCCCGCCGGGCTCGCCGGGCGGGCTGGTGGTGCTGGACGCCTGCGTCAGCGACCACACCGGCGGCGACCTCGACGAGGCGCTCACCCTCTCCACCGCGTTCGTCGCCGCCGGGGCCACCGGGGTGATCGGCTCCCGCTGGGAGGTGGTGGACGAGATGGTGTGCGTGCTGATGTACGTGTTCCACGGCCGGCTGGCGGAGGGCGATCCGCCGGCCGAGGCGCTGCGCCGCACCCAGCTGTGGGCGCTCCGACCGGACCGCCGGCTTCCGCCGGGAGCCCCGGCGGAGCTCGTCGCGCTCGCCCGCCGCGACACGGCTGCCCTCGACGTGTGGGCGGCCTTCGCGTACCAGGGCGCGTGACGGGCGGTCACGGCCCGTCGGTGACTGCCCGTCAGGCCCGGCGGGCCCGGCCCTGACCCGTTCCGAGGGCCGGGGGTGCGGCGGCGGGGCGCGGCTGTGGACGGCGTGAAGGGCCGGGCGGAGGGGCGCGCGGCACCGGGGCGGCGTCCGCGGCGGGGCCGTCCAGACCTGTGTTTCGGGCGGCTTTCCGCCGTTCACGCCCGGATCGGACCCCTTCGCCCTGGCTGTCCCACCCGTCCCACTGGTCCCACCGGTCAAGCTGGTCCAGACCATTGACGCCCCCTTGGGGGCTCCCTAGCATGATCCGCACTGCGGCGGCCATACGGGGGCCCGCCGCCTTCGCCGAGCGCGCAGCTCCCTCCCACCCACACAGGGCACGCGGCCGAGCCATGTCCCAGACCCGCCGTCCCCTCTGCGGGGCGGGTACCGAGGAGCACCATGTCCAGGACCGTCCAGGAGCCCGAGCACCGGCCTGCCCAGCCGTCCGCGCCCGGCAGCCCGACCACCACCGACGCCGTCAACGCCACCGCCACGTCCACCGCCACCGCCACCGCCACCGCCACGTCCGCCGTCCTCACCGTCGGGCAGGAACGCCTCTGGTTCCTCGACCAGATGGACCCGGGCGACCCCGCGTACAACATCCCGCTGGTGCTGCGCCTCACCGGGGAGCTGGCCCCGGAGTCGCTGCGCGCCGCCCTCGACGGGGTGGTCGCCCGCCACGAGGCGCTGCGCACCCGGTTCCCCGCCGAGGACGGGCGGCCGGTCGCCCTGGTCGACGCGGCGGCGCCCGTCCCGCTCGACGAGATCGACCTGCGCGGACGCCCCACCGAGGAGACGGCCGCCGCGCTCGCCGGACGCACCAACCGCGGCTTCGACCTGGCCGCCGGACCGCTGCTGCGCGCCGCCCTGCTGCGCACCGCCGACCGCGAGCACGTGCTCTGCCTCGTCCTGCACCACATCGCCGCCGACGGCTGGTCACTCGGCCTGCTCCGCACCGAACTCGCCGACCGCTACGCCGCGCACCGCGCCGGACGGCCGCTCGACCTGCCCGCCCCGCCCTCCTACGCCGCCCACGCCGCCGCCGAACGCGCCTGGCTCGCCGGCCCGGAGGCCGCCGGAGCGGTGGCGTACTGGCGCGAGCGGCTGGCCGGCGCGCCCGCCCTGGAGCTGCCGCTGGACCGGCCCCGGCCCACCGGGCCGGGCAGCACGGGTGCCTTCCACACCCGGATCCTGCGCGGCGCCGGCCCCGAACTGGAGGCCTTCGCCCGCGCTCGCCGGATGACCCCGTTCATGGTGCTGGCCGCCGCCTACCAGGCGCTGCTGCACCGCTGCACCGGCCAGGACGACTTCTGCGTCGGCGTGCCCACCGCCGCCCGCACCACCGTCGAGAGCGAGTCGACGGTCGGCTACTTCTCCTCGGCCCTGGTGCTGCGCGCGGACCTCGCCGACGCGCCGACCTTCGACGCGCTGCTGCGCCGGGTCCGCAGCGACTGGCTGGGCGCGCTCGGCCACGGCCGGGTGCCGTTCGAGCAGCTCGCCGAGGAGCTCCGGCCGGACCGCGACCCCGGCCGGACCCCGCTCTTCCAGACCCTGCTGACCGTGCACACCCAGCGCGGCGGAGCGCTGGACGAGCACGCCTTCGCGGACCTGGTCTGCGCCGAGACGGACGGCGGCCACACCGCCGCCAAGTTCGAACTGGCCCTGGACGTCCGGCCGGACGGCGCCGACCTGCAGGCCGTGTTCGGCTACCGGACCGACCTGCTGGGCGAGGACTGGGTCGTCAGGCTCGGCCGCCGCTTCGAGACCCTGCTGCGGGCCGCGCTCGCCGACCCGGACACCCCGGTCCACCGGCTGCCGCTCCTGGACGCGGACGAACGCGCCGCCCGGGCGGGGGAGTCCACCGGACCGGCGCTGCCCGACCACCCGGCCACCGTGCTCGACGCGATCGACCTCGCCGCGGCGGCGGAACCGGCGGCCGTCGCGCTGGTCGGACGCGACGAGACCCTCGACCGGGCGCAGCTCGCGGACGCCTCCCGCGCCCTGGCCGCCCGGCTGGCCGCCCACGGTGTGCGGCGCGGCGACCTGGTCGCGTTCTGCCTGCCGCGCGGGCCGCGCGCGGTGGTCGCGATGCTGGCGGCCTGGCGGGCCGGCGCCGGCTACCTGCCGCTCGACCCGGAGTACCCGGCCGCCCGGCTCGCCTTCATGCTCGCCGACAGCGGCGCCGCGGTGCTGGTCACCACGGACGGCGCGCCCGTCGACGGCCTGACCACCGCGGTCCCGGTGATCCCCGTCCTCCCCGCCCGCCCGGTCCTCCCCGCCGACGCGGACGGCCGCGGCGGACCGGCCCCGGACGTCGCGCCCGCGCCGCCCGCGCCCGCGCCGCTCGCGGCCGGGGCCGCCGCCGGCCCGGACGACACCGCCTACCTCGTCTACACCTCCGGTTCGACCGGAACCCCCAAGGGCGTCCTCGTCCCGCACCGCGCGCTCGCCGCCCGGGTCGCCTGGATGCGCGAGGGCTACGGCATCACCGCCGCCGACCGGGTGCTCCAGTACGCCTCGCTCTCCTTCGACACCTGCGCCGAGGAGGTGTTCCCGGCCCTCGCCGCGGGCGCCGCCCTGGTGGTCGCCGATGCCGGAGCCGCACTGCCCGACCAGCTCGCCGAGCCGTCCGCCGCCGGCCTCACCGTCCTCGACCTGCCCACGCCGTACTGGCACCGGCTGGCCGCCGACCTCGACGCCACCCCCTGGCCGCCCGGCTTGCGGCTGCTGATCCTCGGGGCCGACCAGGTCGCCCCGGAGGCCGTCGCCGCCTGGCGGGCCCGCTTCGGCGACAGCGTCCGGCTGGTCAACTCCTACGGCCCCACCGAGACCACCGTCATCGCCACCACCGCCGAACTCACCGCCGCGGACGCCGGACACCGCCCGCCGATCGGCCGGCCGATCGGCGCCACCACCGTCGCCGTGCTCGATCGCCACGGCGCGCCCGTACCGCCCGGCACTCCCGGCGAGCTGGTCGTCGGCGGGGCCGGTGTCACCGACGGCTACCTCGGCCGGCCGGGGGCCACCGCCCGCGCCTTCGTCCCCGACCCGGACGGCCCGCCCGGCGCCCGCCGCTACCGCACCGGTGACCTGGTGCGCCACCGCGCCGACGGCGCCCTGGAGTTCCTCGGGCGGATCGACGCGCAGGTCAAGGTGCGCGGCTACCGGATCGAGCCCGGCGAGGTCGAGTCGGCGCTGCTCGCCCGGCCCGGCATCGGCGAGGCCGCGGTGGTCGCCCGCGGCGACAGCCTGGTCGGCTACGTCGTGCCCGCGCCCGGCGCGGGGGCTCCCGACCCGGCCGCGCTGCGGGCCGCCCTGGCCGCCACCCTGCCCGCCCACCTGGTGCCCAACGCCCTGGTCGCGCTCGACGCGTTGCCGCTGACCCCCAACGGCAAGCTCGACCGCCGGGCCCTGCCAGCCCCCGACACCCGCCCCGACCTGCGCGCCGCCTACCTCGCCCCGCGCACCGAGGCGGAGGAGCTGGTCGCCGAGGTCTGGCAGGAGGTGCTCGGCCTCGACCGGGTCGGCGTCCACGACGACTTCTTCGATCTCGGCGGCCACTCCCTGCTCGCCACCCGGGTCATCGCCCGGATCCGCGGGACGGCCGACCTCGCCGTCCCGCTGCGCACCCTCTTCACCCACCGCACGGTGGCCGCCTTCGCCGACGCCGTCGAAGCCGCCCTGGTCGCCGAGCTCGCCGCGCTGTCCGACGACGCCGTCGAGGAACTGCTCGCCGCGCAGGACGCCCTGGAAGGGACCGCAACGCCGCAATGAGCACCGACATCACCATCTCCGCCGCCGGGGCGGACGCGCCCGCTGCGGGCGCGCCCCCGGCGGACCCGTCGCCCATCGCCCCGTCGCCCATCGCCCCGTCGCCCACCGCCCCGTCGCCCACCGGCGAGGCCCCTGCGGTCACCGTCCCGGCCCGGGCGGCCGAGCCGCCGGCCGCCGGTCTCACCGCCGCGAAGCGGGAGCTGCTCAGCCGGCGGCTGCGCGCCCGCACCGCCCCGCGCGGGGCGATCCCGCGCCGCGCCGCCGACGCGCCCGTACCGCTCTCCTTCGCCCAGGAACGCCTCTGGTTCATGGAGCAGTTCGCACCGGGCACCGCGGCCTACAACATCCCGGTGGTCCGGCGGCTGCGGGGGCCGCTGGACGCCGGAGCCCTGCGCCGCGCCCTGGACGCCTCCGTCGCCCGGCACGAGACCCTCCGCTCCCGGTACCCGGCCACCGAGGACGGCCGCCCGCTGCTGGCCGTCGACCCGGCCGGCCCGGCCGCCTTCACGGTGACCGACGCCGACGGCGAGGCGCACGCCGAACGGCTGGTCGACGAGACCTCCGCCGTCCCGTTCGACCTGGAGAACGGCCCGCTGCTGCGTGCCCTGCTGATCCGGCTCGCCGACGACGACCACGTCCTCCTGCTGGTCGTCCACCACAGTGTGGGCGACGGCTGGTCCAGCGAGGTACTGCTCGGCGAGATCCTCCGCGGCTACGCCGCGTACGCGGCCGGCCGGCCCGACCCGCTGCCGGAACTCGCCGTCCAGTACGGTGATTTCGCCATCTGGCAGCGCGAGCGGCTGAGCGGCGGTCGGCTCGCCGCCGAGGTCGCGCACTGGGGCCGGGAGCTGGCCGGCGTCGAACCGCTGGAGCTCGCCTTCTCCCGCCCCCGGCCGCCGCGCCAGACCTTCGACGGCGCCGGCTACGGCTTCGCGGTCGACCGGGACCTGCTCGACCGGCTCACCGCGCTCGGCAAGCAGCACGACGCCACCGTCCACATGGTGCTGCTGGCCGCCTTCCAGGCCCTGCTCGCCCGGTACAGCGGGCAGCGGGAGTTCGCGGTCGGCTCGCCCGTCGCGGGCCGCACCGAGCCCGAACTCGAAGCCCTGGTCGGCATGTTCGTCAACGTGCTGGCCCTGCCCGCCCGCCTCGACGGCGACCCGGCCTTCACCGAGCTGCTCCGCCGCACCCGGGAGACCTGCCTGGAGGCCTACGCCCACCAGGAGTTGCCCTTCGCCCAGCTGGTCACCGAGCTCAAGGTGCCCCGCGACGTCACCCGGCCGCCGGTCTTCCAGGCCGTCCTCGCGGTGCAGAACTACGCCACCCAGCGCGACGGGATCGACGGACTGCCGGTGGAGGTCGAGCCGTTCGGGGTGCGGGCCAGCGGCACCCGGTTCGACCTGGAACTCTTCCTCCAGGAGTGGCCGCAGGGCCTGCTCGGTTCGTTCAACTACAACACCGACCTGTTCGCCGAGGGCGACATCGCCCGCCTCGCCGGACACCTCGGCCGGCTGCTCACCGCCGTCGCCGCCGATCCGGACACCCGGCTGTCCGCCCTCGGCGAGCTCCCGGAGGCCGAACGCGGCTTCGAGATCGACGAGTTCAACGACACCGCCGTGGACCGCCCGGCCACCACGCTGACCGCCCTGGTCGCCGAACAGGTCGCCCGCACCCCGGACGCGGTCGCCGTCGCCTTCGAGGGCAAGCCCGTCCTGACGTACCGTCAGCTAGACGCGGCCGCCGACCGGATCGCCGCCCGCCTCGCCGCCGAGGGGATCGGCCCCGGCAGCCTGGTCGCGGTCAGCGCCGAACGCTCGCCCGAGCTGGTCGCCGGCCTGCTCGGCGTGCTCCGCGCCGGCGCCGGCTACACCCCGCTCGAACCGGAGTACCCGGCCGAGCGGCTCGCCTTCCTGCTCGCGGACAGCGCCGCACCCGTCCTGCTCACCCAGCGCGGGCTCCCCGTCCCGGACGGCTGCACCGCGCGCGTCCTGCTGCTCGACGACCCGGCCGAGTGGCCCCGGGCGAGAACCCGGACCGGCGGCCCCGCCGGTCCCGTCGGGCCGGCCCCCGACGACACCGCGTACCTGATCTACACCTCCGGCTCCACCGGCCGCCCCAAGGGCGTCCCCAACACCCACCGGGCCATCGCCAACCGCATCCGGTGGATGCAGGACGCCTACCGGATCGGCCCCGGGGACGCCGTCCTGCAGAAGACCCCGGCCGGATTCGACGTCTCCGTCTGGGAGTTCTTCTGGCCGCTCACCACCGGCGCCCGGATCGTCCTCGCCAAGCCCGGCGGCCAGAAGGACAGCGGCTACCTGCGGGACCTGATCGTGCGGGCCGGCGTCACCGTCGCCCACTTCGTCCCCGCCATGCTCACCGTCTTCCTCGCCGAGGACGGCATCGAGGAGTGCACCGCACTGCGCCGCGTCGTGTGCAGCGGTGAGGCCCTCCCGCCCGACACCGCACGGGAGTTCACCGGCCGCCTGCCCGGCTGCGCGCTCGCCAACCTGTACGGCCCCACCGAGGCCGCTGTCGACGTCTCCGCCTGGGAGTGCGAAGGCCCGCTGGAGACCGTCCCGATCGGCCTGCCGATCGACAACACCCGCCTCTACGTCCTGGACGAGGCACTCCGGCCGGTGCCGCCCGGCGCCCCGGGCGAACTGCACATCGGCGGCCCCGCCGTCGCCCTCGGCTACCACCGGCGACCCGGCCTCACCGCCGCCCGGTTCGTCCCCGACCCCTACGGCCCGCCGGGTGCCCGCCTGTACCGCACCGGCGACCTCGCCCGCCGCCGGCCCGACGGAGCCCTCGAACACCTCGGCCGGATCGACCAGCAGGTCAAGATCCGGGGCCTGCGGATCGAACCCGGTGAGACCGAGGCCGCCCTGCGCGCCCGGCCCGGCATCGCCGACGCCGCCGTGGTCGTGCGCGAGGACCGGCCCGGCGACAAGCGGCTCGTCGGCTACCTCGTCCCCGAGCCCGGCGCCGACGAGCCCGACCCCGCCGCCCTGCGCGCCGCGCTCAAGCGGACCCTCCCCGACCACCAGGTGCCCACCGCCTTCGCCGTCCTCCCGGCGCTGCCGCTGACCCCCAACGGCAAGCTCGACCGCCGGGCCCTGCCCGCGCCGCGCCTGCGCCGCGACGCCGGCGCCACCGCGCCCCGGACACCCGCCGAGCGGGTGCTCGCCGAGATCTGGGCCGAGGTGCTGGGCCTGCCCGAGGTCGGCACCGACGAGGACTTCTTCGACCTCGGCGGCCACTCGCTGCTCGCCACCCAGGTGGTCGCCAAGGCCCGCCGGCGGCTCCCCGAGGCCGGGGCCCGCCCGGTCAGCGTGATGGACCTCTTCACCTGCCGCACCGTCCGCGACCTCGCCGCGCTCGCCGCCCTCGACGAGCAGGACCGCGGCCCGCGCCGCCTGCTGCACCGGCTCACCCGGCCCGTCCCCGCCGACCGCCGCCGGCTCACCCTGGTCTGCGTCCCGTACGGCGGCGGCAGCGCCGTCGTCTACCAGCCCGTCGCCGACCTGCTGCCCGCCGACACCGAACTGTGGGCGGTGGCCATCCCCGGCCACGACATCGGCGTCACCGAGGAACACCTGCCCTTCGACGAACTGGCCGAGCAACTGGCCGCGGAGGTCCGCGAACGGGTCGACGGGCCCGTCGTGGTCTACGGGCACTGCGGCGTCGGCACCGCGCTGGCCGTCGCGACCGCCCGTCTGCTGGAGGCTTCCGGGCGGGAGCTGGAAGCGGTCTACGCCGGCGCCCAGTTCCCGTTCGCCAAGCCGCGCAGCCGCGTGCTCACCGCGCTCAGCGGACTCGCCTCGCTGGAGCCGCTGCTCGGCGACCGGGTCTACGTCAACTGGCTCACCGGCATGGGCGTCGACACCTCCGAGCTCGACCAGGACCAGATCCGGTTCATCGTCGGCAACATGCGCCGGGACTCCAAGGCCGCCGAGGCGTACTTCACCCGCGCCATCGCGGAGGTGGCCGCGGGCGCGCCCCGGCTGCGGGCGCCGCTGGTCTCGCTGGTCGGCGACCACGACCCGGCCGCGGACTTCTACCAGGAGCGCTACCGCGAGTGGCTGCTGCTCGCCGAGCGCTCCGCCGTGGCCGTGCTCGACCAGGGCGGTCACTTCTTCGTCAAGTACCGGGCCGCCGAGGTCGCGGAGGCGGTCACCACCGTGCACCGCGCGGTGCTGGCGGGGGAGACCGGTGACCTGCCCGCCCGGGCGCCGGAGAACTCCTGGTGGTTCCACGGCGAGACCGGCCCGCTCACGCCGGTCGCCCCCGACGCCGCGGTCGACCCGGACACGCCGCTCGCCCCCGAGGCCGCGCCGGCCCCGGCGGAGCCCGACGGCCCGCAGCCCGGCCTCGGCCGCTTCCTCGCCGTCGCCACCGGCCAGCTGGCCTCCATCACCGGCTCCGCGCTCACCGAGTTCGCCCTGCCGATCTGGATCCTGCTGGAGACCGGCTCGATGGCGCGGTACGCGCTCTACGCCGTCGTCGCCATGCTCCCCGGCATCCTGGTCGGCCCGCTGGCCGGCGCCCTGGTCGACCGCCTCGACCGGCGGAAGGTGATGCTCGCGGGGGACGTCGCGGCCGGGGCCACCCAGGCCGCGATGCTCGCCCTGCTGCTCGCCGGGCAGCTGCACTCGTGGGAGGTGTACGTCCTGCTCGGCGTGCTCTCCGTCGCACTCACCTTCCAACGCCTCGCCTACGCCTCCGCGGTGCCGCAGATCGTCCCCAAGCAGTACCTCGGCCATGCCAACGGGATCGTCCAGCTCGCCTTCGGAACGGCGCAGTTCGTCGTGCCGCTGGTGGCCGTGGCGCTGATGGCGGCGATCGGCCTGCGCGGCATCCTGATCATCGACGTGGCCAGCTACGTCCTGGCGATCGGCATCCTGCTCGCGGTGCGGTTCCCCCGCACGCTGCCCTGGACCCGGCGCGAGTCCCTCACCGCGGAGATCAAGCAGGGCTTCGGCTGGTCCTGGCGCAACCGGGGCTTCCGGGCCATGCTGCTCTGGTTCGCCGGGCTGAACGTCTTCCTCTCCCCGCTGTTCCTGCTCATCACGCCCATGGTGCTCGCCTTCGACGACCTGGACGGCGCCGCCCGGGTGGCGGTGGCCGGCGGCGCGGGCGCGCTGCTCGGCGGCGTCACCATGGGCTTCTGGGGCGGACCGCGCCGGCACCGGCTGCGCGGGATGCTGGGCCTGGCCGCCCTGCTCGCCCTGGCCGGGGCCGTCACCGGCCTGAACGCCGGCCTCTGGGTGATCGCCGCGGGGGCGTTCGGGATGTCCTTCGCGCTCTCCCTGGTCAACGGCGTCTACTCGACGATCGTCCAGGTCAAGGTCCCGCAGCGGTTCCACGGCCGCGTCTTCGCGCTCAACACCCTGGTCGCGTGGTCGACCCTGCCGCTCGGTCACGGCGTCATCGCCCCGCTGGGTTCGGCCGTGTTCGGCCCGCTGATGGAGCCGGGCGGCGGGCTCGCCCCGGTCTTCGGCCCGCTGATCGGCACCGGCCCCGGGCGCGGCATCGCCCTGATGTACGTGCTGTTCGGCCTCGCCATGCTCGTCCTGGTCGCCGTCGGACTGCGGCTTCCCGCGCTCGCCCGCTTCGACCGGGACGTGCCCGACGCCGAACCGGACGACCTGGTCGGGCTGCGCGAGCGGGCCCGCCTCGCGGCCGACCGCCGGGCCGCGACGGAAGCCGCGGACCGGGCGAAGGCGGGCGCCGCGTGAACCGCGCCCCCGCCACCCTGCCCGAGCTGCTCGCCCACCGGGCCGCCGCCCACCCCGGGCGGACCGCGATCGTCAACGGCCCCGACCGGCTCGACTTCGGCGCCTGGCAAGCCCGTTCGGGAGCGCTCGCCGGCGCGCTGCGCGCCGCCGGACTCCGCTCCGGCGACCGGGTCGGCCTGCGCCACGGCACCGCCGACTGGGCGGCCTACGCCGTCGCCCACCTGGCCGTGCTCCGGGCCGGCGGCGTCGCCGTCCCGCTCTCCGACCGGCTCGCCCCGGCCGTCACCGCGCACGCCCTCGCCGACTCCGGGGCCCGGTTCCTCGTGCACGCGGCGGCGGACGCCCCCGCCGCCGCGGACGGGGTGACGGCCCTCACCGAGGCGGACGCCGCCGACCACCCCGCCGATCCCGGCCTCCCGCCCGCCGATCCGGCGGCCCCCGCCCAGATCCTCTACACCTCCGGCACCACCGGCACGCCCAAGGGCGTCACCGCCACCCACGCCAACCTGGCGTACGGCTGCACCCTGGACGAGCGCCGCCGCCCGCTGCGGCACTCCACGGCGTTCCTGCACTCCTTCCCCGTCGGCACCAACGCGGGCCAGACCATGCTGGTCAACGCGCTCAACGCGCACGCCGCCTGCATCGCCGCCCCCCAGTTCACCCCGCTGCGGTTCCTCCGGCTGATCGCCGAACACGACGTCGGCAGCGTCTTCCTCGTCCCCGCGACGGCGATCGAACTGCTCGGCTCGGCCGCCCTCGCCAAGGCAGGGGCGGACGCCCCCGGTGCGCTGGACGGCGTCAAGCTGGTCGGCTCCACCGCCGCGGCCCTCCCGCAAGCGGTCGCGCTGGCCCTCGGCCGGGCCTTCCCGCACGCCCAGATCGCCAACTACTACACCTCCACCGAGGCCGCGCCCGCCCAGGTCACCCTGCTCTTCGACCCGGAGCACCCGGAGTCGCCGGGGCAGCCGGCCTCGCTCGCCGACCTGCGGATCACCGACGCCGACGGCCGGCCGCTGCCGCCCGGCGAACCGGGCGAGCTCTGGCTCCGTTCGCCGACCGCCCCGCGCGGCTACCTCGGCGAGCGGGACACGACGGTGTTCCAGGGCCGCTGGGTCCGGATGGGCGACCTCGGCCGGATCGACGCCGACGGCTTCCTCCACCTGCTCGACCGGGAGAAGGACGTGATCAAGTCCGGCGCCCACAAGGTGTCCACCCTCCAGGTCGAGAACGCCCTGCACCGCCACCCGCTGGTCGCCGACGCGGCCGCGTTCGGCATCCCGCACCCGGTGCTGGGCAGCGTGGTCGCCGCCGTCGTCGTGCTCGCCCCCGGCGCCGGGGCCCCCGGCGCCGGGCCCGAGCACGCGGCACCGACCCCCGCCGAGCTGCGCGCCTTCCTGCTCGACCGGCTCGCCGCGCACGAACTTCCGGCCACCGTCCTGTTCCGCGACGCACTGCCCCGCAACGAGGGCGGGAAGGTCCTCAAACGCGAACTGCGCCGGCTCCTGACGACCCACGAGTCCCCCGAGGCACCCCGATGAGCACCCCCCTCAGCCCCGCCCAGCACGGCATCTGGCTCACCGAGCAGACCCTCGACGCCGGCGCCGCCTACCACCTCGCCGTCACCGTCGGGTTCGACGGCCCGCTCGACGTCCCGGCGCTGGCCGGCGCCTGCGCCGCGGTCGCCCGCCGGCACCCCGCGCTCGGCAGCCGGATCGCCCCCGACGGCACCGCCGTCCTGGCCGGTCCCGCGCCCGAGCTGCGGGTGGCCGACTGCGGCGAGGACGAGCTCGACAAGCTGCTCGCCGACGAGACGGCCGCCCGCTTCGACCTGGTCGCCGGGCCGCTCGCCCGGTTCGGCCTGTACCGGACCGGGCCGGGCCGGCACGTCCTGCTGGTGACCGTCCACCACCTCGCCTTCGACGGCGAGTCCAAGGACCGGCTGGTCGCCGACCTCGCCGCCGCCTACCGCGGTGACCTCCGGGAATCGGCGCCGCCCGCCCCCGCCGCGGCCGAACCGGCGCCGCAGGACGTCGCGGACGCCACCGCGTACTGGGCCGACCGCTGGCGCGAGCCCGGTGTGCCGGTCCTGCCCGGGCTGCGGCAGCCGGCGGACGGCGGAACCGCCCCCGGGCCCGGCGCCGCCGTCCCCTTCCGACTGACCGGCGCCCGGTACACCGCGCTGGCCGGCACGGCCGACCGGCTGGGCGTCACCCGCTTCGAGCTGCTCACCGCCGCCTGGCACGCCCTGCTGCTGCGCTACGGCAACCGGGCGCCCGCCACCGCCCTCGAACTCTCCGTCCGACGCCCCGGCGAGGAGACCGCCGTCGGCCTGGCGGTCAACGAACTGCCGCTGTTCACCGAGCCGTCGGCCGGGCAGCCGTTCGCCGCCTTCGCCCGGGCCGTGCGCGGGGAACTGCGCACGCTGTACCGGCACCGCACCGTGCCGCTCGGCCGGGCCGTCCGCGGCCTCACCCCGCGCACCGCGCTCACCCCGCTCTCCCTCAGCTACCGCCGCCGGCCCGCCGGCACCGCGGGCCCCGGCTTCGCCGCCGCGGGCACCACGGCCGGGGACCTCGCCGCGACGGTCCGCTGGACCGGCTTCGCGGGCACCGCCCGCAACCTCCTCCACCTCCAGTTCGTCGACTCCGAGGGCGAGTTGACCGGAAGCCTGCAGTACCGGACGGAGGCCCTCGCACCGGGTGTCGCCGAACGGATCGCGGGCCACCTCACCACCCTGCTGGACGGCGTGGTCGCCGACCCCGCCACCCCCGTCGGCGACCTGCCGCTGCTGGGCCCCGACGAACGGGCCGTCCGGCCGGCCGCACCGGCGCCCCGTCCCGAGCTCGCCGAGGACACCGTCCCCGCCCTGTTCGCTGCCCGCGCGGCGGCCACCCCGGACGCCGTCGCCCTGGTCGCCGACGGCGTCGCGCACTCCTACCGCGAACTCGCCGCCCTGGTCGCGCACGCCGCCGCCGTGCTCACCCGGCACGGCGCCGGCCCCGGCACGCTGGTCGGCATCGCGCTGCCGCGCGGCCGGGACCAGCTGGTCGCCGTCCTCGCCACGCTGGCCGCCGGCGCCGCCTACCTGCCGCTCGACCCCGAGTACCCGGCCGAGCGGCTCGCCTTCCTGCGCGCCGACGCCGGGCTCGCCCTCCGGGTCACCGTCGAACCCTCCGGGCCGGGCGACCTCGCGCCCGGCGACCTGGCCCCCGCACCGGCGGGCGCCCCCGGACCGGGGGGGGGGGGGGGGGGCGGGCCGCCGCCCCCCCCCCCCCCCCCCCCCCCCCCCCCCCCGACACCACCCGCCGCCCCCGCCCCCC
>NZ_JBHXDN010000062.1:7586-58693 GCF_042726075.1 Kitasatospora sp. NPDC127035 | reverse complement strand
GGTCTAGCCTCCGAGCGTGGACACCCGTCGGCCGGTCGACCCCTCGTGGGTGGCCCGGGGCGCCCCCCCCCCCGGGGGGGGCGCCCGGCCCCGCCCCCCGGGCGTGGGGCGGCGGGGGGGGGGGCCGCCCCCCCGGCCGCCCCCCCGGCCGCCCCCCGGGGGCCCCCCCCGGGCCCACGCGCGGTGCACCCCGGGCCGCCTCCCGGCACGGCGCGACGGCGGGCCGGTGATGTGAGACGTTGGTCGGGGGTCGGAACCATGGAGGAGGCGCCATGTCGTCCAAGCGACGCCGCAAGAAGAAGGCCCGCCGCAAGCACGCCGCGAACCACGGCAGGCGGCCCCAGTGCTGAACCGCCGCCCGGGGTGAGGCCGGGTGTCCGGCCCGGAGCACCGACGTGCTCCGGGCCGGCCCGCGTTCGGACCACAGCGGCCGGGCGTCAGCGGCAGCACCCCAGCGGCAGGGCGTCAGGAGTCGGGCGTCAGCGGCCGGCGGCCTCCGGGGCGAAGCAGAGGCTCGCCATGGTGGCGCGGGCGGTCCAGCCGAGGGAGGCGTAGAGCGCGCGGCCGTCCGGGGTCGCGACCAGCAGACCGGTGTCGGCCCCGCTCCGGCGGGCGGCGTCCTGCAAGGTGCGCATCACCAGGCCGCCCAGACCGCGCCGGCGGTGCTCGGGCGCGGTCTCGATCTGGTCGGCGACGGCGGTGGCGCCGGTGCAGGCGATCTGACCGCGCGCGGCGAAGTGGCCGTCGGCGGTGCGGACCAGCACCCGGACCACGCCGCCCCGGCTCCACGAGGTGAGGGTGTAGCCGGCCGGCACCGTCGGACGCTCGGCGGCGAGCGGCACGGTCATCAGGAAGCCCGGCACGTCGAACTGCCAGCCGGGGCCGAGCCAGGGACGGACGGTGTCGTCGTCCGCGAAGAGCTTCAGCCACGTCCCCGGCGCGCTGGTACCGGCCACGATCTTCCGGACGTCGGCCTCGGTGGGCTCGGGCAGGACGTGCCGCGACACCTGGGCCTTCTGTCCGACGTCGACGGTCCACCCCCACGGCTCGTCCACGGGGTCGCTCGCGCCCCGCGAGACGATCCAGCCCTCGATCCACATCCGGACGAGTTCGTTGACGGTGAGCCCCTGCATCATCCACCCCCGTAATAGTCAAAATAGTCATGCAAAGCTTACCCGACCGTGCCCGGTGCGGTCGATGCGTTCGCCGGACCGGCGTCGCCGCCGCCGCGAAGCCGCCGTACCCCCGCCGTTCGGCAGGGGTACGGTCGGCCGCGCCGGACAGGGACGCGCCCGGGCCGGGCCGGCTACTCCTCGGGCTCGGCGATCAGGCCGAACTCGGCCAGCAGCGCGCCGACTTCGGTCGCGTCCAGCCGGTGCAGCAGGTGCTTGCGCACGAACGCCGGCCCCGGAAGGTCGAGTTGCTCGCCGTCGCGCAGCCGGCTCGTCGCGGCGAGCAGCTTGCGCAGGTCGTAGGTCGAGTTGAACACCTCGGGCACACCGCGCTCGATGCCGAGGAGACGGTAGGCCGCCTCCATGCCGGTGCGGACGGAGTACTCGGTGGTGAAGATCGTGTCCCGGGTCGTCTCGGCGAACTGGCCGATGAAGGCGAAGTTGACCGCGCCCTCCGGCACCACGTCCGGCCGGTCCCCGGCATGGCGGGGAAGGAAGAAGGACGTCACGTACGGCATCATCACCGGCACGCACCGCGCGCCCTCGGCCGCGAGGTCGGGAATCTCCTCCACGGGGACGCCCAGGTGGTACAGCCACTCCCGGGTGATCTCCTCCCCCGTGCACTCCTGCATCGGCTTGCGGACGAAGTCGCCGGGCCGGTCCACGAAGAGCGAGTAGAGCCAGACCACGATCCGGTCCGCCGGCTGCTGCTTGAAGTGCGGCTGCCGGTTGACCGTCCAGCTGAGCAGCCAGGAGGAGTCCCGGGCGGTCACGATGCCACCGGTGACGACACCGCCGGAGAACGGGTCGCGCTTGGCGACCTTCTGGATGTACCGCGGGATCCGCGGGTCGAGGGTGGTGACCGTCGCCGACTCCCACTTGCTCTGCGCGATGTTGCCGCAGAACACCTCCGGGTGCCCGAAGGAGGGGTCCTTCGCGGCGATCCGGCGCCACAGGTCCCAGGCCGGGGCGGGGCCCTCGTCGAGCCGGGCCGGGGTGTGCTGGTCGCCGTTGTCGGAGTTCTCGGTGAGCGAGCCGATGGTCGTGAGGACCAGGTCGTCCGCCCCGAGGTCGACGCCGCCCGGCCGCCCGGCCTCGGTCCAGTGGATCCTGGTCGCCAGCTTGCGCCCCGGGGCGAGGTCGAAGTCGATGTCGGTGACCTCGGTCCCGAAGCGGAAGACCACGCCCTGGTCCAGCAGCCACCGGGTCAGCGGGAGCACCATCGACTCGTACTGGTTGTACTTGGTGAACTTCAGTGCGGACAGGTCCGGCAGTCCCCCGACGTGGTGGACGAAGCGGTGGAGGTAGAGCTTCATCTCCAGGGCGCCGTGCCACTCCTCGAAGGCGAACATGGTGCGCCAGTAGAGCCAGAAGTTGCTCTCCAGGAACTCCCGCCCGAACACCTCGTCGATCCGTTTGCCCTCCAGTTCCTCGTGGGTGGTGAGGAAGATCCGCACGAGGTCCTTCTGCGCGCGGTCGTCGAGTGCGAAGAGCCCGTCGGTGCCGGCGTCCTCGCCGCGCCGCTCGGTCACCCGCTGGAGCGAGAAGTTCGGGTCGTCCTTGTTGAGCCAGTAGAACTCGTCGAGGACGGAGGCGCCCTCGATCTCCAGCGACGGGACGGAGCGGAAGAGGTCCCAGAGGCACTCCATGTGGTCCTCCAGCTCCCGGCCGCCGCGGATCACGAAGCCCTTGCCGGGCTCCTTGATACCGTCCAGCGCGCCCCCGGGGAGCTTCAGCCGCTCCAGGACGGTGATCCGCTCCCCCGGCAGCTGCCCGTCCCGGACCAGGAAGGCGGCCCCGGCCAGCGACGCCAGCCCCGCCCCGACGAACCAGGCGCTCTTCCGCTCCACGCCGTCCGGCTTGCGGGGGCGGGCGAACGCCTCGTAGTTCCCACTGCTGTAGTACACGTCGACTCCCTTGCTCGCAGGCCGTTCCATTCACTCGTGGCGCACGTGCCCACCGCCTCGCGGGCAGGACCGAACGGGTGACGGGACGGCGGTCGCGGCCCGGGTGTCAGACCGCCCGCGCGCTCTCGGGCCGCGGTGCGCGGGCGTCCGATGCCCGCTGCTCGCGCCGCGCCCAGCGGACGGCCGGCGGCGGCGCGACCGGCGGCAGGAACAGCAGGATCGCGGCGGACGCCGCGAAGGCGACCGCGTTGCCGAGGACCAGCGGCCGGTAGGCGGTCACCGTACCCACCTGGACCGTCCAGCCGGCCGACAGGGCGCGGAACTCCTGCGGCCGGTCGCCGCCGTGATGCCGGATGAGCGGGCTGCGCGCGGCCAGTCCGGCCGCCCCGGCACCGGTGGCCGCGCACACCGCGAGGACGAACGGCCAGAAGGCGTCCACCAGGACGAAGGCGGCGGTCGCCAGCGCCTGGACGACCGGGGTCGTCGCGAAGACGCCGCGCGCCCCGCGCCGGTCCGCAGCAGCGAGTCCGGTCCGACGCGCCCCCGGGCGGACGTCCGGGCGGCACACCGCCCGGGTCCGGGCCTCAGTACGGCAGGTAGTAGCTCAGGAAGTCGGCCGTGAGCGGCGGGAACAGCACCGGGAACAGCTCCTCGTCCGTTCCGTAGACGTCGGGGCGGATCCGGGCCAGCCCCTCGATGCCGTGCGGGCCGAACAGCAGCGCGGGGAGCTGGTCGGGCGCCACCCCGGCGCCCTTCGCAAGGCCGGGCCCCTGCATCGGGCCGCCGGTGACGACCTCGCCGAGTCCGTCCGCGAGGACCGGGATCCGGTAGTGGGCGCCGAAGGTGGAGATCACGACGTCCCGGCCGACGCGGTCGACGCCGGCCGCGGCGAGGCGCTCCCAGAACAGCGGCCGCAGGCGGTCGAGCAGCACCGCGACGTCCGGGATGCGGACGTAGTACTGCTCCGCCGTGCGGCGCGGCCCGTCGTCGAGGAACTCCTGCCAGGCGGCGGCGGTCACGGTGCCGGCCCGGTGGACGACCCGCAGCCCGCCCTCGGGCACCAGGGCGGCGGCGGCGCGGAGCAGCTCCCGCGCCGCCGCCTCGTCGACCGCCGCGGCCTCGGCCAGCAGCATCTGCTCGCCCGGGGGCGTGATCCGCCCGACGGCCGCGACCGACCCGGCGCGTTCGAGGACTCGGAGGCTGCTGGCGTCGTGCTCCAGCAGCCACCGCCAGCGCGCCTCGGGGTGGGCGACGGCGACGTCGAACCCGGCCTGTGCCGCGTCCTGCAGCGCCGTCACGGCCGGGATGTCGGCCGGTCCGGCGGCACGGAGCAGCGGCGCGCCCTCCCCGGTCGGCAGGCTCCGCACGGCCTGCGTCCGCGGTATGTCGATGGCGTACTCGTAGCCGAACAACCGGTAGAAGTACGGAATCCCGATCATCACCTGGACGAGGTGCCCCCGGGCGGCGGACCGGTCGTGCGCCCACCGCATGAGGGCCCGGACCAGACCCCGCCCCTCGTACGCGGAGTCGGTGGCGACCAGTTCGACCTGGCCGGCGGGCAGCCGGACGCTCCCGATGCGGACCTCCTCGTCGAGCAGCGTCGCGGTGGAGACCACCCGGTCCCCGTCGACGACCACCGCGCAGGACGGGTACCCGGCGTCGGGGTCGTCGACCACCAGGCGGTGGTCCAGCGCGTCCCCCGGTTCGCCGCGCTCGGTGAGGAGCGCGCCGATCTGCTCCAGGTCGGCCGGCCCCGCCTCCCGCAGGACGAGGCCGTCGGCCAGCGATACGGACACGGAGGATCCTGTGGTCTCGGTCACGCCCGGACTATTGCACCCGTCGCTCCGCCGCGTCCATCGAGTTTCCGGGCACCGCTCCGGGGCGGCCGGACGGGGGCGCCGTCGCCCGAACGCCGCACGGCGGGGCGTGCCGCCATCCCACCGGGCCCCCTCCGATGGCCGACCGGGGCCGCGGGGGATTGCATGGAGGGACCGACCCCACTGTTCCGGGAGGGTGCCATGTACGAGATGTGGGCCGAGCACGATCCGGCGGTGAACCCGCCGTCCCTGGTCTGGCACGTCGTGGCGAAGGAGGATGCGTCGAAGTCGCTCTGCGGCCGGTTCCTGGAACCGGGTCAGCGCGTCGTGCCGGGCGGCTCCGACGGGCAGCCCGGGCTGCCGGACAGTTACTGCGACCCGTGCCTCGTCACGGTGCGCGAGAGCATGGCGGCGACCGCCGGCTGATCGTGCCGGGCAGCAGGGTGCCCCGCCGGAACGTCCGGCCGGGCACCCTTCCGGCTGCCCGCCGTCCGCCGTCGGTCCACCCGTTCCGTCCCGAGCTATTGACGCGGATTCCAACAGTGGCGATTCTCGTCACACCGAGTACGCGGGACATGACAGTCGATCCGGCGGGGTTCTCGCGCTCCGAGCGGACGGCCCTTCGACCGCGTCGTCCGCTCGTCCGGAACTGAGTGGTGACCATGACCCGACTCCCCCACGCCCGGCCACGAATCGTCACCCTGCTGATCTCCCTCCTCGCCCTCGCCGCCGCGATGCTCGCCTCCCCGGCGCCCGGAGCGGCGAGCGGCGCCGACTGGTGGGAGCCCGCCTCCCGCCCGGCGCCCGACTCCCGGATCGACGTCACGGGCGAGCCCTTCCGGGGCACCGACGCCCAGGGCAGGGTCCGCGGCTTCGTCGACGCGCACAACCACCTGATGTCCAACGAGGCCTTCGGCGGCCGGCTCATCTGCGGCAAGGCCTTCTCGGAGGCCGGCGTCGCGGACGCCCTGAAGGACTGTCCCGAGCACTACCCCGACGGGTCGCTCGCCTTCTTCGACCTCATCACCAAGGGCGGCGACGGCCGGCACGACCCCGACGGCTGGCCGACGTTCGCCGACTGGCCGGCCCACGACTCGCTGACCCACCAGCAGAACTACTACGCCTGGGTCGAACGCGCCTGGCGCGGCGGCCAGCGGGTCCTCGTCAACGACCTGGTCACCAACGGGGTGATCTGCTCGGTCTACTTCTTCAAGGACCGCAGCTGCGACGAGATGACCTCCATCCGCCTCCAGGCGCAGAAGACGTACGACCTCCAGGCCTACATCGACCGCATGTACGGCGGACCGGGCAGGGGCTGGTTCCGGATCGTCACCGACAGCGCGCAGGCCCGCGAGGTCGTCCGCCAGGGCAAACTGGCCGTCGTCCTCGGCGTGGAGACCTCGGAGCCGTTCGGCTGCAAGCAGATCCTGGACGTCGCCCAGTGCAGCCGCGACGACATCGACCGGGGACTGGACGAGCTGCACCGGCTGGGCGTCCGCAGCATGTTCCTCTGCCACAAGTTCGACAACGCGCTGTGCGGGGTGCGGTTCGACGAGGGCGGCCTCGGCACGGCGATCAACGCCGGCCAGTTCCTGTCGACCGGCACCTTCTGGCAGACCGAGCGGTGCACCGGCCCGCAGCACGACAACCCCATCGGCCTGGCCCCGGTGACGGCCTCCGTGCAGCAGCAGCTCCCCCCGGGCGTGACGGTCCCCTCGTACGCCGGGGACGCGCAGTGCAACACCCGCGGCCTGACCGAGCTCGGCGAGTACGCCGTGCGCGGCCTGATGAAACGCAAGATGATGCTGGAGGTCGACCACATGAGCGTCAAGGCGGCGGGCCGCGCCTTCGACGTCCTCGAATCGCAGTCGTACCCCGGCGTCCTCTCCTCGCACAGCTGGATGGACCTCGACTGGACCGAGCGGGTCTACCGGCTCGGCGGCTTCGTCGCCCAGTACATGCACGGCGCCGAGGGGTTCAGCGCGGAGGCGGGGCGCACCGACGCGCTGCGCGACAAGTACCGCGTCGGGTACGGCTACGGCACCGACATGAACGGCGTGGGCGGCTGGCCGGGCCCGCGCGGGGCGGACACCGCGAACCCGGTGCGCTACCCGTTCCGCAGCGCGGACGGCGGCTCCCTGATCGACCGTCAGACCACCGGCAGCCGCACCTGGGACCTCAACACCGACGGCGCCGCCCACTACGGCCTCGTCCCGGACTGGCTGGAGGACGTCCGGCTGGTCGGCGGCCAGGACGTGGTGGACGACCTCTTCCGGGGCGCGGAGTCCTACCTCACCACCTGGGGCGCGGCCGAACAGCACCGGGCCACCGTGAACCTGGCGGCGGGAGCACCCGCCGCCGCCAGCTCCAGCGAGTGGAACCCGTTCACGAGCTACGCACCCGGCCGGGCCGTGGACGGCAGCACGGCCACCCGCTGGGCGAGCGACTGGAGCGACGACCAGTGGCTGCGGATCGACCTCGGGGCCACCACCCTGGTCGGCCGGGTCACCCTGGACTGGGAGCGCGCGTTCGGACGGTCCTACCGCATCGAGGTCTCCACCGACGGCGCGACCTGGCAGCCCGTCTGGGCCACCGCCGACGGTGACGGCGGCCTCGACACGGCACGGTTCGCCGGTGTCCCGGCGCGCCAGGTCCGCGTCCACGGCCTGCAGCGCGGCACCTCCTGGGGCTACTCGCTGCACGAGGTCGGCGTCTACGGCGGCTGACCGTCCCGGAGCACGGCCACGGCCGCCTCCCGCAGCGCGTCGCGGCGGGGGGCGGTCGCGGCGCGTGTGACCCACGGTGACGGGGGCGTCCGGGGCACCGCCCGCCGACGGCGCCCGAAGAGTGCACGGTGTAGTCGACCGGCCACGTGTCGTAGGTCTCATCGGCGGCCCGGGCCGGTTCGTCCGCGTTCCGATGTGGTGGGATGTGCCGTCACCAGGTGATGGTCACTGACGCGGGGGTGCGTGTTGAGGAGTGGACGACTGTTCGGTCTCCGGCCGGACGAGGGTGCGGCGGAGCTCGCCGCGGCGGGCCTGATCCGGCTTGCGGCCGAGGAGCGGCAGAGCGGCGGGGCCGGCACCCGGCCCTGGCTGTGGCAGATGCGGGCGGCCTCGTTCGCGGACGCCTGGCTGGCCTTCGCCGACCCGGCGGCGCCCGGGCTGCGGGTGCCCGCGGAGGCCGTCCTGCAGTCGGTGGTGCACCGGGCGGCCGAGCTGGTCCTCCAGGCGCACGACGGGGACGGCCCGGCGGCGCTCGACCGGCTGGGCCGGCAGGCCGCCGAGGCCCGCGAGCGGGCCCGGCGGGACGACGCCTCCCACCCGGCCGAACCCGACGCCTTCGCCCTCGTCTGGCACGGCGTCCAGGCCGCGTCCGCCGGCCACGGCGCCGAGACCGAGCGGGAACTCCACCGCACGCGCATCGCCGAACGGTGCGAGGCGTACGTCCGCGGGCGGCACCGCCGCCAGGACACGCTCGCGCTCGTGCTGGCCTGCGCCCGGTGCGCCGCGGGCGCCCTGGGCGAGCTGAGCGACGACGACCCGGGGGCTACGGCCGCGTGCCTGGAGGAGCACGCGGCGCGGTTCATGCGGCAGGACGGTCCCGCCCCGCTCTGGGTGCCGGGCCGACCGGGCCAGCTCACCGGCTGAGGACACCGGGCGGACGGCCGTCGGCCGCCCGTCACCGGGCGCTCGTCAGGCGCCGGCGCGGGGCACCTCGTCGAGGAGGTGCCCCAGCGCCTCGTCGGCCAGTGCGTACCGGACGACCCGGCCCTCCTTCACCGCGGTGACGGCGCCGGACGCCCGCAGCAGGCGCAGGGTCTGCGAGACGGCGGTGGGGCTCACGCCGCAGGCGAGGGCGAGGTCGGAGACCGGGATCGGCCCGGCCGCGCGCAGGGCCACCAGCACGGCCAGCCGCCCCGGTTCGGCCAGCAGCGCGAACCGGGCCGCCGCCCGGCGCAGCCCGTCCCGGCCGGCCACGGCCTCGGCCGCCGCGCGTGCCGCGGCGTCGTCGATCGCCCGTGCCACCCCGTCCCCCACTCGTACGCATGCCGCCACGTTGCGTTATTGCAACATATGCGCAACTGCGCAACCTTGTCGAGAAGTGCGGCATGCCCCTACGGTGGTCCCGCCGTGGTGCTCGGGAAGACCGGTGACGCTCCTTCGGGAGCCAGTCCGGAGCGGCCCTCGCCACTGTGAACGGGGAGCGTCCCTGCCGGGTCCGCGCACGCGGGCAGTCACCGGTGCCGCACGGCGCCGGGAAGACGAGTCAGGGACGCGCTCGGCCCTGCCCGGACGCGGGCGGAGCCGTCCACCCAGAGCCAGGAGACCGGCCACGGCGTGCACGACTCCCCCGACCTCACCCGGGGGTGCCCCCCATCGAGGAGCTGGAGAGGCTGCCCGCCCATGTCCCTGACCAATGAGTCCCCCGGAACGACACTCGCCCAGCCGCCCCGCTGGCAGCGCCGGGACACCGTCCGCACCGCGGTCCTGCTGGGCGTCATCGCCGCCATGCACGTGGTCGCCTTCGGCACGCTGTTCCTGCTGGTCGCGCCCAACGACTACACCGTCGGCACCCAGGTCTTCGGCGTCGGACTCGGCGTCACCGCCTACACCCTCGGCATGCGGCACGCCTTCGACGCCGACCACATCGCCGCCATCGACAACACCACCCGCAAGCTGATGGCGGACGGGCAGCGCCCGATCTCGGTCGGCTTCTGGTTCGCGCTCGGCCACTCCAGCATCGTCATGGCGATGGCCGCCCTGGTCGCCGGCGGCGCCCAGTTCGCCGGCACCCTCGTCGACGAGGAATCCAGCGTCCACGGTGTGCTCGGCGTGATCGGCACCAGCGTCTCCGGCACCTTCCTCTACCTGATCGCGGCGCTCAACCTGTTCGCGCTCGCCGGCATCTACAAGGTCTACAAGGCCATGCGGGCCGGGCAGTTCGACGAGCGGCAGCTGGAGAAGCACCTCGACGAGCGCGGCTTCATGAACCGGATCCTCGGCCGCCTCACCAAGTCCATCACCCGCCCCGGCCAGATGTACCCGCTGGGCGTGCTCTTCGGCCTCGGCTTCGACACCGCGACCGAGGTCGCCCTGATGGTGATGGCCGGATCCGGCGCCGCCTCCGGCCTGCCCTGGTACGCCATCCTCTGCCTGCCGCTGCTCTTCGCCTGCGGCATGAGCCTGTTCGACACCCTCGACGGCACCTTCATGAACTTCGCCTACCACTGGGCGTTCTCCAACCCCGTGCGCAAGGTCTACTACAACCTCACCATCACCGGCCTCTCCATCGCCGTCGCCTTCCTGATCGGCACCATCGAGCTGGTCTCCGTCCTGCACGAGAAACTCGACCTCACCGACCCGGTCAGTACCTGGATCGCCGAGATCAGTCTCGACAACGTCGGCTACGTCATCGTCGGACTGTTCGTCGTGGTCTGGGCCTGCGCCCTCGGCTACTGGCGCATCAGCAACGTCGAGCAGCGCTGGGCCGCCCGGGTCGAGAAGACCGGCTGAGCCGAGCACCCCGGCCGGCCCCGGTACCCGGCCGACGCGCGCCCCCGGGCCGCCACCGCGTGGTGGCGGCCCGGGGGCGCCGTGCTTGCGGCGGGGCCGACGGGGCGCAGCGCTCCGTGCGGAGGTCACGTCCGGGCGCCGGGCCCGGCGGGCCCCGCGACCGGGGCCGGCAGGTGCGCGTGCACGGTCTTGCCGCCGCCGGGGCCGAGGGTGGTGTAGAGGCAGTCGCAGAGGGCCGCGACCAGGCCCAGTCCGAGACCGCTCGTGGCGACGCCCGGTTCCGCCGGTCGCGGCAGGGGCAGGAGGCGGCTGGTGTCACTCACGGTGACGGCGATCCCCGAAGCGTCGCTGCTCAGGCGGACGTTCCCGGGGCCGCCGGTGTGACGGACGGCGTTGGTGACGAGTTCGCTGACGACCAGCAGGGTGTCCTCGTACAGCGCGGGCGGGACGCGGCTGCGGGCGAGGAAGGCCCGGGCCTGCGCGCGGACCTCCGCGACGCCGGAGGGCCGGCCGGGGAAGGAATCGGTCCACGCCGGCGGCGGGATCCGGGCGGGGGCGGACAGGGGTGCGACGGTGTCCATGGCCTGACGGCCTTTCGGGAGCCGGCCGGGCGGCGGCCCGGCCGGTGGTCCGGAGGTGAGGGGTCCGGGTCCGGCGGCGGGAACGGGCGCGGGGGCCGGAACGGGGGCGGGGCGACGCCCCGACCGCCCGTCCGACCCGTCGCCGACCGTACGCCGCGGGGACACGGCGCACGGTCGGCGGGCCCGGTGGCGAGGACCTGGTGGCGGGGCCTGCGGCGGCCTGACGGCAGCCGACGGCGGTGTCGTACGGCGGTGTAGACGGCGGTGCCGTTCAGCGGCAGTGCCAGCCGGCGGACACCCAGACGCGCTCCCAGTGCGCCGGGGTCCACTTGTTCTCCCAACCGGCCTTGTGCCACACCTTGTGCCAGGAGCCGTCGTGCCAGTGGTGGTGGTTGTCCCACCAGCCCGGGTGCCACTCGTTGTGCCAGTGGCCGGACTGCCGGACCGGCTCCGAGTGGCCGGGCACCAGCTTGTTCTCCCAGTGCGCCGGGTACCAGCGGCACTGCCGGTGATCCTGGTGCTGCCGGTGGTCCTGGTGCTGCCGGTCTCCGTGGTCGGTCGTCCGGACGGTACTCGCCGAGGCGGCCGAGGCCGCGCCGGCGGACGTGGCGACCGCTGCGCCGCCGCCGAGCATCACGCAGGTGGCGGCGACGGCCAGCGACTTCCTGGTCCGTGTTGCGCGCATGGCCCGTCCTCCTTCCTGATCCGATGTCATCCGGCCCTTCCCGCCGCACTGTTCGGGTGCTCTGACGGGCGGACGCCGGAACTTGTTCTCTGCCACTGATTCGCACGGGACCGGGCGCCGGACGGGTCACGCGGGCATAAATTGTGGGGGAATGTTCTACTTTTCACCGGTAAAGGAAGCACTGGCGACCCGCCCGGCGGACAGGGGACCCCGCTGCCCGCCCCCGCACCCCGCACCCCGCTGCGGCGACCCGCGGTCGACCCGCCCGGGTGATTCCTGCCGGGAGACCAGTCCGCGGGGCCCGTCGGTCACGAATCACCAGTGCGGGCGCGCGTGAGAGCCCCCGCGCCCGGCGTGCGACCGTTCGCCGGGCCGTGCGAGTCGGAACCGCCGGGGTGAGCGACGGCACGGACGCAGCCGTACCCGGGCGCCGTCCGTGCCGCCCCGGCTCCGGCGACGAAGGGAGCCACGGTGTCCGAGCCGCTAGCACTGCCCGGCCCCACCGCCGCGGACCGGCGACTGCGGGAGCTGGTGGCCCGCACCGCCGTCGGCGACCACGACGCCTACCGCACGCTCTACCGGGCCCTGGCCGGCCAGGTCCTCGGCATGGTGCGCCGCGTCCTGCGCGATCCGGCCCAGTCCGAGGAGGTCGCGCAGGAGGTGATGCTGGAGGTCTGGCGCTCCGCCGCCCGCTACCGCCCCGACCGCGGCGGCGTCCTGGCCTGGGTGATGACCATGGCCCACCACCGCGCCGTCGACCGCGTCCGGCGCTCCCAGGCCGAGGCCTCACGCGAGGAGAAGGCCGCCGCCCACCTCCAGGAACGCGCCTTCGACGAGGTCGCGGAGCAGATCGAGAACCGGCTGGAGCGTGAGCGCGTGCGCCGCTGCCTGGGCCGGCTCACCGAACTCCAGCGCCAGTCACTCGTCCTGGCCTACTACCGCGGGCTGACCTACCCGGAGGTCGCCGACCTCCTCGAAGCCCCGCTGAGCACCGTCAAGACCCGGATGCGCGACGGACTCGTCCGCCTGCGCGACTGTCTGGGGGCCGGCTCATGACCGCGCACGACTCCCACACCCTCGGGGGCGCCCACGCCCTCCACGCCCTCGAACCCGCCGAGGCCGCGCTCTTCGAGACGCACCTGGCCGCCTGCCCGTCCTGCGTCCAGGAGGCCGCGGAGTTCGCCGACACCCTGGCCCGGTTCGCCGCCGCCGACGCCGTGCCCCTGCCGGACGGCATGGAGGCGCGCGCGATGACCGCCGTCACCGGGATCCGCCAACTCCCTCCGGCGCGCCGCACCCCGGACCCGCGTCCACCGGCACCCCCGGAGCCGGGCCACGAACCGGCCCCGTCCGTACCGGCGCCCCGCCGCCCGCGCCGCCGCGCGCGCGAGCTCGTCCTGGCCGCCTGCCTCGCGCTCACCGCCACCCTCGGCGGGGTCGCCGTGCAGCAGCACGACCAGGCCGAACGGGCCCGCACGGCCGCCGCACACCAGCGGACCGAACTCCAGGAGGTCGCCGCGCTGGTCACCGCCCCCGACGCCCGCAGCAGCACCACCGGCTCCGACGAGGGGAGCGGCACCGTCGTCTGGTCCGCGGACCGCAACCAGGCCGCCTTCCTCACCACGGGGCTGGCCCCCCTCCCGCCCGATCGCGTCTACGAACTCTGGTACGTCGACGACGAACCGCGGCCGGCCGGCCTGCTCCCGCAGTCCCGCGGCACCGTGGTGCTCGCCGGTCCGCTGGACGGCGCGAAGGCCGTCGCCGTCACGGCGGAACCCCTCGGCGGCTCCCCCGCACCGACCACCGACCCCCTGCTCGTCGTCCGCCTCGCCTGACCGCCGCGGGCGCCGCGCGCCGGGGCCGGGAGCCGGTCGCGCCACCGTGACGGCCTTCTCTCCCCCCGTCCTTCACACACCTGTCCTCGCCGGTGTTCGACGGGTGACGCGTACGTCGACCGTGCCGTCGTCGCACCCGTCACCCGTCAGGCGTCGCCCGTCCGGCGTCACCCGTCAGGCGTCACCCGTGGGCGGAGGTCAGTCCTGGGCGATCGGCAGGGCCAGGTCCGTGACGGCCGAGCCGACCGCGAACGCACCGAGCGCGGTGGCCCGTCCGGTCAGGACGTCGACCCGGTAGAGCGACCGGGTGCCGCCGACCTCGAGCGCGGCGTAGCCGTGGTTGGTGCCCTGCCCGGTCGAGTAGTAGATGTCGAAGCCCGCGTCGACGGCGGGGTCGACGCCCAGCGCACCGGTCGGGGCGAGGGTCCCGGCGTTGGCCGGCGACTGCAGGACCGTCCGGTTGAGGGTGGTGTCGAGGTCGAAGAGCGTGGTGGCGGTGGCCGGGTCGAGGTCGTTGTTGGTGTAGGCCGCTGCGGTGACGCCGAGCGCGGTGGTGCCGGTGGTCGCCGGGGGGACGGCCGGGTTGGTCAGCGTGCCGTCGGCGACGGTGGTGCCGGCCGCCGGGGTGCCCGCCGGGTCGTCGAGGTTGTGGCGCAGGTTCTGGCCGGTGTCCGAGATGACCCGCAGCCGGTTGGCGGCGGGGTTGAAGTCCACTCCGAAGAAGGCGCCCTGGAGCGGGACGGTCAGCTGGGAGACCTTGGTGGCGCAGCCGCTGGTGTCGTCGAGGGTGTAGATGCCGCCCTGGTCACCGACCCCGTAGAGCAGGCCGTTCTGCACGCGGTAGTCGATGCCGACGATCCTCGCGTCGCCCGTGAGACCGGTGACCGCCCCGACGGTGCGGACCCGGTCGGGGTGGGTGACCGGGAAGTCCACGAGTGTCTGGTCGGCGGTGAGGCCGATGGCGTGGAGTCTCTCCCCGCCCTTGGCGTCGGCGGGGGTCAGCGCGGTGGCGCCGGGGGCGAAGGTCAGGCCGAGCGAGGCGGCGGTGAGGGCGGTGGCGACGGCTGCCGCCAGACGGTTGCGCATGGGTGCTTCCTCCGGTGGGTGGCGGGCCCCCGGGGGGGGGGCCCGCCACCCAGCAACGCACGGCGTCGGCCGCTCCCGTCGCGCGGCGCGGCCGTGGTTCACCCGGGAGGAGGCCGGGTCGGGGTGAAACCCGTGGCCCGACCAGTCCGGCGGCCCTCGGTGTGCGAACACTCCGCTGCCGGGGCGCTGCGCCCCGGCCCAGGGGCACCGCACCCCGGGTGCGCCCGGAGCGCGGGGAGGGCCTAGAAGTAGTGGACCACCGCCAGCCGGAAGCGGGCCTGCACGGCGATTCCCGCGCCCTCGTGCGCGAAGGTCACGTCCTGGTGCCGGGCCAGGCCGGGCTGCGTGACGTCCGCGCTGGAGATCGTCCCGAAGGACTCGCCCAGGGACAGCGGTGCGATGTCCTCCGCGAACAGCTCCCCGCCGAAGTCGAGGAAGTAGCCGAAGTACTTCGGTTCCGAGGGATCGAGGTTCTCCCCGACGGACAGGGCGATCCGCATCCCCGCGTCGACGGGCGTGGCCTCGCCCCGGAAGAGGCGGAGGGGGCCCTCCGGGAAGGTGAACACGTCGTGCCGTGCCATCTCCACCGCCGTGACGGCTCCGCCGGTCATCAGGACCTTGTTGTAGGTCACTCCCCGGAGGCCGCCCGACACGTCCACGTAGTCGTCGGATCCGAACCCGCCGGTCTCGGCGTAGAGCTCCTCCAGGACGACCTCGACGAGTTTCGCCATCGGGGACCTCCGCCCGCGTCGCTCCGCCCGGTCCCGGGCGCTGCGCCCGCCGGAGCTGAGGATCTTCCCCAGCATCGCAGCCGGGCGGCGGCCCCGCACATCGGTCGGGTCCCCCGGCCGAGGGCCCGTCCGGCCGCCGCGGGGTGCGGCCTGCGCCACCTCCGGGACCAGTGGGCCGGGATCCGCCGGGGCGCGGGAAGGGCCTCGCACCGGGCCGTCCACGGTACGGCCAGCGGGACAGCGCCGCGCCGTCGGACCGCGCCGCGCACTTCCGGCGGCCCCGACCGGCCCCGGTATCCGCCCGGCGGGCACCCGCGCCGGGTCCCGGCTTCCGTCGCATGACATCGTGGACCCATGTGCGGACGCTTCGTTTCCACCACGACTCCCGTCGACCTGGTCGCCCTGCTCGGGGAGATGCGCTGGGACCCCGCCGAAACCCTCGCCCCGAACTGGAACGTCGCACCGACCGACCCGGTGGCGGCCGTGCTGGAGCGCCTCGACCGGGAGTCCGGTGAGCTGGTGCGGCAGGTGCGCCCGGTGCGCTGGGGTCTGGTGCCGTCCTGGTCGAAGGACGCGTCCGGCGGCGCGCGGATGATCAACGCGCGGTCGGAGACCGTCCACGAGAAGCCGGCCTACCGGAAGGCCTTCGCCGAGCGGCGCTGCGTGATCCCGGCCGACGGCTACTTCGAGTGGCGGCCCGTCCCGGCGGGCGAGGGCCGCAAGGCGTACAAGCAGCCGTACTTCCTCACCACCGGGGAACCGATGCTGATGGCCGGCCTGTACGAGTTCTGGCGCGACCCGGCGGTGCCCGAGGACGACCCGGCCGCGTGGCTGGCCACCGCGACCGTCGTCACCCGGGACGCCACCGACAGCGCCGGCCGGATCCACGACCGGATGCCGCTGACCATCGCCACCGCCGACCTCGCGACCTGGCTCGACCCCGCGACCACGGATCCCGACGAGCTCCACCACCTGCTGCACACCCCGGGCGGCGGTGACCTCACCGTCCGCGCCGTCTCCACCGCGGTGAACAGCGTCCGCTCCGACGGCCCGCAGCTGCTGGACGAGGTGCCGGACCCGCTCGGCCTCGCCGGGTAGCGGCCGGGCCGGCGGTTCCGGCGGCGCGACCGGTGACGCGTCGACCGGAGGCGCGCCGGACGGGGGCGGTCAGGCGGGCGGGACGTCGGGGCGGAAGGCCAGGAGGGCGATGTCGTCGCGGGCGTCGGGGACCTGGGCGAGCAGGTGGTCGCACAGATCGTCCAACGGACGGTCGCGCGCCCGGCCGGCCGTGTGCGCGAGCCGGTCCAGGCCCGTGGTCAGGTGCTCACCGGGGACTTCGACGAGTCCGTCCGTGTAGAGGATCAGGGTGTCACCGGCGGCGAGGCCGGCGCGGTGGGTCCGGCGCTCCTCGGCGGGGGCCACGCAGAGCGGCACGTCCGTCAGGTCCGACGTGAGGTAGCGGGCCGGGCCGTCGGCGGGCAGCAGCAGCGGGGGCGGGTGTCCGGCGTTGGACCAGGCCGCGAACCAGCCCCGGCCGGAGCGGGTGAGCTGGACGTGGACCGCGGTGGCGAAGGAGCCGATGCCGAGGCCCTCGGCGGCCCGGTCGAGCGCGGACAGGGTGTCGGCGGGCGTGTGCCCGGGCGTCGCGTTGTAGGCGACCGAGCGCAGCATGCTGCGGAACTGGCCCATCGTGGTGGCGGCGGTGAGGTCGTGGCCGGCGACGTCCCCGATGGTCAGGGTGAGGGACCCGTCGGGCAGGAGGAAGGCGTCGTACCAGTCGCCGCCGACCTCGGCGGTGCGGTTGCCCGGCTGGTAGCGGGCGGCGAGCCGGGCGCCGGGGACGGCCGGCGGCTCGGTGAGCAGGGCCCGCTGGAGGATCAGCGCGGCGTGGCGGGTGCGCTGGAGCTCCAGGGTCTGGCCCAGCGCGCCCTGTGCGCGCTGGAGGACTTCCTGGAGGAGGTCGATGTCGCCCCGGCCCGGCGGGGGCGAGCCCTGGCAGGTGGCGGCCGCGGCGAGGGCGGTGGGGGTGCCGTCGATGACCAGGGGCAGCAGGGTGAGGCTGGTGGCGCCGGCGGCGGCCAGCCAGCGCGCGGACTCCTCGGGCACCACGCCGGAGGGGATCTCGCCCGGCGGGAAGGTCAGCAGGGCCGGGGTGCGGTCGGCGACCGCGCGCAGGGCCACGGGTCCGAGCCGGAACGTCTGCCCCCGGAGCGGGGGCAGCGGGGGCAGGCCCGCGCGGGAGGTGGAGGCGATGCGGGTGCCGGTCGTCGCCCCGTGGCCCCGTTCGGAGAGCAGGAACACGGTGCAGGCGTCCGTGAGCTCGGGCACCACCAGCCCCGCGACGGCCGCGAAGGCGTCCTCCGGTCCCACGCTCTCGGTGACGGCCATGGTGTCGGCGAGGAGCCGTTCGCGCAGCCGGGTGCGCCAGCGGTCCTCGACGTCGGCGGTCGCACCGACCCACTCCACGAGCTCGCCCTCGCGCACGATCGGGACGCCGCGGGCGGTGATGTGGCGGTACTCGCCGGAGGCGAAGCGCAGCCGGTAGGTGTGTTCGAACATGGCCGGCTCACCGGCCTCCGCCTCCATCCAGCGTTCCCGCAGGCCGGCGCGGTCGTTGGGGTGGACCAACGACATCCAGGCCTCGTCCATGGTGTCGCGCCAGGGGTGCCCGGTCAGCCGCTCCCAGCCGGGGACCAGCTCGGTCATCGCGCCGTCCGGCTGGGCGGTCCACACCAGCTGGGAGACGGCCGAGACGAGGGCCTCGTAGCGCTGGAGGGCGTGCAGGCGTTCCGTCGACAGGCGCTGGGCGCGCTGGGCGGAGTGCACCTGCCCGGTGGTGTCGATGGCGGCGACGAGGACGCCGGGGCCGAAGCGGGAGGCGACCGGCGAGCAGCTGTAGACGAAGTGCCGGTGCTCGCGCTCCCCGTCGCCGGAGCCCTCCAGGGTGCGCGGGGTGGTGACCTGTCGGGCGGTGGTGTCGGCGAGGACGAGGTCGAGGGTGTCGACGAGTCCCTCCTCCTGCGGTTCGGTGAACAGCTCGCCGACGGGCACGCCGAGCGGCCGGGGGCCGAACAGGTCACGGAAGGCGTCGTTGCGGTAGACCAGGCGGTGTTCCCGGCCGGCCGTCAGCGCGATCGCCACGATCGCCCGGTCGAAGACCTCCGGGGTCAACTGCGGCTCGAACACCCGTGACGGCCCCTTTCCGGTTTCCGGACGACGGACGACGGACGACGGACGACGGACGACGGCAGGACGCTCAGGCCCGGTGTCGGCGGCAGGCGGGACCGCCGTTCGGTCGGCAGGTTCCGATGCAATGGAACCACCGATGGGCCGCACTCCGCATCCAAGGCGCCGCCTCGCGCGGTCACCGCGGGTGACGGCGCCCCGGGTCGGGGCCGGGGCGCCGTCGGGCGGTCACCCCGTGGCCGTCCACCTCAGCAGGGCCGCGCCGAGCGACATGCCGCCGCCGAACCCGGCGAGCAGCACCAGGTCGCCCGCGCGCAGGTGGCCGCCCCGGTGGGCCTCGTCGAGGGCCAGGGCCACCGACGCGCTGCCGGTGTTGCCGTACCGCTCCAGCGTCCGGTGCGTGTGCGCGTGGTCCAGGCCGGCCAGGGTCACCAGCTCGCCCAGCAGCACGCCGTTCGCCTGGTGCGGCACGAAGTGGTCGACGTCGGCCAACCGGTGGCCGGTGCGCTCGACCAGCGTCCGGACCGCTCCGGGAACGTGCTCCACGGCGAAGTCCCGGACGGCCCGGCCCTTCATCCGGAAGAAGTGGCCGCCGTTCTCGACGGTGTCGTGCGTGGCCGGGTGCCGGCTGCCGCCGGCCTCCACCCCGATCAGCCCGTGCGCGTGCCCGTGCCCGGTCAGCTCCACGTCCACGAAACCGCCCTCCGGCACGGCACCGACCAGCGCCGCCCCGGCGCCGTCACCGAACAGCACCACCGTCCTGCGGTCGGTGGGGTCCAGGATCCGCGAGTACACGTCGGCGGCGACCACCAGCGCGTACGCGCCGGGCTCCTGGGCCACCAGGGCCCGGGCCAGAGCCAGGCCGTAGACGAAGCCGCTGCAGACGACGTTGATGTCGAAGCACGCGGCGCCGTGCGCGCCGAGTGCGTCCTGCACCAGGTGCGAGGTGGGCGGCTGCGGCGAGTCGGGCGTCGAGGTGGAGACGATGAGGTAGCGCAGCGCCGAGGCCGGCAGCCCCGCCTGCCGCAGCGTCCGTGCCGCGGCCTCGGCCGCCAGGTCCGAGGTGGCCTGGTCCGGTGCGGCGTAGCGGCGGGCGGCGATCCGCGTCTTCCGCTCGATCCACTCCGGGGTGACACCGGCCGGCCCGGCGATGTCGGCGCCGGTCACGATCCGCTCGGGGACGTACGACCCGGTGGCCAGGATCCCGGTCCCGCCCATCGTCACACCCGCGCCGTCGACGCGTACCGGCGCCAGGAGGTGAGCCGCTCGGCGCCGATCCGTGCGCGGGCGTCCGGGTCGGTCACCCCCAGGCCCTCCGCGGGCGCCAGGCAGAGCACGCCGACCTTGCCGATGTGCCGGTTGGTCTGCACCAGGCGCAGCGCCTCGCCGGTCTCCGCGAGGGGGAAGACGTCGGTGAGGATCGGCACCAGGCCGCCCTGCCGGAACAGCCTGGCGGTGTCGAACTGCTCCTGAAGGTTGGCGATGTGACTGCCGATCACCCGCTTGAGGTTCATCCACAGGTAGCGGTTGTCGTACTGGTGCTGGTAGCCGGTGCTCGACCCGCAGGTGACGACGATGCCGCCGCGCCGCACGACGTGCACCGAGGTGCCGAACGTGGCCCGGCCGACGTAGTCGAAGGCGACCCTGGGGTCCTCCCCGAGCTCGGCCCGGATCCTGCGGCCGAGCCGCTTGCCGTACTCGATCGCGTCCGCCGTGCCGTCCGAGTCGTCGCCCATGCCGATCTCGCGCCGGTCGATGATCACGTCGCAGCCCTGCTCGCGGAGGATCTGCGCCTTCCGGTCGGAGCTCACCACCCCGACCGCGATGCCGCCGCCGTTCTTGACCATCTGCACGGCGAACCCGCCCAGGCCGCCGGTCGCGCCCCAGACCAGCACGACGTCGCCCTGCTTGATCTGCGCGCCGTGGTCGCCGACCAGCATGCGGTAGGCGGTGCCCGCGCACAGCGTGATCGAGGCGGCCTCCTCCCAGGTCAGGTGCGGCGGCTTGGGCACCAGCTGGCTGGCCCGCGCGACCGTGTAGTGGGCCAGGCCGCCGAAGTTGGTCTCGTAGCCCCAGGCCCGCCCGCCGGGGCCCATCATGCCGTCGTCGTGCGCGCCCGGCTCCTGGTCGTCGACGTAGGCCGGGCTGACCATGACGTGGTCGCCGACGTTCCAGTGCCGCACGCCGTCGCCGACCCGGACCACCACGCCGGCGGCGTCCGAACCGACGATCTGGTGCGGCAGGTCGTGGCGGGCCGCGTATCCGCCCTGCCGGGCGAGCCGGTTCAGCGCCGTGAACGTCGAGATCGGCTTGAACATCGCCGACCACACGGTGTTGTAGTTGATCGAGCTGGCCATCACCGCGACGACCACCTCGTCCGGGGCCAGCCGGGGCATCGGCACCGGGCCGACGTGCAGCGACCGCCGGACGTCGGGGTCGGCGTCGCCGTCGAAGATCCCGACGTCCGAGGCCCGCAGGTGCGCCGCGGGGAACAGATCGGGCAGCGGGAGCGCGCCGAGTTCCTCCGGGGAGGCACCGGAGAGCACCGCTTCGGCCAAGATATCCATGGAAGAGTCCTCGCGTTCGCGAACGGGTGTGCGGTCAGCCGGTGGCGTCGAACGCGGCGGCGTCACCGACGTCGCCGACGGCCGGCACCGGGAAGGGGGAGGCCGCGCCGGGCCGGACCGGTGCGCCCTCGCGGCCGGCGCCGGCGGCCCCGGGGCGGTGCGGACGGCCGGACGGTTCGCCGGAGGACCGCCCGCGCAGGGCCGGCGCGACGCCGGCACCGGGCCACCGGGTGGACGTCGCCGTCCCGGTCGGCGTGTGCATCCGGCTCTCCCCCCGCTTGCCGTGCTCCCCACCCCGATCCTTGGGGCCGACCGTGCCCGTTCACACCCCAGCGTCGCCCCTACGGGTCCGACGCCTTCCGTGGGACCCGGGGCGCCGCCGGACGGGACGGCCGCCGGCGCCCCGGGACCGCTCACGCGGCGGGTACGAGCGTCACACCCGCCGCCGCCGCGAGGGCCGCGTCGGCGGCCTCGCCGGGTGCGCAGGAGCGCCGCAGGGCGGCCAGCAGCCGCGGGTCCAGCCGGGCCGAGGCGGCCCGCCGCCCCGGGTCCACCAGCCGGGCGGCCTCCGCCAGCCATGCGGAGGACGCCGGCACACCCAGGAACCCGGCCAACCGGGTCAGCTCCGCCGGGGCGTCCGCGACCAGGGCCTCGTAGGAGATCATGGTCCACTCCTCGGAGGGCAGCCGCAGCAGTTCGTCGGCGCCCTCGCTGACCATCGTGGACCACAGCGCACCGAACGCGGTGACCGGGATGTCCCGGCGCATCAGCCGCGGCAGTTCCGACGGGAGCGCCAGCAACCGGCCCAACTCCTCCGGGAGCAGCCGGAACTGGGCCTCCCCCAGCTCCCCCGGGGAGGCGACCCCGGCGATCCGGGCGGCCTCCTGGCCCAGCAGCATCTGCCGGAACCCGGGGTGCCGGCTCATCGACAGCGCCGAGTCGGCACCGTCCCGGGTGAGGTAGACGAACCTGGCCTCGGGGAACTGCGCCCGCAGCGCGGGCAGCATCCCCAGCGACCCTCCGGACCGCTCCACGGGAACCGGCCGGTCGAAGCGTTCGGCCAGGTGGGCGAAGAGCGCCCGGTACTGGTCCGCGATCGGACGGGCCGGCCAGCCCGGTACCTCTCCGGCCAGCTCGTCGTGGAGCGCGTCCGGGTCGTCGGAGAGCATCGGCAGCGTCATGTGGCAGATCGCCGGGACACCCTCGACCGGGTCGAACCGCCCGGTCCCGTACGGGTAGATCAGTTCGGAGACCTTGAGTCCCTCGGCGACCATGATGTCCATGGTCGGCTCGGGCTCGCTGAGCATCCGCCAGAACTGCGCGCCGTCCGGGGCCCCGTCGAGGTAGCCACGGCTGCGCACGGTGCTGAAGAGCTCGCTCAGGCTGAGCACCTCGGGGTGGGCGCGCAGCATCCGGGAGACCAGCGTCGACCCGCACCGGCCGGTACTGATGACGAACGTCGGAGTCATGGACCGTCCTCAGAGCGAGAGGGAGAGCAGCTGGTCGCTGATCAGGTTGATCACCGCACGCTGGTGCTTGGCGAGGTAGAAGTGGCCGCCCTCGAAGGAGCGCAGCTCGAACTCCCCGGTGGTGTGGTCGGCCCACGCGCCGGCCTCGTCCAGGGTCACCTTCGGGTCGCTGTCGCCGGTCAGCGCGATGATCGGGCAGTCGAGCACCGGTCCGGGCCGGTACCGGTAGGTCTCGGCGGCCGTGTAGTCGCTGCGGATCGCCGGCAGGATCATCCGCAGCAGCTCCAGGTCACCGAGGATGCGGGCATCGGTGCCGCTGAGGGTCTTCAGCTCCGCGACGATCTCGTCGTCGCCGAGCTTGTGCACGTTCTCGTCCCGGTGCCGGGAAGGGGCGCGGCGGCCCGAGGCGAACAGCGTGACGGGGGCTTCGAGCTGCTCGCGCTTCATCCGCACGGCGACCTCGAACGCCACGGTGGCGCCCATGCTGTGGCCGAAGAACGCCAGCGGGCGGTCCATCAGCGGGCGCAGCGCGGCGAAGGCCTCGTCGGCCAGCTCGGCGACGGTGGTCAGCGGCCGCTCGTGCCGCCGGTCCTGCCGGCCCGGGTACTGCAGCGCCACCACCTGGACGGTCGACTGCATCGCGTCGGAGACCGGGTAGAAGAAGCTGGCCGAGCCACCGGCGTGCGGGAAGCAGACCAGGGTGGCCTCGCTCGGTTCGTGGTGGAACCGGCGGACCCACGGGTTGTCGTACTCGACGTTGGTCATCGGGAGGAGGCTTTCGGTTCGAGAGGGGACGAGGGCGTGGAGGAGAAGGAGGAAACGGGAGCGGAGGAGGACGGACCGGGGGCTGCGGGGGATCCGGCCGACGCGGCGAGCCAGTCGTCGACCGCCCGTGCCGTGGTCGCGGCGTGCTCCTCCATGACCGAGAAGTGGTTGCCGGGGGTGTCCACCGTGCTGTGCGGCAGCGTCCACGACGAGCGCCAGTCACCGTCGCGCGACCAGCCGAACATGGGCTCGGTGGCCCGGACGAGCAGCGTGCGGGCCCGGATCGGGGTCGGCTGCCACCCGTGGAACAGCCGGACGTAGCCGCCCATCGCGGTCAGCCGGGTGTCGTCCATCGGGACGTAGCCGTCCTCCCGCTCGATCATGCCGGCGCTGAGGACCGGCTGGATGCCCGCGAGCGCCTCGACGTCGTGCGAGTAGATGTCGATGAGCACCAGCGCGTCCACGGCCGCGCCGGCACGCTCCAGTTCGGCGGCCACCGCGTGCGCGAGCATGCCGCCCGAGGAGTGTCCGACCAGCGCGATCGGCGACCCGCCGGTGTGCGCCAGGATCGCCTCGGCCTGCGCCGAGACCACCGCCTCCACCGTCGCCGGCAGTGGCTCGCCACGGCCGAACCCGGGCGCGGCGACGGCCGCGACGTCCCGCCGGCCGCGCAGGGCGCCGGCGAACCGGACGTACTGGTGCGGGCCGGAGATGGCCAGGATCGAGGGCAGGCAGACGAGGCCGGGCGCGTCCGTGCCCCCGGCCAGCCGCACCACCGGAACCGGCGCGGGCAGCTCGCGACTCGTCCGGAAGGCCGGGCGGAACTCCGACGCGGCGACCAGCAGGCCGAAGAAGTCGCCGCTGCGCCCGGTGGCGGAGGCTTCCCGGAACAGCGTGCCGAGGGTGCCGGCGGCCTCCTCCGGCGCGGGCCGGTCCCCGTCGCCGGGCGCGAACTGCCCGGCGAGGTGGGCCACGAGGGCATCGGGGGTGGGGTGGTCGAACAGCAGCGTGGTCGGCAGCCGCAGTCCGGTGGCCGCGCCGAGCCGGTTGCGCAGTTCCACCGACGTGAGCGAATCGAATCCGGCCTCCAGGAAGGGCCGGTGCGGGTCGACGGTGTCGGACCCGGTGTGGGCGAGGACGACGGCGGCCTGCCGGGCGACCAGGTCGGCCAGCGCCTCCCGCCGCTCGTCGGCGGGCAGTTGCGCCAGCCGGCGCTGGAAGGCCGCGAGCGCGGACCGGTCCGGCACACCTCCCCCGGACCGGCCCGCCGGGGCGAGCCCGGCCAGGATCTCGGGGAGCGCCCCGGCGGCCCCGGCGGCACGGAGTCCGGCCAGGTCCAGGGAGACCGGGACGACGAGCGGACGTCCCTCGGCGAGCGCGGCGTCGAGGGCGGCGAGTCCCTGCTCGTCGGTGAGCGGGAGGACTCCGCCCTGGCGCAGCCGCCGCCGCTCGGCGTCGGTGAGGCTCTCACCCATGCCCGCGTCCCACAGGCCCCAGGCGAGGGAGGTCGCCGGGACGCCCCGGGCGCGCAGCTCGGTCGCGTACGCGTCCAGGAACGTGTTGGCGGCGGCGTAGTTGGCCTGGCCCGGGTTGCCGACGACGCCGGCCACCGAGGAGTAGAGGACGAAGGCGCTGAGCGTCCTGTCCTCCGTCGCGGCGGCGAGGTTGCGCGCGGCGTCGACTTTGACCCGGAACACCGTGTCGAGGCGCTCGGGCGTCAGATCGGCGAGGAGGGCGTCGTCCAGCACACCGGCGGCGTGGATCACCGCGGTCACCGGCTCGTCCCGCAGCGCTGCGGCGACCGCTTCCGCGTCCGCCACGTCACAGGCCACCGCCCGCACCTTCGCCGGAGCGAGCTCCTCGACGAGTCCGGCATCCCCACCGGAACGGGACAGCAACAGCAGATCACGGACACCGTGCGTCTCGACCAGATGCCGGGCCACCAGGCCACCGAGCGTGCCGGTCGCACCCGTCACCACCACCGTGCCGTCACCGAACTCCACCGGCGCGGACACGGAACCCGACAGGCGCACCAGACGCGGCGCGGACACCACGCCCTCGCGCACCAGCGCCTGCGGCAGCGGATAGAACACGTCCTCAGCCGCGTCCACCAGATGGAGCCGGTCCGGATGCTCGGCCTGCGCCGACCGCACCAGACCCCACAACGCGGCACCGTCCGCATCGGAAATCTCCGCGCCTTCCGCACCGAACGTCCGCACCACCAGGCGCGATTCGGACCACGCCGCGTCGGCCAGCCACGACTGGAGCAGCACCAGCAACGCGGCAGCCCGCTCCCGGGCCGCACCCGCCGCCGTCGCATCCACCAACAGCACCGGCACCGGCACCGGCAGCGCGTCACCGAGACGGATCACCGCACCCGGCACCTCACCCGCCACCTCCTGCGCGGCCCACTCCACCGCGTAGAGCAGCCGCTCGGCCGCTCCGCCGCCCAACTGGCCGGCCGCGACCGGCCGCAGGGTGAGCCGGTCGACCCGGGCGACCGGCAGGCCGGTCGGGTCCGCCAGGTCGAGTCCCACCGTGTCGGTGCCGCTCCGGGCCGTCAGCCGCACCCGCAGCGAGGTACCGGCGGCCGGGGCGAACCGGTGGACCCCGGAGAACGCGAACGGCAGCCGCAGCCCGTCACCGGACAGCAGCGCCGCCGGGCCGATCGCGTGCAGGACCGCGTCGAACAGCGCCGGGTGCAGCCCGAATCCGTCGTCCGGCGCGTCGGTCCGCACCTCGGCGAACACCTCCTCGCCGCGCCGCCACAGCCGGCGCAGGCCCCGGAAGGCCGGCCCGTAGTCGAGGCCGGCGTCCGCGAACGCCTCGTACAGCCCGGCCAACGGCAGCTCCTCGGCTCCGGCCGGCGGCCAGTCGACCAGGTCGGCGTCGACGTCGGCGGCTTCGGCGGCGGAGAGGACACCGGTGGCGTGCAGGACCCACGGCTCGCCGTCGTCCGCGCGGGAGTGGATCGTGACCGGGCGTCGGCCGTCCTCCTCGGTCACGGTGAGCCGGAGGGTCACCGTGCCGCGCTCGGACAGGGTCAGTGGCGCCTGGAGCAGGAGTTCGTCCAGCGCCGGCGCGCCGGCGCGTTCGCCGGCGGCGAGCGCCAGCTCGACCAGCGCGGTGCCCGGCAGCACGGCGCGGCCCAGCACGGTGTGCTCGGCCAGCCAGGGCTGGGTGGCCGCGGTGAGCGTTCCGGTGAGGACCACCGTGGCGGTGTCCGGGAGGTCGACCGCGGCACCGAGCAGCGGATGACCGGTCGGGTCCAGGCCGAGGCCGTGGGCGTCGCCGCCACCGGGGCGCGGGCGGGGCCAGAGCCGGCGGTGGGTGAACGGGTAGGTCGGCAGGTCCGCCCGGCCCGCCCCGCCGACGACCGACCGCCAGTCGACGTCGGCGCCGTCGACGAACAGCGTGGCGACCGAGGTCAGGAGGGTCAGCGGCTCGGTGTGCCCGCGGCGCAGCGCCGGCACGGCCAGCAGCCCGGCATCCGTCTCCTGGACCAGGGTGGTGAGCACCGCGTCGGGCCCCACCTCCAGGACCCGGGTGACCCCCTGGGCGGCGAGTGCGTGGACGGCGTCGGCGAAACGGACCGGGCGGCGGACCTGGTCGACCCAGTAGTCGGGGTCGGTCCATTCGCCCCCGGCGACCGCCGCACCGGTGACGGTGGAGACCGCGGCCACCCTCGGCTCGGCGAACGTCAGCCCGGCGGCCTCCTTCGCGAAGTCGGCGAGCACCGGCTCCATGAGCCGGGAGTGGAAGGCGTGGCTGGTCCGCAGGCGGCCGGTCTTCCAGCCGCGCTCGGCGGCGGCCGTCGCGGCCCGCTCGATGGCGGCGTCCGATCCGGAGAGCACGACCGCGCGGGGCCCGTTGACGGCCGCCACGTCGATGTCCCCGCACGCCGCCCGGACGTCGGCCTCGGCGGCGCGCACCGTGAGCATCCCGCCCCCGGCCGGCAGGGCCTGCATCAGCCGACCGCGTGCGGTGACCAGCCGGGCCGCGTCGGCCAGGGTGAGGACCCCGGCCACGTGGGCGGCGGTGATCTCGCCGACCGAGTGTCCGGCGACCACGTCCGGCCTGATGCCCCAGTGCTCCAGCAGGGCCGCCAGCGCGACCTCGACGGCGAAGAGGGCGGGCTGGGCCGTCCCGGTCCGGTGGATCCCCTCCTCGTCGTCGAGCAGGTCGTGGGCGGGCAGGCCGAGCGCGGCGCACACGGCGTCGAACGCGGCCGCGTACACCGGGAACGCCGTGTAGAGCTCGCGGCCCATGCCGACCCGCTGGGCGCCCTGGCCGGTGAAGACGAGGGCGAGCCGGCCGGGGCGTGCGGTGCCCCGGACGGTGCCGCCCTCGGACAGCGCGGCGGCCAGCGCGGGCCGGTCCGGGCCGAGGGCGACGGCCCGGTGCGGCAACCGGGACCGGTCGGCGAGCGTACGGGCGACCGCGCCCGGCTGCACGTCCGGACGGTCGGTGAGGAACGCGGCCAGTCGGCGGGCCTGGGCGTCCAGCGCGGTCTCGTCGGCCGCCGCGAGGACGACCGGGACGACGGGGACGACCGGGGCCGCGGGGGTGGCCGGCGGAGGCGTCTCGGCCGGGGCGGCGGCCGGCTCGGTGGCCGGTGCGGCTTCGAGGATGACGTGGGCGTTGGTGCCGCTGATCCCGAACGAGGACACCGCCGCCCGGCGCGGCCGGCCGGTCGCGGGCCAGTCACGCGCCTCGGTCAGCAGCTCCACCGAGCCAGCCGACCAGTCCACGTGCGACGACGGCTCATCCACGTGCAGCGTGCCGGGCAGCACGCCGTGCCGCATCGACTCCACCATCTTGATGATGCCGGCCACACCCGCCGCCGCCTGCGTGTGACCGAGGTTCGACTTCACCGAACCCAGCCACAACGGCTCGTTCTCCGCACGGTCCTGGCCGTAGGTCGCCAGGAGGGCCTGGGCCTCGATCGGGTCGCCCAGCGGCGTGCCCGTGCCGTGGGCCTCCACCACGTCCACGTCGCCGGTGCCGAGCCGTGCGTTGGCCAGCGCCTGGCGGATCACCCGCTGCTGCGAGGGCCCGTTCGGGGCGGTCAGGCCGTTCGACGCGCCGTCGGAGTTCACGGCACTCCCCCGGACGACCGCGAGGACCGGGTGGCCCAGGCGCTGCGCGTCCGAGAGCCGCTCCACGAGCAGCATGCCGACACCCTCGCCCCAACCGGTGCCGTCCGCCCCCTCGGCGAACGACTTGCACCGGCCGTCGGGCGCCAGGCCGCGCTGGCGCGAGAACCCGATGAACGTGTTCGGGGTCGCCATCACGGTGACGCCCCCGGCGAGCGCCAGCTCGCACTCCCGGTTCCGCAGCGCCTGCACCGCCAGGTGCAGGGCGACCAGGGAGGAGGAACACGCGGTGTCGACGGTGAGTGTCGGCCCCTCCAGACCGAAGGTGTAGGCGACCCGGCCGGACGCGATGCTCCCGCCGGTGCCCAGGAATCCCTCGGCCGCCTCCGCCGAGTTGCCCATCACCAGCGCGTAGTCGTTGTACATGACGCCCGCGAACACACCGGTCCGCGAGCCACGCAGCCCCAGCGGGTCGATCCCGGCCCGCTCGAACGCCTCCCACGACGTCTCCAGCAGCAGCCGGTGCTGCGGGTCCATCGCCAGCGCCTCGCGCGGCGAGATCCCGAACGCCGTCGGGTCGAAGTCGGCGGCCCCGGACAGGAATCCGCCGTCCCGGGAGTACGACGTACCCGGGTGGTCGGGGTCGGGGTGGTAGAGGTTCTCCACGTCCCAGCCACGATCGGTCGGGAACGTCCCGATCGCGTCCCGGCCCGCGGCCACCAGCTCCCACAGGTCCTCGGGCGAACCGATCCCGCCGGGGAACCGGCAGGCCGTCCCGACGATCGCGATCGGCTCGGACGCGGCCTGCTCGGCCCCGCGGAGCTGCTCCCGGGTGTCGTGGAGCTCGGCGGTGACTCGTTTGAGGAAGTAACGCAGCCGATCCTCGGGGACCCGGCCTGGCTCGCTCATGTGCTGTTGCCTCTCGTTGCTGCGGCGGGTCAGGAGATTCCGAATTCCTTGCCGATCAGGTCGAACATCTCGTCGTCGGTGGCGGCTTCCAACTCGTCGACGAGGACGGCGCCGCCGGTGCCGCCGGTCGGCACCGTGTCCGCGCCCTGCCAGGCGGCGAGCAGGCCGTGCAGCCTGGCGGTCACCCGCGACCGCTCGTCGTCACCGGCCGACGCCGCCTGCAACCCCTTTTCGAGCCGGTCGAGTTCGGCCAGGAGGGCCGCCACCGAGGAGACCGTGGCGGGCCTGAGCCGCTCGGCGAGGTGAGCGGCGAGAGCGGCGGTGTTCGGGTAGTCGAAGACCAGCGTGGACGGCAGTCGCAGGCCCGTCACGGCCATCAGGCGGTTGCGCAGGTCGACCGCGATGAGCGAGTCGAAGCCCAGCTCGCTGAACGGCCGCGCGACCGGGACGGCGGCGCCGGAGTCGTACCCCAGCACGGCCGCAACCTGACCCTGGACGGCTTCGAGCACGATCCGGTCCTGGTCCTCGGCGGGCAGGCCCTCCAGGCGCCGGCCCAGTGCCGGCCCCGCCGACACGTCCCGGCGGCTACGCGGTGCGCGGACCAACCCGGCCAGCAGCGGGGGCAGCAGGCCGACCTCGGCCGCCTGGCCGAGCGCGGCCGGGTCGAGGGCGAGCGGGGCGACCAGCGGCTCGCCGGTGCCGAGCGCGGCGTCGAGCGCGGCGAGGCCCTGTTCCGCCGTGAGCGGCAGGACACCGCCGCGCCGCATCCGCTCCCGGTCGGCGTCGGTGAGGGACTCGCCCATCCCCGCGTCCCACAGGCCCCAGGCGAGGGAGGTCGCGGGGACTCCCCGCGCGCGCAGCTGGGTCGCGTAGGCGTCCAGGAAGGCGTTGGCCGCGGCGTAGTTACCCTGACCGGCGTTGCCGAACAGACCGGCCGCCGAGGAGTAGAGGACGAAGGCGCTGAGCGCCCGGCCCTCCGTCGCGGCGGCGAGGTTGCGCGCGGCGTCGACCTTGACCCGGAACACCGTGTCGAGGCGCTCGGGCGTCAGATCGGCGAGGAGGGCGTCGTCCAGCACACCGGCGGCGTGGATCACCGCGGTCACCGGCTCGCCCCGCAGCGCTGCGGCGACCGCTTCCGCGTCCGCCACGTCACAGGCCACCGCCCGCACCTTCGCCGAAGCGAGCTCCTCGACGAGTCCCGCATCCCCACCGGAGCGGGACAGCAACAGCAGATCACGGACGCCGTGCGTCTCGACCAGATGCCGGGCGACCAGCCGCCCCAGGGTGCCGGTCGCACCGGTCACCACCACCGTGCCGTCACCGAACTCCACCGGCGCGGACGCGGAACCCGACAGGCGTACCAGACGCGGCGCAGTGACCACGGCCTCGCGAACGACGGCCTGCGGCAGCGGGTAGAACACGTCCTCGGCCGCGTCCACCAGATGGAGCCGGTCCGGGTGCTCGGCCTGCGCCGACCGCACCAGACCCCACAACGCGGCACCGTCCGCGTCGGTGATCTCCGTACCTTCCGCACCGAACGTCCGCACCACCAGGCGCGATTCGGACCACGCCGCGTCGGCCAGCCACGACTGGAGCAGCACCAGCAACGCGGCAGCCCGGTCCCGGGCCGCACCCGCCGCCGTCGCATCCACCAACAGCACCGGCACCGGCGACGGCAACGCGTCACCGAGACGGATCACCGCACCCGGCACCTCGGCCGCCACCTCCTGCGAGGCCCACTCCACACCGAACAGCAGTCGGTCGGCGAGGCCGCCGAACTGACCGGCCGCGACCGGACGCAGCACGAGGCTCTCCACGGCCGCGACCGGACCACCCGACGAATCGGTGAACGTGAGCCGGACCGTGTCGGTACCGGGCGCGGGAGCGATCTCGACCCGGAGGCTCGTCCCGGCCGGGCCCGCGACCCGGACCCCGGAGAAGCCGAACGGCAACCGGACACCGCCGTCGACCGGGAGCGCGCCACCCGCGCCGATCGCGTGCAACGCCGCGTCGAACAGTGCCGGGTGCAGCGCGTACCCGGCGGTCGCGTGATCGAGCTCGACCTCGGCGAACACCTCCTCGCCGCGCTTCCAGACGCCCTTCAGACCCTGGAACGCCGGCCCGTACTCCAGCCCGGCGGCTGCCGCCGCCGGGTAGAAGCCGTCGACGTCGATCTCGTCCGCGCCCGCCGGCGGCCAGACCGCCGCCGCGGCGGCGGTGTCCGGGAACGGCTCGGCGGCGTCGCTCAGCGCGCCCTCGGCGTTGAGCACCCACGCGGCGTCGTCCTCGTGCCGGGAGTGGATCGTCACCGCGCTGCGGCCGTCCTCGGGCGCGGCCAGGGTGACCCGGACCTGGGCCCCGTCCTGGTCCCCGAAGGTCAGCGGGGCCTGGAGCAGCAGTTCGTCCAGCACCGGGAGCCCGGCCTGCTCCCCGGCGGCGAGCGCCATCTCCACCAGTGCCGTGCCCGGGACGACCGTACGGCCGGAGACCGCGTGGTCGGCCAGCCACGGGTGCGTACGGGTCGAGAGCCTTCCGGTGAAGACACTGTCACCGGAGGGAAGTTCGACCGCGGCGCCGACCAGCTGGTGCCCGGTGCCGACGAGGCCGAGGCCGACGGCGTCACCGGTGGAACCGGTCCGGGGCCGCGGCCAGTACCGGCGGTGCCGGAAGGCGTAGGTGGGCAGGTCGGCGCGCGGGCCGGTGCCGAGCACCGAGCCCCAGTCGACGTCCTGGCCCTCCACGAACAGCGCCCCGACTGCCGTGAGCAGCGCCATGACCTCGCCCCGGTCACGGCGCAGCGCGGCGACGGAGGTCAGCTCCGGACGCAGGTCGCCGATCAGCGCGGTGAGGACGCCGTCCGGGCCCAGTTCGAGCACACGGCCGGCGTCGAGAGCGGTGACGGCGTCGGCGAAGCGGACCGGCTCGCGGACCTGCCGGACCCAGTACTCCGGGTCCGACCACTGGCCGGGTGCCACCGGGGCGCCGGTCACCGTGGAGACGGCGGGGGTCACCGGGTCGGCGAAGCCGAGCGTCCCGACGATCGTGCGGAACTCGTCGAGCATCGGCTCCATCAGGCGGGAGTGGAACGCGTGGCTGGTCCGCAGGCGGTTGGTCTTCCAGCTCCGGTCCGCCGCGAGTCCGGCGATCCGCGCGATGTCGTCCTCGGCGCCCGACACGACCACGGCGTCCGGGCCGTTGACCGCCGCGATGTCGATGACCGGGTCCGCCTGGCGCACCTCGGCCTCCGAGGCCCCGACGGCCAGCATCGCCCCGCCCGCCGGGAGGGCCTGCATCAGCCGGCCCCGGGCGGCGACGAGCTTCGCCGCGTCGGCCAGGGTGAGGACCCCGGCGGCGTGGGCGGCGGTGATCTCACCGACCGAGTGACCGGCGACGACGTCCGGCTCCACGCCCCAGGAACGGACGAGGGCGAGCAGCGCCACCTCGACCGCGAAGATCGCCGGCTGCGCCCACTCCGTCCGGTCCAGCCGTTCCCGGTCCTCCAGGACCTCGTGCAGCGGGAGGCCGAGCGCGGCGCACACCTCGTCGAAGGACGCGGCGAACACCGGGAACGCCTCGTACAACTCCCGTCCCATACCGACCCGCTGGGACCCTTGACCGGTGAACACCACTGCCAGAGCGGCGCGGTGCGCCTCCCCGAACCGCGTCCCGGCCCCGGGTTCGTCGCCCGAACCGACGCCGGCCAACGCGCGGTCGAGCGCGGGGTGGTCGGTGGCGAGGAGCAGGGCGCGGTGCCTGAGGGCCGCTCGACCGGCGAGGGCCCGGCCCACCCGGTCCAGCGACAGGTCCGCCGTGTCGGCGGTGCGCAGGCGGGCGGCGTAGGCGTGCAGCGCGTCCGGGTCCGCCGCGCTGAGCACGATCGGGGTCACCGGAAGGCTCCGACCCGACGCGGCGGCCGGGGAACTCGGAGCCACGGCTTCGAGGATGACGTGGGCGTTGGTGCCGCTGATGCCGAACGAGGACACCGCGGCCCGACGCGGCCGGTCGGTCGCGGGCCAGTCGCGGGCCTCGGTCAGCAACTCCACCGCACCCGCGGACCAGTCCACCTGGGACGACGGCGCGTCCACGTGCAGCGTGCCGGGCAGCACGCCGTGCCGCATCGACTCCACCATCTTGATGATGCCCGCGACACCGGCCGCCGCCTGCGTGTGACCGAGGTTCGACTTCACCGAACCCAGCCACAGCGGCTCGTTCTCCGCACGGTCCTGGCCGTAGGTGGCGAGGAGCGCCTGGGCCTCGATCGGGTCACCGAGCGAGGTGCCCGTCCCGTGCGCCTCCACCGCGTCCACGTCCCGCGCCGACAGACCCGCCGACTCCAACGCCTGCCGGATCACCCGCTGCTGCGACGGACCGTTCGGCGCCGTCAGACCATTGGACGCACCGTCCTGGTTCACCGCACTGCCCCGCACCACCGCCAGGACCGGGTGACCCAGACGCTCGGCATCGGCCAGCCGCTCGACCAGAAGCATGCCGACACCCTCGCTCCACCCGGTGCCGTCCGCGCCCTCGGCGAAGGACTTGCACCGGCCGTCAGCGGCGAGGCCCCGCTGCCGCGAGAACCCGACAAAGGTGTTCGGCGTCGCCATCACGGTGACACCACCCGCCAGCGCCGCGTCACACTCGCCGCTGCGCAGCGCCTGCACCGCGAGGTGCAGAGCCACCAGCGAGGACGAGCACGCCGTGTCGACGGTGACCGCCGGGCCCTCCAGACCGAAGGTGTACGACACCCGGCCCGACGCGATGCTCCCGCCAGTGCCCATGAAGCCCTCGGCACTGTCGTCCGAGGCCCCCAGCACCATCGAGTAGTCGTTGTACATCACGCCCGCGAACACCCCGGTCCGCGAACCGCGCAGGCCCAGCGGGTCGATCCCCGCCCGCTCGAACGCCTCCCACGACGCCTCCAGCAGCAGCCGGTGCTGCGGGTCCATCGCCAGCGCCTCACGCGGCGAGATCCCGAACACCTCCGGGTCGAAGTCCCCCGCGCTGTAGAGGAATCCACCCTCCCGCGTGTACGAGGTACCCGGGTGGTCCGGGTCGGGGTGGTACAGGTTCTCCACGTCCCAGCCACGGTCCTCGGGGAAGAACCCGATCCCGTCCCGCCCGGACGCCACCAGCTCCCACAGGTCCTCCGGCGACGCGACGCCCCCGGGGTAACGGCACGCCATCCCCACGATCGCGATCGGCTCGTCGGCACGGAGCGCACGGACCGTCCGGCCCGTCGCGCCCGCCGGGGCGACGGCGTCGGCCCGTTCGACCGCTCCGGCGAGTTCGGCACCGAGGTGCGCTGCCAGGGCGAGCGTGTTCGGGTAGTCGAAGACCAGCGTGGACGGCAGTCGCAGGCCGGTCACGGCCATCAGGCGGTTGCGCAGGTCGACCGCGATGAGCGAGTCGAAGCCCAGCTCGCTGAAGGCGCGTTCGACCTCGACCGCCTCCGGGCCCGCGTAGTCGAGAACCGCGGCCACGTGGGTCCGGACCAGGTCGAGCACCGCCCGATCGCGCTGCGGCGCCGGCAGGCCGGCCAGCCGCAGGCCCAGGGCGGTGTCGGCCCGCTTGCGGACCGGCACCCGGACCAGGCTCGCCAGCAGCGGGGGCAACAACCCGGCCGCGGCGGCCTCGCGCAGCGGGGCCGTGTCGAGCGCCAGCGGCGCGACGGCCGCCCGGCCCGTACCCAGCGCGGCGTCGAAGGCCGCGAGCCCCTGCTCGGCGGTCAGCGGCAGGATGCCGCCCTGCCGGGCCCGGGCCAGCTCGGCTTCGCTGAGCCCGCCGGCCATACCCGCGTCCCACAGGCCCCAGGCCAGCGACGTCGCCGGCACGCCCTGCGACCGCAGCTCGGTCGCGTAGGCGTCCAGGAACGTGTTGGCCGCGGAGTAGTTGGCCTGGCCGGCGTTGCCGAACAGACCGGCCGCCGAGGAGTAGAGGACGAAGGCGCTGAGCGTCCGGCCCTCCGTCGCGGCAGCGAGGTTGCGCGCGGCGTCGACCTTGACCCGGAACACCGTGTCGAGGCGCTCGGGCGTCAGATCAGCGAGGAGGGCGTCGTCCAGCACACCGGCGGCGTGGATCACCGCAGTCACCGGCACGCCCCGCAACGCCTCGGCCACCGCTTCCGCGTCCGCCACGTCACAGGCCACCGCCCGCACCTTCGCCGAAGCGAGCTCCTCGACGAGTCCCGCATCCCCACCGGAGCGGGACAGCAACAGCAGATCACGGACACCGTGCGTCTCGACCAGATGCCGGGCCACCAGCCGCCCCAGGGTGCCGGTCGCACCGGTCACCACGACCGTGCCGTCCCCGAACTCCACCGGCGCGGACGCGGAACCCGTCACCCGCACCAGACGCGGCGCGGACACCACGCCCTCGCGCACCAGCGCCTGCGGCAGCGGATAGAACACGTCCTCAGCCGCGTCCAGCAGATGGAGCCGGTCCGGATGCTCGGCCTGCGCCGACCGCACCAGACCCCACAACGCGGCACCGTCCGCATCGGCGATCTCCGCACCTTCCGCACCGAACGTGCGGACCACCAGGCGCGATTCGGACCACGCCGCGTCGGCCAGCCACGACTGGAGCAGCACCAGCAACCGGGCCGCCCGCTCCCGGGCCGCACCCGCCGCCGTCGCATCCACCAACAGCACCGGCACCGGCACCGGCAGCGCGTCACCGAGACGGATCACCGCACCCGGCACCTCACCCGCCACCTCGTGCGCGGCCCACTCCACCGCGTAGAGCAGCCGCTCGGCCGCAGCCGCTCCCGGGCGGACGGACGAGACCGGGCGCAGCACCAGGCCGTCGACCTCGGCGACCGGTGTGCCGGACGCGTCGGCGAGCAGCAGCCGTACGGTGTCGGCGCCTCCGGCCAGGGTCAGGTGCGCCCGAAGCCGCGTACCGGCCGGCCCGAAGGACCGGAAGCCGGTGACGGCGAACGGGAGCCGGACGTCGCCGTCGGTGAACAGGCCGCCGGCGGCGATCGCGTGCAGGACCGCGTCGAACAGTGCCGGGTGCAGCGCGTACCCGGCGGTCGCGTGATCGAGCTCGACCTCGGCGAACACCTCCTCACCGCGCTTCCAGACGCCCTTGAGGCCCTGGAACGCGGGGCCGTAGGCGAGCCCGCCGGCCGCTGTCTCCGGGTAGAAACCGGAGAGGTCCAGCGGGTCGGCGCCGGTCGGCGGCCAGGAGACCAGGTCCACCTCGGCGGGCGACCGCTCGTCCGCGGCGGCCAGCACGCCGGTGGCGTGCGTCGTCCAGGGGTCGTCGTCCTCGGCGCGGGCGTGCACCGACAGCGCGCGCCGGCCGTCGGCGTCGGGCGCGGCGACGGTGGCGCGGAGCTGGACACCACCGCGCTCGGGCAGCGGCAGCGGAGCCTGCAGCAGCAGTTCCTCCACGACCGGGGCACCGGCTCGCTCGCCGGCTGCGCGGGCCATCTCGGCCAGCGCGGTCCCCGGTACCAGCGGGCTGCCCTGCACGACGTGGTCGGCCAGCCACGGGTGGGTGCGCAACGACAGCAGGCCGGTGAGCAGCGTCGTCGCCGCGTCGGGGGCCTCGACGGCTGCTCCGAGCAGCGGGTGGCCGGTCTCGGCCAGCCCGAGGCCGATCGCGTCGCGGCTCGCGCCGGTCCGCGGCCGGGGCCAGTAGCGCCGGCGCTGGAAGGGGTAGGTGGGCAGCTCGACCCGGGGGGCGCCGGTGCCGTCGAACACGGCGGGCCAGTCGACCCGCTGGCCCCGTACGTACAGCTCGGCCAGCGCCGTCAGCAGCACGGTGGGCTCGTCCCGGTCCCTGCGCAGTCCGGCCACCGCCACGGCATCCGGGCAGAGCAGGCCCGCCAGGACGGCGAGCACGCTGTCCGGGCCGAGTTCCAGGATCCGGTCCGCGCCCAGGGCCACGGCCGCGTCGGCGAAGCGGACCGGGCGGCGGACCTGGTCGACCCAGTACTCGGGGTCCGACCACTGACCGGGCGTCACCGGAGTGCCGGTCACGGTCGAGACGGCGGGAAGTACCGGGTCGACGAGGCCGATCGTCTCCACGACCGTGCGGAACTCCGCCAGCATCGGCTCCATCAGCCGGGAGTGGAACGCGTGGCTGGTCCGCAGGCGGTTGGTCTTCCAGCCCCGCTCGGTCACCAGCTCGGCGATCGCCACGATGTCGTCCTCGGCACCGGAGACGACCACCGCGGCCGGCCCGTTGACCGCCGCGAGGTCGATGTCCGGGAACGCCTCCCGCACCTCGCCCTCCGACGCCCCGACGGCCAGCATCGCGCCGCCGGCCGGCAGCGCCTGCATCAGCCGGCCCCGCGCCGCCACCAGCTTCGCCGCATCCTTCAGCGTGAGGACCCCGGCGGCGTACGCGGCCGTGATCTCACCGACCGAGTGACCGGCCACGACATCCGGCGTGACACCCCACGAGCGGACCAGCGCCAGCAGCGCCACCTCGACCGCGAAGATCGCCGGCTGCGCCCAGCCGGTCAGGTCCAGCCGTTCCCGGTCCTCCAGGACCTCGTGCAGCGGGAGGCCGAGCGCGGCGCACACCTCGTCGAAGGACGCGGCGAACACCGGGAACGCCTCGTACAACTCCCGGCCCATACCGACCCGCTGGGACCCCTGGCCGGTGAACACCACCGCCAGTCGGCCGTGCCCGGCGACCCCGGTCAGCGGGTGGGATCCGGCGGCCACCGCCGCCAGGCCCTCGTCCAGTGCAGCCTGGTCGGCGGCCACGACGACCGCGCGGTGCCGCAGCGCCGCGCGCCGGGTCAGCGCCCGGGCCAGGCCGGTGACCGGTGCGTCCAGTCCGTAGAGCTGTTCGGCCTGGGCACGCAGCCCGGCCTCGTCGGCGGCGGTGAGGACGACGGGGGCCGCCGGCCGTGCACGCAGCGGCAACTCGTCCGACCCGGTGGCCGGTTCGGTGAGCGGCACGCCTTCGAGGATGACGTGGGCGTTGGTGCCGCTGATGCCGAACGAGGACACCCCGGCCCGGCGCGGCCGGCCGGTCGCGGGCCAGTCGCGGGCCTCGGTCAGCAGCTCCACCGCACCGGCGGACCAGTCCACCTGCGAGGACGGCTCGTCCACGTGCAGCGTGCCGGGCAGCACGCCGTGCCGCATCGACTCCACCATCTTGATGATGCCCGCGACACCGGCCGCCGCCTGGGTGTGCCCGAGGTTCGACTTCACCGAACCCAGCCACAGCGGCTCGCCGGAGCGGTCGCGCCCGTACGTCGCCAGGAGGGCCTGGGCCTCGATCGGGTCGCCCAGCGGCGTGCCCGTCCCGTGGGCCTCCACCACGTCGACGTCGCCGGCGTCGAGCCGTGCGTTGGCCAGCGCCTGGCGGATCACCCGCTGCTGCGACGGACCGTTGGGCGCGGTCAGACCGTTGGACGCACCGTCCTGGTTCACCGCACTGCCCCGCACCACCGCCAGGACCGGGTGACCCAGGCGCTCGGCATCGGCCAGCCGCTCGACCAGCAGCATGCCGACACCCTCGCCCCAGCCGGTGCCGTCGGCGCCGTCCGCGAAGGACTTGCACCGGCCGTCGGCCGCGAGACCGCGCTGCCGCGAGAACCCGACGAAGGTGTTCGGGGTACCCATGACGGTCACGCCGCCGGCCAGCGCCGCGTCACACTCCCCGCTGCGCAACGCCTGCACCGCCAGGTGCAGAGCGACCAACGAGGACGAGCACGCCGTGTCGACGGTGACCGCCGGGCCCTCCAGACCGAAGGTGTACGACACCCGGCCCGACGCGATGCTCCCGCCGGTGCCCATGAAGCCCTCGGCGCTGTCGTCCGAGGCCCCCAGCACCATCGAGTAGTCGTTGTACATGACACCGGCGAACACTCCGGTCCGCGAACCGCGCAGGCCCAGCGGGTCGATCCCCGCCCGCTCGAACGCCTCCCACGACGTCTCCAGCAGCAGCCGGTGCTGCGGGTCCATCGCCAGCGCCTCGCGCGGCGAGATCCCGAACACCTCCGGGTCGAAGTCCCCCGCGCTGTAGAGGAATCCACCTTCACGCGTGTACGAGGTACCGGGGTGGTCGGGGTCGGGGTGGTACAGGTTCTCCACGTCCCAGCCACGGTCCTCGGGGAAGAACCCGATCCCGTCCCGCCCGGACGCCACCAGCTCCCACAGGTCCTCCGGCGAGGCGACGCCCCCGGGGTAGCGGCACGCCATCCCCACGATCGCGATCGGCTCGTCCGAGGCGACCGCGGCGGTCACCACCGGGGCCGCCGCCGCGACCGCCCCGGCGAGTTCGTCGGCCAGGTACGCGGCGAGTGCGACGACGTTCGGGTAGTCGAAGACCAGCGTGGAGGAGAGCCTCAGTCCGGTCACCGCGTTGAGCCGGTTGCGCAGTTCGACGGCGGTCAGCGAGTCGAAGCCCAGCTCGCTGAACGGCAGGTCCGCGGCGACCGCCGACCCGTCGGCGTGGCCGAGGACCGCGGCCACGTGTGTGCGGACCAGGTCGAGGCCGACCCGCTCGCGTTCGGCCTCCGCCAGCCCGGCCAGGCGTGCGGCGAACCCGCCGCCCGCCGTGGCCGCCGCGGGCCGTCCCGGCGCCGGCACCAGCCCGCGCAGCAGCGGCGGCACCCAGGGCCGGGTCCGCAGCGCGGCCAGGTCGAGCCCGAGCGGCACGACGGCCGCGCGGTCGGCGGCCAGCGCGGCGTCGAACGCGGCGAGGCCCTGCTCGGCGCCGAGCGGCACGATGCCGCCCTGCCGGGCCCTCGCCCGTTCGGCGTCGCTGAGCCCGCTGCCCATCCCGGCGTCCCACAGGCCCCAGGCCAGCGAGGTGGCCGGGACGCCCTGCGACCGCAGTTCGGCGGCGTAGGCGTCCAGGAAGGCGTTGGCGGCGGCGTAGTTGGCCTGGCCGGGACCGCCGAACAGGCCGGCCGCCGAGGAGTACAGCACGAACGCCGTCAGGGGCCGGTCGGCCGTGGCGGCGCGCAGGTTGGCGGCGGCGTCCACCTTGGCGCGGAACACCGTCCGCAGCCGCTCCGGGGTGAGGTCGGCGAGGAGCGCGTCGTCGAGCACGCCGGCGGCGTGGATCACCGCGGTGACCGGCTCGTCCCGCAGGACCTCGGCGACGGCGTCGGCGTCGGCCAGGTCGCACGCGGCCGACCGTACGGTCACGCCGTCGAGGTCGAGGTCGGGGTCGGCGGCCCCGCCGGACCGGGAGAGCAGCAGCAGGTCACGGACGCCGTGCGTCTGCAGCAGGTGCCGGACGAGCAGTCGCCCGAGGGTGCCGGTGGCACCGGTGACGACCACGAGGCCGTCGCCGAGGTCCGCCGTGCCCGACGCCCGGATCCGGGCCAGGCGCGGCACGCGGACGACGCCGTCGCGGACCAGGGCCTCCGGCAGCGGATAGAACACGTCCTCGGCCGCGTCCACCAGATGGAGCCGGTCCGGGTGTTCGGCCTGCGCCGACCGCACCAGACCCCACAGCGCGGCGCCGTCGGCGTCGGTGATCTCCTCGCCGACCGCGCCCGACGTCCGCACGACGAGCCGGGAGTCGGCCCGGGCCGGGTCGGCGAACCAGGTCTGCAGCAGGGTGAGCAGGGCGGCTGCGCGCTCACCCGCCGCGCCGGGCGCGGTCGCGTCGACCGTCACCACCGGGGCGGGGGCGGGCAGCGCGGCGCCGAGCGGGATCGTGACACGGGGCTCCGCGGACACCTCGGTCTCCTCCGGCACCCACTCCACGCCGTAGAGGAGCCGGTCGGCGGCCGAGAGCTGGACCCCGGAGACCGGCCGGAGCGTCAGCTGCTCGACCTCGGCGACCGGCAGGCCGGACTCGTCGGCCAGTGCCACCCGCACGCTGTCGGGGCGCGTCCCGGGGGTGAGCCGCACCCGCAGGACCGTTCCGGCCTCGCCGGAGATCCGCACGCCCGCGAACTCGAAGGGCAGGCGGACGCCGTGCTCGGGCAGCAGCCCGCCGGCTCCGACGGCGTGCAGGGCGGCGTCGAAGAGCGCCGGGTGCAGCGCGTATCCGGCGACCGCCTCCTCGGTGCCGACCTCGGCCAGCACCTCCGTGCCGTGCCGCCAGACCTTGCGCAGGCCCCGGAAGGCGGGCCCGTAGGCCATTCCGGTGGCGGCCAGCGCCGGGTAGAAGTCCTCGACCGGTACCGGCTCGGCTCCGGCCGGCGGCCAGACGACCAGTCCGGGGTCGGCCGGCTCCTCGCCCTGGGCGGTGAGCGAACCGGTCGCGTGGACGGTCCACGGCTCGGTCTCGTCGGCACGGGCGTGCAGCGTGACCTGGTGCCGTCCGTCGTCCGCACCGGCCGCGACCGTGACGCGCACCTGGACGCCGCCGCCCGCCGTCAGGGTCAGCGGGGTCTGCAGGACCAGTTCCTCCAGCGCCGGGGCGCCCGCCCGGTCGCCGGCGGCCAGCGCCATCTCGACCAGCGCGGTACCGGGCACCACGACCCGGTCGAGCACGACGTGGTCGGCCAGCCAGGGGTGGGTGGCCACCGAGAGCCGGCCGGTGAGCACGGTGGTCGGCGAGTCGGGCAGTTCCACCGCCGCGCCGAGCAGGGCGTGGCCGGTGCCGACCAGGCCGAGGCCGGCCGGGTCGGTCACGTGCAGCCCGCGGCGCGGGCGGGGCCAGTAGGTGACGTGCTGGAAGGCGTAGGTGGGCAGTTCGAGCCGGGTCGCGCCGGTGCCGGCGAAGACCGCCGCCCAGTCCACCGCGACGCCGGCCGTGAACAGCCGCCCGAGCGCGGTGAGCAGCGTCTCGGACTCCTCGCGGTCGCGGCGCAGGGCCGCGACGGCGGTCAGCTCGGGGCGGGTGTCCTGCACGAGTGCGGTGAGGACGCCGTCGGGGCCGAGTTCGAGGACCCGGTCGGCGTCGAGGGCGGTGACGGCGTCGGCGAAGCGGACCGGGCGGCGGACCTGGTCGACCCAGTACTCCGGGTCCGACCACTCCCCCTCGGAGACTGCGGCTCCCGTGACGGTGGAGACCGCGGCCAGGCGGGGTGCACCGAACCGCAGGCTCCGGACGACCTCCGCGAACTCGTCGAGCATCGGCTCCATCAGCCGGGAGTGGAACGCGTGACTCGTCCGCAGCCGCGACGTCTTCCAGCCCCGCTCCGAGGCAAGATCCGCGATCCGCACGATCTCGTCCTCGGCGCCCGACACGACCACCGCGGCCGGCCCGTTGACCGCAGCCAGGTCGATGTCCGGGAACGCCCCGCACACCTCCGCCTCCGACGCCCCGACCGCCAGCATCGCGCCGCCCGGGGGCAGCGCCTGCATCAACCGGCCCCGCGCCGCCACCAGCTTCGCCGCGTCCGCCAGGGTCAGGACCCCGGCGGCGTACGCGGCCGTGATCTCACCCACCGAGTGACCCGCCACGACATCCGGCGTCACACCCCACGAACGGACCAGCGCCAGCAGCGCCACCTCCACCGCGAAGATCGCCGGCTGCGCCGAACCCGTCCGGTCCAGCGACTCCGCGTCCAGCCCGTGCAGCGTCAGCCCCAGCGCCTCGCACGCCTCGTCATAGGCGGTCGCGAACACCGGGAAGGTGTCGTACAACTCCCGGCCCATCCCGACCCGCTGCGACCCCTGACCGGTGAACACCACCGCCAGCCGGCCCTCGGCGGCGACGCCTCCGCTCCGCACGCCGTCGGCGAGGTCGAGCAGTTCCGTCACGGTCTGGTCGCCGGTGCGTGCCAGCACCACCGCCCGGTGCGGCAGCGCCGCCCGGCCGGCCAGCGAGTGGCCGACGTCCAGCAGCCGCGCGGTGGGGCGCGTGTCGAGGAAGTCCAGCATCCGGGCGGCCTGGCCGGCCAGGCCGGCGGCGTCGTGCCCGGAGAGCACCAGCGGCACGACGGGCAGCGGGCGGCCGGCCTGCGGCTCCTCCGCCTGGGCGGCGGGGGCCTCCTCGAGGATGATGTGGGCGTTGGTGCCGCTGATGCCGAACGAGGAGACCCCGGCCCGGCGCGGGTGCGCGGCGCGCGGCCAGGGACGGCCCTCGGCGAGCAGCTCCACCGCTCCGGCCGCCCAGTCGACCTGGGGGGAGGGCCGGTCGACGTGCAGCGTGCGGGGCAGCACGCCGTAGTGCATGGCCAGCACCATCTTGATGACGCCGGCGACGCCGGCCGCGGCCTGGGTGTGCCCGATGTTCGACTTGACCGAGCCGAGCCAGAGCGGCACGCCCCCGGTCCGGTCCTGGCCGTAGGTGGCCAGCAGGGCCTGGGCCTCGATCGGGTCGCCGAGGGAGGTGCCGGTGCCGTGGGCCTCGACCGCGTCGACCCCGGCGGGGGTCAGCCCGGCGGTGGCGAGGGCCTGGCGGATGACGCGCTGCTGGGAGGGGCCGTTGGGCGCGGTGATGCCGTTGCTGGCACCGTCCTGGTTGACGGCGCTGCCGCGGAGCACGGCGAGCACCGGGTGGCCGGCCCGGCGGGCGTCGGAGAGCCGTTCGAGCAGGACGACGCCCGCGCCCTCGCCCCAGCCGGTGCCGTCACCGGCGGCGGCGAAGGCCTTGCACCGGCCGTCGGCGGCGAGGCCGCGCTGCCGGCTGAACTCGACGAAGGCGCCCGGGGTCGCCATGACGGTGACGCCACCGGCCAACGCGAGGTCGCACTCGCCGGAGCGCAGCGCCTGGGCGGCGAGGTGCAGGGCGACCAGGGAGGAGGAGCAGGCGGTGTCGACGGTGATCGCCGGGCCCTCGAACCCGAAGGTGTAGGAGACCCGGCCGGAGACCAGGCTGCCGGCGCTGGCCGCCCCGGCGTAGCCCTCGGCTCCGGCGCTGGCCTGGCGCAGCAGCGTGCCGTAGTCGCTGTAGAGGACGCCGGCGAACACGCCGGTCCGGCTGCCGCGCAGCGCGGTCGGGTCGATGCCGGCGCGCTCCAGCGCCTCCCAGGAGGTCTCCAGCATCAGGCGCTGCTGCGGGTCCATGGTGACGGCCTCGCGCGGGCTGATGCCGAAGAACCCGGCGTCGAACCGGCCGGCCCCGGCGAGGAACCCGCCCTCGTCGACGTAGGAGGTGCCGGGGTGGTCCGGGTCGGGGTGGTAGAGCGAGTCGAGGTCCCAGCCGCGGTCGTCGGGGAAGCCGGAGACACCGTCCCGGCTGTCGGCGAGCAGCCGCCAGAACGCCTCGGGGGTGTCCGCCCCGCCGGGGAGGCGGCAGCCCAGGCCGACGATGACGACGGGGTCGTCGAGGTCGGTCCCGGCGGGCCGGGACGTGACGGCAGTGGCCGGGCCTACCTGCTCGGCCAGCGCGCCGACCAGTTCGCCGCGCAGGAAGGCGACCAGCGCCTGCGGGGTCGGGTAGTCGAAGGTGAGCGTCGCCGGCAGGCGCAGCGCGGTGGCGGCGTTGAGCCGGTTGCGCAGTTCGACGGCGGTCAGCGAGTCGAAGCCCAGCTCGCTGAAGGCCCGGCCGGCCGGGACGGCGTCACCGGAGCCGTGGCCGAGCACCGCGGCGACCTGGGTGCGGACCAGGTCGAGGAGCAGCCGGTCCTGGTCGGCGGGGGCCAGCTCGGCGAGGCGCTGGAGCAGGGAGGCGGCGGTGGCGCCGGTGGCGGCGCGCCGGACGTTCTCGCGGACCATGCCGCGCAGCAGCGGGGGCAGGCCGGCGTCGCCCTGGCGGGCGCGCAGCACGGTGTGGTCGATCCGGATCGGCACCAGCAGCGGATGCTCGGAGTCGAGGGCGGTGTCGAACAGGCCGAGGGCCTCGGGGACCGCCAGCGGTGCGATGCCGCCGCGGCTGAGCCGCCGGCGGTCGACCTCCGACAGGTTCTGGGCCATGCCGGCGTCGGTGTCCCAGGCGCCCCAGGCGAGCGAGGTGCCGGGCAGGCCGCGGCTGCGGCGGGCGGCGGCGAAGGCGTCGAGGAACGCGTTGGCGGCGGCGTAGTTGCCCTGTCCCGGGGTGCCGAACAGGCCGGCGACCGAGGAGTACAGGACGAACGCGTCGAGGTCGGCGCCGGCGGTGGCCTCGTGCAGGTTGACCACCGCGTCGACCTTGGCGCGGAGCACCGCGTCGAGCCGGTCGGGGGTCAGTGCGGTGAGCACGGTGTCGTCCAGGACGCCCGCGACGTGCACGACGGCACGGACGTCCACGCCGTCGAGCACCCGGTCGAGGTCGGTGCGGTCGGCGACGTCGCAGCGGACCAGCCGGACCCTCGCGCCGGCGTCGGTCAGCTCGGACCACAGGTCGGCGGCGCCGGGCGCGTCGGTGCCGCTGCGGCTGAGCAGCAGCAGGTCGCGGACGCCCCGGGTGTGCACGAGGTGGCGGACGAGCAGCCGGCCGAGCGTGCCGGTGGCGCCGGTGACGACCGTGGTCCCGCTCTCGCGGGCCTGGCGGGGCATCACCAGGACGTTCTTGCCGATGTGCTTGGCCTGACTGACGAAGCGGAACGCGTCGCGGGCCTGCCGGACGTCCCACGCGCGCACCGGGGGCAGCCGCAGCTCGCCGGCGTCGAACAGCGCGAGGATCTCGGTGAGCATCGCGCCGATCCGGTCCGGGCCGGCCTCGAAGAGGTCGAACGGCCGGTAGCGGACGCCGGGGTGGTCGGCGGCGAGGAGGGCCGGGTCGCGCAGGTCGGTCTTGCCCATCTCCAGGAACCGGCCGCCGGCCGGCAGCAGGGTCAGGGACGCGTCGATGAGCTCGTTGGCCAGGGAGTTGAGCACGACGTCGGCGCCCCGGCCGCCGGTGGCGCGGGCGAACTCCGCGGCGAACGCGGTGGTGCGGGAGGAGGCGATGTCCTCGTCGGGCAGGCCGAGGGCGCGCAGGGCGTCCCACTTGGCGGGGCTCGCGGTGGCCAGGACCCGGGCGCCGAGGTGCCGGGCGATCTGGATCGCGGCGGTGCCGACGCCACCGGCGCCGGCGTGCACCAGCACGGTCTCGCCGGGTTGCACGTCGGCCAGGTCGACCAGCGCGTAGTAGGCGGTGAGGTAGGCCATCGGCACGGCGGCGGCCTCGGCGAACGTCCAGTCGGACGGGATCCGGGCCAGGAGCCGCCCGTCGGTGACCGCGACCGGGCCGAAGCCCCCGGCGAACGCGCCCATGACCCGGTCGCCCGGGGCGAGGTCCGGCCCGTCAGGGCCGACCTCCAGGACGACGCCGGCGCCCTCGCTGCCGAGGTCGAGCGGGTTGTCGCTGGGGTGGACGCCGAGAGCGATCAGCACGTCGCGGAAGTTCAGGCCAGCGGCGCGGACGGCGACCCGCACCATGCCCGGCTCCAGCGGACTCTCGGGCGCGGGGCAGGCGACCAGCCGCAGCTGGTCCAGGGTGTCGCCGCCGGCGGCCTTCTCCAGCCGCCAGGCGGGCGCGTCGGGCGGGGTCATCGCCGGGTCGGGCAGGATGCGGGCCAGCCGGGGCGCGGCGACGGCGCCGCCCCGGACCAGGGCCTGCGGGACGTCACCGGCGGCGACCAGGGCGGGAAGGGCGGCCCAGGACGCCGCGCTGCCGTCGACGTCGGCCAGGACGATCCTGGCCGGGTACTCGGACTGGGCGGAGCGGACCAGGCCCCAGACGGCGGCGTGCGCGAGGTCGGTGGGCTCCTCGCCGGGGCCGCCGGCGACGGCGCCGGTGGTGGTGACGACCAGCGTGGTCCCGGCGTACCGCTCGTCGCCGATCCACTCCTGGAGCGCGGCCAGCACCCGCCGGGTGGCGGTGCGGACGCGGGCGGCCGGACCGGCCGGGTCGTCGTGGTCGGCGTGCCCGGGCGGGCAGTCCAGCAGCAGGACGGCCGGCGGGTCGGCCGGGGCGTCCGGGCCGGCCAGCGGCAGGCCGGTGTCCCGGACGGCTCCGAGGGCCGCCCAGCCGGTCGGGGCCGGGGTCTCCTCCAGCCGGCGTTCGACCCAGTCGACGCCGAACAGCGAGCGGGGTGCCTGGCGCGGCCCGACCGCGAGCGGGCCGGCGGCGACCGGCCGCATGACCATCGAGCCGATGGTCACGACGGGGGCGCCGGTGCCGTCCGCGGCGAGGAGCGCGACCCGGTCGGTGCCGGACGGGGTGAGCCGGACGCGCAGGGCGGTGGCGCCGACGGCGTGCACGGCGAGGTCGGTGAAGGCGAACGCCATCCGGGCCGAGCCGTCGGCGCCGGCCCCGGCGAGGGCCGCGCCGTGCATCGCGGCGTCCAGCAGGGCGGGGTGGAGCTGGAAGCGGGCGGCCTGGCCGGTCTCGGACTCCGGCAGGGTCACCTCGGCGTAGACGTCGTCGCCGAGCCGCCAGGCGGCGGTCAGGCCCTGGAACGCCGGCCCGTAGCCGAAGCCGGCGCCGGACAGCCGTTCGTAGAAGCCGTCGACCGGCAGGCGGGTGGCGCCGGCCGGCGGCCAGACGTCCAGGTCGTCCGGCGGGGTCTGCGGGCCGGCGGGGGCGAGGTACCCGGTGGCGTGCAGCGTCCACGGCTCGTCGGGCAGCGCGTCCTCGCGGCGGGAGTGGACGCCGACGGTGCGCCGGCCGCTCTCGTCGGCGGCGCCGGTGACGACCTGCAGCGCGACGCCCCCGGACGCGGGGACGGTGAGCGCGGCCTGGACGGTGAGCTCCTCCAGCACCGGCGTGTCGACCTGTTCGCCGGCCCGCAGCGCCAGTTCGACCATCGCGGTGCCGGGCAGGACGGCGGTGCCGAGCACGGCGTGATCGGCGAGCCAGGGGTGGGTCTGGACGGCGATCCGCCCGGTGAAGACGCTGCCGTCGCCGTCGGCGAGGGTCAGCACCGCGCCGAGCAGCGGGTGCCCGGTCGCGGTCAGCCCCAGTCCGGCGGCGTCGACGGTGACCAGGTCGGCCGGTGAGGGCCAGTACAGCTCCTGCCGGAACGGGTAGGTGGGCAGGTCGAGCGGCTCGGCGGGGCGCACGGGGTGCAGGGCCGACCAGGTCACGGCGGAGCCCGCGGCGTGGATCCTGGCCAGGGCGGTGAGGAACGCGGTGACCTCGTCGCGGTCCCGGTGCAGCGCGGCGACGCACGCCCCGGCGTCCGGCAGCGTCTCCGCGGCCATCGCGGCCAACACGGTGTCGGGGCCGAGTTCCAGGTAGCGGCCGGCGCCCAGGGCGTCCAGCGCGTGGACGGCGTCGGCGAAGCGGACGGGGCTGCGCACCTGGTCGACCCAGTACTGCGGGTCGCTCCACTGGCCGACGGCGACCGGGCGGCCGGTCACGGCGGACACCGCCGCGAGGGTGGGTTCGGCGAAGTCGAGGCCGCGGACCACCGCACCGAACTCGGCGAGCATCGGCTCCATGAGCCGGGAGTGGAACGCGTGGCTGGTGTTGAGCCTGCTGGTCTTCCAGCCGGCGGCGCGGGCCTTCTCGGCGAACCGGTCGACCGCGGCCTCGGGGCCGGAGAGCACGACGGCGGACGGACCGTTGACGGCGGCGATGTCGAGGTCGTCGGGGCCGGCCGCCCGGACGGCGTCCTCGGTGGCGCGGACGGCGAGCATGGCGCCGCCGGACGGCAGCGCCTGCATCAGCCGGCCGCGGGCGACGACCAGGGCGGCGGCGTCGTCCAGGGAGAGCACGCCTGCGGCGTGGGCGGCGGCGATCTCGCCGACCGAGTGGCCGGCGACGATCTCGGGCTCCAGGCCGAGGCCGCGGACGGTCTCCAGCAGGGCGACCTCGACGGCGAACAGCGCCGGCTGGGCGTAGCCGGTCCGGTGCAGGAGGTCGCTGTCGAGGACGTCCCGCAGCGGGAGGTCCCCAGGCTGCCGGACGAGGTGGCGGTCGAGGGCGGCGGCGACGGTGTCGAACGCCTCCGCGTACCGGGGGAACCGCTCGGCGAGCCGGCGGCCCATGGCGGTCCGCTGGGCGCCCTGGCCGGTGAAGAGGAAGGCGAGCTTGCCCTCGGCCGGCTCGCCGGTGACCAGGCCGGAGCCGGGCTCGCCGACGGCGAGGGCGGCGAGGCCGCTCAGGAGCGACTCCCGGTCGTCGGCGAGCAGCACGGCGCGGTGCTCCAGCGCGGCGCGGCCGGTCGCCAGGGCGTGGCCCAGGTCGGCGATCCGCACCCGGGGCCGGTCCTCGACGAAGGTGTAGAGCTGCCGGGCCTGCGCGCGCAGGGCGTCGGCGTCCCGGGCGGACAGCACCACGGGGGCCGGCAGCAGCGGGGCCGGCCCGGACGGGGCCGGCTGCTCCGCGGCCGCGCCGGCCCCGTCCGCGTCGTCCGCGCCGTCCGCGTCGTCCGCGTCGGTCCCGGCCTCGGTCGGCGCGGGCGGCTCCTCGATGATCATGTGGACGTTGGTGCCGCTGACCCCGAACGAGGAGACACCGGCCCGGCGGGGGGTGTCCCGGCGGGGCCAGGGGAGGGCCTCGGTGAGCAGTTCGACGTCACCGGCCGCCCAGTCGACGTGCGGGCTGGGCTCGTCCAGGTGCAGCGACTTCGGCATGGTCTCGTGCCGCATCGCCAGCACGGCCTTCATCACACCGGCGACGCCCGCAGCGGCCTGGGTGTGGCCGATGTTCGACTTGACCGAGCCCAGCCGGGCCGGGCGGCCGGCGGTGCGGTCCTGCCCGTAGGTGGCGAGCACGGCCTGGGCCTCGATCGGGTCGCCCAACCGGGTGCCGGTGCCGTGCGCCTCGATCAGGTCGACGTCGTCGACCGAGAGCCCGGCGTTGGCCAGCGCCTGCCGGATGACGCGCTGCTGGGAGGGGCCGTTGGGAGCGGCGATGCCGTTGCTGGCGCCGTCCTGGTTGACGGCGCTGCCCCGGATGACGCCGACGACGGGGTGGCCGAGCCGCCGGGCCCGGGAGAGCCGCTCCAGCAGCAGCAGGCCGACGCCCTCGGAGAGCCCGATGCCGTCGGCCTCGGCGGAGAACGCCTTGCAGCGGCCGTCGGCGGCCAGACCGCGCTGGCGGCCGAACTCGGTGAACGCGCCCGGGGTGGCCATCACGGTCACGCCGCCGGCCAGCGCCATCGTGCACTCGTCGGCGCGCAGGGCCTGCGCGGCGAGGTGGATGGCGACCAGCGACGAGGAGCAGGCGGTGTCGATCGTGACGGCGGGGCCTTCGAGGCCGAGCGTGTAGGACACCCGGCCGGAGAGGACGGCCGCGGTGGTGCCGGTGATCAGGAAGCCCTCGGCCGCCTGCACGCTGCCGCCGATGAGCCGGACGTAGTCCTGCGTGTTGGAGCCGATGAACACGCCGGTACGACTGCCGCGCAGCGTGGTCGGGTCCACCCCCGCCCGCTCCAGGGCCTCCCAGGACGCTTCGAGCACCTGCCGCTGCTGCGGGTCCATCGACAGCGCCTCGCGCGGGCTGATGTCGAAGAACGCCGCGTCGAACTCGCCGGCGCCGTCCAGGAAGCCGCCCTCGGAGGACCGCCCGTCGGTGGTCCCGGAGCCCTCGTCGTAGGCGTCGTCGAGGTCCCAGCCGCGGTCCGCGGGCGGGCGGCCGATGGCGTCGGCGCCGGCGTTCACCAGCCGCCACAGGTCGTCGGGGCTGCGGACGCCGGCCGGGTAGCGGCAGCTCATGGCCACGATCGCGATCGGCTCCCGATCGGCGGACTCAGCCTTGTGGAGCCGCTCACGGGTCTGGTGCAGATCCGCCGTGACCCGCTTGAGATAGTCGAGGAGCTTCTCTTGAGCCACCAACTCAGGCCTCACCAAGTTCGGTTCGCGCGGAGCGCGGGGAAGCGATGCGGGGGACCGCCGAAGCGCGTGTCCGCACTCCTGCCAGCCTGGGCCGAACGTAGGCCGCCTCCCGGGCGGCGGCCTACCCCTACCCCTCCCCTGCCGGGACCGGGGTGCCCTGGGACCGGGGTGCGGGCCCGACCCCGGACGCGCGCGGGCCGCGCCCCCGGAGTTCCGGGGGGGGGGGGCGCCGCCCCGGGCGGCGGCGGCCGCCCCGTTGGCGGGGGCGTATAAAAAAAA
>NZ_JBHXDN010000062.1:0-7576 GCF_042726075.1 Kitasatospora sp. NPDC127035 | reverse complement strand
CCCGGGCGGCCGCCAACCCCCACCCCCCCCCCGCCGGGGCGCGGGGGGCGCGGGCCGGGGGGGGGGGCCCCCCCCCGGCCCGCCCGGGCCCCCCCCCCCCGTTGTCGGGGGGGGCGCGGCCCGCGACACGTCCGGCGGCGTCCCCCGGTTTCCCGTCCGGAGGCCCCGCCGCACGCCCGCGCTACGACACGCCGAGCTCGTCGATGAACCGGAAGACCTCGTCGGCGCTGGCCGCCTCCAGCCGGTCACTCACCGACTCCGCGCCCTCCTCCGCCGGGCCGGCGTCCTCGTCGAGGCCCGCGAGCAGACCGCGCAGCCGCATGGCGACCCGCAGGCGCAGCGCGGTGTCGTCCGCGGTGGCCGTCAGCGCCTCGGTCAGCTGGTCGATGGTGGCCAGCACGCTCTCCGGGGTCGCGCCGCCGCCCGTCACCAGGCCCTCCAGCAGCAGTCCGGCCACCGCCGCCGGGGTCGGCCGGTCGAAGACCAGCGTCGCCGGCAGGGACAGGCCGGTGGCGGCGGTCAGCCGGTTGCGCAGATCGACCGCGGTCAGCGAGTCGAACCCGAACTCCTTGAACGGGCGGCGGGCCTCGACCGCGTCCGGGCCGTCGTGCCCGAGGACGGCGGCGGCGTGCCCGCGCACCAGGTCGAGCGCGATCTGCTCGTGCTCGTGCGGGGGTGCGGCGGCCAGCTGCTCGCGCAGCGCCGCACCGGCGTCGGCCGGCGGGGCGGCCTCGGCGGTCGCCCGCAGGGCCCGGACGTCCGGCAGGTCGGCGATCAGCGGGCGGGACCTCGCGAAGCCGAAGGCCGGGGCGAAGACCGACCAGTCGACGTCGGCGACCGCGAGGAAGGTCTCCCCCGCCCCGGCGGCCTGCCGCATCGCGGTGATCGCGGCCTCGGGGGACATGCCCCGGAAGCCGCGCCGGCGCATGTACTCCTCGCCGCCGGTCGCCTCGGCCATCCCGCCGCCGTCCCACAGCCCCCAGGCCACCGAGGTGACCGGCAGGCCACGCTCGCGGGCCTGCTCGGCCAGCACGTCGAGGGCGGCGTTGGCCGCGCCGTAGGTGCCCTGGCGGGCGCTGCCCCAGACGCCCGAGTTGGACGAGAACAGCACCGCCTGCTCCAGGTGCGCCGGGTCGAGCAGGTCGAGCAGGTGGACCGCGCCCTCGACCTTGCCGGAGCTCACCTCCGCCAGCTCGGCCGCGGTCGCGTCGGCGAGCAGGCCGGGGCTGAGCGTGCCGGCGGCGTGGACCAGGGCAGTGACCGGCCCGGGCAGACCGGCCAGCAGCTCGGCGACCTGCGTCCGGTCGGCGGTGTCGCAGGCGGCGACGGTCACCCGCGCGCCGAGCGCGGTCAGCTCCTCGCGCAGGTCCACGGCGCCGGGGGCGGCCTCGCCCCGGCGGCTGGTGAGCACGACGTGGTCGGCGCCGGACCCGGCGGCCCACCGGGCCACGTGCGCGCCGAGCGCGCCGGTGCCCCCGGTGATCAGCACGGTGCCGCGCGGCTCCCACAGCGGTGCGGCCGGGTCGGCCGGCGCGGGCAGCAGGCGGCGGGCCAGCACACCGCCGGTGCGGACGGCCACCTGGTCCTCGTCGTCGAGGCCGGCGAGGACGGCCGCCGTCCGGCCCGCGGAGCGGGCGTCCAGCGTGGCGGGCAAGTCGAGCACGCCGCCCCAGGCCTCCGGGTGCTCCAGGGCGAAGGTGCGGGCCAGCGCCCAGACCTGCGCGGGGGCGAGCCGGGGCGCCGGGTCGCCGGGGACGGCGGCGACCGCGCCCCGGGTGAGGATCCACAGCGCGGTGTCCACGCCGCCGATCTCCCGGAACAGCGCGAGCGTGTCGAGGAGCCCCCGCTCGTCGTCGCCGAGCGCCAGCAGCGACACGACGCCCCGGTAGGGCCCGGCGGCCAGGGTCGCCCGGTCGACGGCCGTGCTGTGCTCGACCTCGGCGCCGGCGGCGGCCAGCAGGTCCGTCACCTCGCCGGGGTCGACGTCGGCCGGGTGGAGGACCAGCCAGGTGCCCGACAGCCGGCCCGGCTCCGGCTCCGGCAGGGACCTGAACGCGATCCGGAACCGCCAGGCGTCCAGCTGCGAGCGCTCCTGGCGACCGCGGCGCCAGCCGGCGAGCGCGGGCAGCACGGGCGTGAGGGCGCCGGGATCGACGCCCAGGGTCTTGCCGAGCAGCGCCGCGTCCGCCGTCTCGACCGCGTTCCAGAACTCGTCGTCCGGGTCGTCGGCGGCCACGCCGGGCTCGTCGGCCAGCCAGTAGCGCTGGTGCTGGAAGGCGTAGGTGGGGACCCCGGGCGCCCGGCGGCCTCCGGCGAGCAGCGCGGCCCAGTCGACCGGCACGCCGGCCACCCACGCCTCGGCGAGGGTCCGGACCTGGCGGCCGGGACCGTCCTCGTCACGGCGGAGCGTGCCGGCCACGGCCGCCTCGCCCGGACCGGCGACGTCCTGGATGCTGGCGGTGAGCACCGGGTGCGGGCTGACCTCGACGAAGTGCCGGTAGCCGTCGGCGAGCAGGCGCCCCACGGTCGCGGCGAACCGGACCGGCTGCCGCAGGTTGTCGTACCAGTAGTCGGCGCCGTCCTCGGGCGTCATGGGCTCGGCCCGGACGGTCGAGTACCAGGGCACCCGGCCGGCGCCGATGCGCACCGGGGCGAGCCCCTCCAGCACGCGGTCACGGAGGACCTCGACCTGGACGGAGTGGCCGGCGGCACTGGACTTGACCCGGCGTGCCCGCACGCCCTCCGCCTCGTAGCGGGCGGCCAGCTCGTCGACCGCGTCGGACTCGCCAGCCACGATCACCGAGGCCGGTCCGTTCACCGCGGCGATCTCCAGCCGGATCCGCCCCCGGCCGTCCTCGTACTCGGCGATCCGGGCGGCCACGTCGGCCTCGGCCGCGGCGACCGAGAGCATGGCGCCGGCGCCGGCGATCGCCATCAGCTCCCGGCTGCGCAGCGCGACGATCCGGGCCGCGTCGGCGAGGGTGAGCGCACCGGCGACGCAGGCCGCCGCGATCTCGCCCTGGGAGTGCCCGACGACCGCCGCCGGGGTGACGCCGTGCGCGTCCCACCAGGCCGCCAGCGAGACCATCACGGAGAACAGCACCGGCTGGACGACGTCGAGCCGGCCGAGCGGCGGGGTCCCCGGCTCCTGGCGGAGCACCGCCTCCACCGACCAGTCCAGGTAGGCGCCGAGGGCGGCGTCGCACTCGCGCAGGCGGGTGGCGAAGGCCGGGGAGCTCTCCAGCAGCCCCGCGGCCATGCCCTCCCACTGGCCGCCCTGGCCGGGGAAGACGAGGACCACGCCGCCGGGGGGCCCGGCCACTCCGGCGACGACCCCGGCCGCGGGCCGCCCGTCGGCCAGCGCGGCCAGCGCGGGTCCGTCCAGCGCGACGGCGCGGTGCTCCAGCCGGGCCCGGCCGGCGAGGGTGTGCGCGACGTCGGTCAGCGGCAGGCCGGGCCGCTCGCGCAGGAACGCGGCCAGTCGGCGGGCCTGCGCGGCCGGCACGCCCCGGTCGCGGCCGGAGAGCAGCAGCGGGACGACCGGCAGCTCCGGGTTCTCCGGCGCGGGCGGCACGGACGGCGCCTGCTCCAGCACGACGTGGGCGTTGGTGCCGCTGATGCCGAAGGAGGAGACGGCGGCGCGGCGCGGCCGGCCGGTCTCGGGCCAGGACCGCTCGGCGTCCAGCAGCGCGACGGCGCCGGACTCCCAGTCGATGTGCGGGGAGGGGGCGTCGATGTGCAGGCTGCGGGGCAGCAGCCCGTGGTCGAGCGAGAGGATCATCTTGATCAGTCCGGCGACGCCGGCGGCGGCCTGGGTGTGGCCGAGGTTGGACTTCACCGAGCCGAGCCAGAGCGGCGCGTCGCCGTCGCGGTCCTGGCCGTACGTGGCCAGCAGGGCCTGGGCCTCGATCGGGTCGCCCAGCCGGGTGCCGGTGCCGTGCGCCTCGACCGCGTCGACGTCCTGCGGCGTCAGACCGGCGTTGGCCAGCGCGGCCCGGATGACCCGCTGCTGGGAGGGGCCGTTGGGCGCGGTCAGGCCGTTCGAGGCGCCGTCCTGGTTGACCGCCGTGCCCCGGACGACCGCCAGCACGGGGTGGCCCAGGCGCAGGGCGTCGGAGAGGCGCGCGACCAGCAGCACGCCCGCCCCCTCCGACCAGGTGGCCCCGTCGGCGGCGGCGGAGAACGGCTTGCACCGGCCGTCGGCGGCCGAACCGCCCTGCCGGGCGACCTCGACGAAGGTGCTGGGGTTCGCCATCACCGAGACGCCGCCGGCCAGCGCGAGTTCGCACTCGCCCCGGCGCAGGGACTCCGCGGCCAGGTGCAGCGCGACCAGCGAGGAGGAGCAGGCGGTGTCGACGGTGAGCGCCGGGCCCTCCAGACCGAAGACGTAGGAGACGCGGCCGGACGCCACGCTGCCGGAGACACCGGTCGCGCGGTAGCCCTCGACGCCCTCGGGCAGCGTCGACAGGCCGGTGCCGTAGTCGTGGTACATCAGGCCGGTGAAGACGCCGGTCCGGGAGCCGCGCAGCCCGGTCGGGTCGAGGCCGGCACGTTCGAACGCCTCCCACGAGGTCTCCAGCAGCAGCCGCTGCTGCGGGTCCATCGCGAGGGCCTCGCGCGGGGAGATGCCGAACAGGCCGGCGTCGAACTCGCCGGCGTCGTGCAGGAAGCCGCCCTGCCGGGTGAAGTGGTAGCCGCCGAAGTCCCAGCCACGGTCGGTGGGGAAGCCGGAGATCGCGTCGCCGCCGTCGCGCAGCAGCTGCCAGAGGTCCTCGGGGGTGCGCACCCCGCCGGGGAAGCGGCAGGCCATGCCGATGACGGCGATCGGCTCGTCGGTGCGCACCGGGCCGGTCCGCTCCGGCGCCGCGTCCGCCGTCCGGTCGGAACCGAGCGCCCGGTCGAGCAGGTAGCGGGCGATGGCACGGGCGTTGGGGTAGTCGAACGCGAGCGTCGCCGGCAGCGTCAGGCCGGTGGCGGGCTGCAGGCGGTTGCGCAGCTCGACCGCGGTCAGCGAGTCGAAGCCCAGGTCGCGCAGCGCCCGGTTGCCGTCGATCGCGCTGCCCGCGGCGAACCCCAGGACGGCGGCGATCGTGCCGCGGACCAGTTCGGTGGCGGTCTGCTCGCGCTCCGCCTCGGGCAGGCCGGCGAGCCGCCGGGCGAACGTGCCCGGGCCGTCGGCGGTGGCGGCCCGGCGCGGGCCGGTCCGGACCAGCCCGGACAGGACGGGTGGGAGCAGCCCGCCCTCGGCGGTGGTCCGCAGCGCGGGCAGGCTCAGCGCGACCGGCACGGCCAGCGCGGTGTCGGCGCGCAGGGCCGCGTCGAACAGCGCCAGGCCCTGCCCGACCTCCAGCGGCAGGATGCCGCCGCGCCGCAGCCGGCGCCGGTCGGCGTCGGTGAGGTTGCCGGCCATGCCCTCGTCGGTGTCCCACAGGCCCCAGGCCAGCGAGGTCGCCGGCAGGCCCCGGGCCCGCCGGAAGGCCGCGAACGCGTCGGTGAACGTGTTGGCGGCGGCGTAGTTGGCCTGCCCGGCGTTGCCGAGGACGCCGGCGGCCGAGGAGAACAGCACGAACGCGGCGAGCGGCCGGCCGGCCGTGGCCTCGTGCAGGTTGCGGACGGCGTCCGTCTTGGGGCGCAGGACGGCGTCCAGCCGGTCGGGGGTGAGGTCGGCCAGCAGCCCGTCGTCGAGCACCCCGGCGGTGTGGACGACGGCGGTGACCGGCACGCCGCTCAGCGCGGCCTCGACGGCCGCCCGGTCGGTGACGTCGCAGGCGACCGCGCGCACCTGCGCACCGTCGAGGTCGAGGCTGCCGCCGGAGCGGGACAGCAGCAGCAGGTCGCGGACCCCGTGGGCGGCGACCAGGTGACGGGCGATCAGGCGGCCGAGCGTGCCGGTGGCGCCGGTGACCACCACCGTGCCGGCGGTCAGGTCGGGGAGTTCGCCGTCCGGTCCGGCGTGCCGGACGATCCGGGGCACCACGATCCGGTCGCCGCGCACCGCCGCCTGGGGGTGTCCGGCGGCGAGCACGTCCGGGATCCGGTCCGCGGTCGGGGCGTCGACGACGGTGAGGCGGCCGGGGTGCTCGTTCTGTGCGGAGCGGACCAGCCCCCAGGCGGCCGCCGAGAGCAGTCCGGGCACGGCGTCCCCGGGGTCCGCGGCGATCGCGCCGTCGGTGTGCACGACCAGGTGGGTGTCGGACCGGCGTTCGTCGCCGAGGAACCGCTGGAGGGTCTCCAGCAGCTGTCCGGTGCGGCTGCGCACCGCGTCGGCGTCCGGGGCGGCGCCCGGGTCGGCGGTGGTCGCGGGGTCGGCGCCCGGGGCGGGGGCGGTCGCGGTGCAGTCCAGCACCAGGACCTCGCCGGGGTCGGCGGGGAGCGCGTCGCCGAGCGTGATCGTGGGCAGCGCGCCCGCCGCGCCCGCCGGCACGCCGGCGTCCGTCCAGTCCAGCGTGTAGAGCGGGGCGTCGGGTGCGGCGCCGGTCCGGTCGGCCGTGACCGGCCGGACCGCGAGCGCGTCGACGTCGAGGACGGGGAGCCCCGCCTCGTCGGCGGCGTGCAGCCGGACCGTCTCGGCTCCCTCGCCCGCGGTGAGCCGGACCCGCAGGGAGCGGGCACCGACGGCGTGCAGGCGGACGCCGTTGAAGGCGAACGGCAGCCGGGCCGCGCCGTCCTCACCGGGCACCAGACCACCGGCGGCCAGCGCGTGCAGGCAGGCGTCGAGCAGCGCCGGGTGGAGCCCGAAGCCGCCGGGGTCGGCGTCGCCCCCGGTGCCGAGGGCGACCTCGGCGAGGATCTCGCCGTCGCGGCGCCACACCTGGCGCAGGCCCCGGAACACGGGACCGTAGACCAGGCCGGTGTCCGCCAGCGCGGCGTAGAGGTTCTCGGCGTCGACCGGCTCGGCGTCGCGCGGCGGCCACGGCAGGTCGGCCGGCGGGTCAGCCGGCGGCGGTACCGGTGCCGAGCCGGCCGGGCGGAGGGTGCCGGTGGCGTGGGTCGTCCAGGGGTGTTCCCCGTCGGGGCGGGAGTGGACGGTGACCGTGCGGCCCCCGCCCTCCCGCCCGGTCGCGGCGACGGTGACGCGCAGGTCCGCCCCGCCGGCCTCGGGCAGCGCCAGCGGGGCCTGGAGCAGGAGCTCCTCGACGACCGGGGCGTCGGTGAACTCTCCGGCGGCGAGGACCAGTTCGACCAGTGCCGCGCCGGGGACCAGGACGGTGCCGAGCACGTCGTGGTCGACGAGCCAGGGCTGGGTGCGCCGGGAGAGGTGCCCGGTGAAGACGACGGTGTCGGAGTCGGGCAGCCGGACGGCCGCCGCGAGCAGCGGGTGGCCGGTGCCGTCCAGGCCGGCCCCGGCGAGGTCGCCCGTGCCGGGCTCGGAGGCGAGCCAGTAGTGCTGCCGCTGGAAGGGGTAGGTCGGCAGGTCGGGCAGGCGGCGGCCGTCGGTGGGCCAGGCCCGCCAGTCGACCTCGGCGCCGCGGACCCACGCCTCGCCGAGCGCGCGGATCTGCCCGGCCGGGCCGTCCTCGCCCCGGCGCAGCGTCCCCCACACCCCCGCGTCCGGAGCGCACTGCTCCAGCGCCAC
>NZ_JBHXDN010000061.1:0-67396 GCF_042726075.1 Kitasatospora sp. NPDC127035 | reverse complement strand
GTACGCGGGTGCGTACCGGGCCCGAGGCGTCGGTGCGGGTGTCCGGCCGGTCAGCGGGCCGCGTGGACCCCACCGGCGGTGGTCGCCGTGACCCCGACCCCGCCGAGGGGCGCCGGGGCGGTGGCGCCGGCGGGAGCCGCTGCCGGGGCCGCCGTGCCGGCCGTGCCCGGACCGGCCTTCGGGGGCCGGCGCAGGCCGAGGTCCTTGAGCTTGAGGGCGGGCTTCTCCACCAGGAACCAGGAGCAGAGCGCCGCGAGGAGCGCCAGCGCCACCGACAGGGCCGTGTAGACGGCGTAGCCGTGGCGGTTGACCTCCCAGAGGGTCAGGCACTGCTGGATCGGGAAGGCGTAGATGTAGACGCCGTACGAGAGGTCGACCTTGGTGCCGACCTTGGTCAGCGGGCCGGGCATCCGCGCGGCCAGGACGAGCAGCACGTAGGCGAAGGCCGGCAGGCCGATGACGGTGAAGCCGCCGTAGTGGGCGGTGGCGAGGACGACGCCGAACGCCAGCACACCGGCGACCGGGTTGATCGGGAGGCGCTTCTTGTAGAGCTCGGCGACCGCGCCGAGGCCGAACATGAAGCCCACCGGCAGCAGCATCTCCATGCTCAGCCAGTCGAGGAACGGGAAGCGCCAGCCCTGCAGGTCGGTCGGGGCGTAGAGCGGCAGGCGCAGCCGGTCGAAGTCCACCGCCATCGACACCAGGTAGGCGTACATGCCGGCGACCAGCAGGGCCACCGCCCAGCGGGCCCGGTGGAGGATCCCGAGCGCGGCGAGCGCGGCGACCGCGAGGTAGCAGAACACCTCGTAGGAGAGCGACCAGACCGAGCCGTTGAAGGCGGTCGGGTGCGGGTTGTGGTCCAGCAGGCCGGAGACGCCCCACTGGCCGACGCCGATCCCGTAGTTGGCCTTGAGGTAGGACCACGGCCCCTGGGGGTGCGACCAGAAGCCGTCGAGCCGGCCCTGGTGGTACGCGACGAGCGGCGCGATGACGAGCGCCGTGACCAGCAGGCAGACCCAGAGACCGGGAAGGATGCGGATCGCCCGGTTCCACATGAACCGGCCGGTGCTCAGCCGCATGCCACTGCGGGTGATCAGCAGGCCGGAGAGGACGAAGAAGCCGGCGACCGCCATCGCGCCGACGTTCGTCTGGCCTTGCGCCTGGTCGTAACCGAGGTCGTGCTTCCCCATGCCGAGCGGCATGGCATGGGCGAAGATCACCGAGAGCGCGAGGACGAGACGCAGCAGTCCGAAGCCGTTCTTGCGTCCGAGCGCCTCGGACAGCGGGGGGCAAGCCAGCAAGGCGGGCCGCTTGCGCTGAGTGCGTGACATGTGTGGAGGCTCCGGGCCGGTAGGTGAGCCAGGCGGCCCCGGGTGTCGGGGGCGGCCCTGGGGTCGGTGGCGAGGGATTGCACGAGTGGCTGTTCCCAGCTTATCGGGGCCGTTTTCGAGCCGTGGGGGCGCGGCGGCGTGGCGACCACTCGGCGGTCACGTTATGACACGCCTGCGGCCTGTGGCTACCATGAGCGTCACGCTGGGTGTGGTATGTGAACGGGCCGGATGCGATCGGTCCGTGTACGCCGCGACCGGGAAGCGCATGACCTGGTGCGCCACTTGTTAGCGTGACCTCCGCAGCCGGCCCGTTCGGACGAACGGTCCGGCGGAGTGGGCCGCGGTCGGGCCGGGCGGTCTGCCGAAATCCTATGCGGAGCCGGACTAGGAAGAGTCGGAGTTCAGTGCAGACTTCAGCGGAAACTGTCGAGGAGCACCGGGACGGTGCTCGGACGGGCGGACAGCCGGTCGCCGCGTCCCGGTCGACGGGTCTGACGGCCCGGGCTGTGCAGCGGTTCGAGGAGGCCCGCGGCCGGCGGTGGTTCTGGCCGGCCGCCCTGGTGGTCGGGTACGCCGTCGAGGTCGCCTTCCGGCTGGTGCTCGTCCGCCACCTGAGCTACCCCTCGGTGCACGCGGACGAGGACTCCTACCTCGTCCTGGCCCGTGTGCTCGCCGGACGCCAGACCACCGAGATGCCGGTCGGCGTGGTGATCCCCGGGGGCTACCCGCTGCTGATCTCCCCGGCCCTGCGGCTCTCCGACGACCCGGCGATGGCCTACCACCTGATCATGGGGATCAACGCGCTGCTCAACGCGCTGGTCTTCCCGCTGGCCTACCTGGCGCTCCGCCGCCTGGGCCTGCGCCGGCTGCTGGCGTACGTGTTCGCCGGGGTCACCGCGCTGCTGCCGCCGGTGATCTTCTACTCCGAGTACGTCATGGCGGACACCGTCCTGCCGGTGCTGATCCTGGCCTGGCTGCTCTGCATGCACGGCTGGCTGAGCGACGGCCCCACCAAGCACCGCTACTGGTACGCGGCCGGCACGGGTGCCGCCGCCGCCTACTCGCTGGCGACGCACGACCGCGGCGGCGTCGTGGTGGCCCTGACCGGGGTGGTCTTCGTCGGCGTCCTGCTGCTGCGCTGGGCGCCGTGGCGGACCACCGTGGCGGGCCTCGGTGCGCTGGGTGCCGGCGTGCTCTTCGCCAAGGCGCTGTCCTGGTGGCTCAACCGCCAGTTCGAGGTGGAGCCGAGCAAGGTCGGCTCGTACCTGTGGGACGGCCTGAAGAACCCCGACATCCTGCAGCGCACGCTGACCAGGACCACCGGGCAGATCTGGTACTTCATCGTCTCCACCTGGGGCATCGGCGGCCTGGCGGTCGTCACCTGCCTGTTCGCGCTCTTCAGCAGCCGCTTCCCGCGCCCGCACCGGATCGTCGGCGGCGTCATGGTGGCGCTGCTCTTCGGCACCGCGCTGGCCTCCGCCGCGGCCCTCCCGGACGACGCGCGGATCGACAACTGGGTCTACGCCCGCTACCTGTCGTACCTGGTCCCGGTCGCCTTCGTGGCCGGCGTCGCCGTCCTGGCCCGGTTCGGCCGGCGCAGCCTCGGCTACGCGGTGGCCGGCACGGTCGGCCTGACCCTGCTCCTCGCCCAGCTGGTGATCTGGTCGGCGGGCTCGCAGCTGTACAAGCAGGTCTTCATCGGCTGGGGCATGCCGGACGTCCTGTTCCTGGCCAGCGACTGGAGCAAGCTGAACATGATGCGGTCGACGACCGCGGCGTTCATCATCCTCGGCGCGGTCGTGATGCTCCTGCTCGCGGGCGGACGCAAGGTCCTCTGGGCGGTCGGCCTCTCGCTCGCGCTGTTCGCCGGGTTCGCGACGACCACCATCACCGAGCAGATCACCGACCCGTACACGTCCTGGCGCAAGACCTACGCGACCGGCTTCACCAAGGCCGCCGGCATCAAGCCCAAGGACAACGTGGTGCTCGCCTGGGACCTCGACGGCAGCACGCGGATGGCCCAGGCCTACGAGGTCTACCTCGGCCGGGTCTGGTACCGCGACCCCCGCTGGCAGCCCGTCCCCCCGCAGGCGAACGTGATCGTCACCCCGCTGCCGGAGGAGGGCAAGGCGCCCGAGGCCTACTGGCACGACCACCCGGCGCAGTGGTACGTCGAGCGGGTCAACAAGGGCCAGGGCTGGATGGTCTGGCGCAAGCACTGAGCGTCACACGGTCCGGCCGCCGCGTGACGTCGCGCGGCCGGGCCGTGCGGTCGGGGCCGGTGGGGGATACCCCCACCGGCCCCGATTGGCTTTACGGCTGCTCCATGTGGCAGTATGTCCAAGTTGCTCGGTTGAGTGCCGATGCTGCGCGCCTCCCGCCGGGAGGACTGGAAGCGAGTCCCATGTACTCGTCGTTCCCGTGATGGCCGTTCATGTGTTCACGGACAGTGTGTGGACACAGTGGTGTGAAGTCGACACCGCGGCAGCTGCGGGGCGAAAGTACGGGAATCTTCCGGGAAGCGTGAGCGGGGCCTCAACGCGGGCGTCCACGGAACCGACGGGTTCCACCGACCACAGCTGATACCGACGGAGTGATTCGCCGGTTTTTTGCAAGCGCGGGCGCGACACGCCCGAGCGCGGGGGTCGGAGGACGACCGTGCAGTGACTTATGACAAAAGGACTACAAGGTAGCCATGGCGGGACAGAAGATCCGCATCCGGCTCAAGGCCTACGACCACGAGGTCATCGACTCCTCGGCGAAGAAGATCGTCGAGACGGTGATCCGAACTGGTGCGCAGGTCGCAGGCCCGGTGCCGCTGCCCACTGAGAAGAACGTGTACTGCGTCATCCGCTCGCCGCACAAGTACAAGGACTCGCGCGAGCACTTCGAGATGCGTACTCACAAGCGTCTGATCGACATCCTCGACCCCACGCCGAAGACGGTTGACTCGCTCATGCGTCTCGACCTGCCGGCTGGCGTCGACATCGAGATCAAGCTCTGAGAGGCGCACCGAAGATGGCTAAGCAGATTAAGGGCATCCTGGGCGAGAAGCTCGGCATGACCCAGGTCTGGGACGAGAACAACCGGATCGTTCCGGTGACCGTCGTCAAGGCTGGGCCCAATGTCGTGACCCAGGTCCACACCGCCGACAGCCCGGCCGGCTACGACGCCGTGCAGATCGGCTTCGGCGAGATCGACCCCCGCAAGGTGAACAAGCCCCTCGCGGGCCACTTCGCCAAGGCCGGCGTCACCCCGCGTCGTCACCTGGTCGAGCTCCGTACGACGGACGCGTCCGAGTACACCCTCGGCCAGGAGATCACCGCGGAGCTGTTCGAGGCGGGTGTCAAGGTCGACGTGACCGGCACCTCCAAGGGCAAGGGCTTCGCCGGTGTCATGAAGCGCCACAACTTCCGGGGCCTCGGCGCCGGTCACGGTGTGCAGCGCAAGCACCGCTCGCCCGGCTCGATCGGTGGCTGCGCCACCCCGGGTCGTGTGTTCAAGGGCGTACGGATGGCCGGCCGGATGGGCCACGAGCGCGTGACCACCCAGAACCTGACCATCCATGCCGTTGACGCGGAGAAGGGGCTGCTCCTCATCAAGGGCGCAATCCCGGGCCCGAACGGCGGCCTCGTCCTCGTCCGCACCGCGGCGAAGGGGCTGTGAGGATATGAGCACCATTGACATCCTGTCGCCCTCGGGCGACAAGACCGGCAGCCTGGAGCTTCCGGCCGAGATCTTCGACGCGAGGGTCAGCGTTCCGCTGATGCACCAGGTCGTCGTGGCGCAGCTCGCTGCGGCCCGTCAGGGCACCCACAAGACCAAGACTCGTGGCGAGGTCCGCGGTGGCGGCAAGAAGCCGTACCGCCAGAAGGGCACCGGCCGCGCCCGTCAGGGCTCGACCCGCGCCCCGCAGTTCGCCGGCGGTGGCGTCGTGCACGGTCCCGTGCCGCGTGACTACTCGCAGCGGACGCCCAAGAAGATGATCGCCGCCGCCCTCCGCGGTGCGCTCACCGACCGGGCCCGCCACAACCGCATCCACGTCGTCACCGACGTGATCGCGGCCGAGGCGCCGTCGACCAAGGCCGCCAAGGGTCTGTTCGGCAAGATCACCGAGCGCAAGAACATCCTCCTCGTCGTCGAGCGTGCCGACGAGCTGGGTCTGAAGAGCGCCCGCAACCTGCCGCACGTGCACATCCTGGACGCCGGCCAGCTGAACACCTACGACGTGCTCGTCTCCGACGACGTGGTCTTCACCCAGGCCGCCTTCGAGCGTTTCGTGGCGGGTCCCGCCGCGTCCGCCAAGGCCGTGGCTGCTGAGGGCGAGCTCGAAGGGAGCGCCGCCTGATGGCTGCAGAGATCACGAGCAAGACGTTCACGGACCCCCGTGATGTCCTGGTGAAGCCGGTCATCTCCGAGAAGAGCTACTCGCTCCTCGACGAGAACAAGTACACGTTCGTCGTGTCGCCCGGTGCCAACAAGACCCAGATCAAGCAGGCCGTCGAGGCGGTCTTCTCGGTCAAGGTCGAGTCCGTCAACACGCTCAACCGTCAGGGCAAGCGCAAGCGCTCCAAGACGGGTTTTGGCAAGCGCAAGGACACCAAGCGCGCCATCGTGACGCTGGCTGAGGGCAACCGCATCGACATCTTCGGTGGTCCGACCTCCTGACGGAGGCCGTGATCGTCGATCAAGACGAGGACGAAAATGGGTATCCGCAAGTACAAGCCGACTACGCCGGGCCGCCGTGGCTCCAGCGTGGCCGACTTCGTCGAAATCACGCGGTCCACGCCGGAAAAGTCGCTGGTTCGCCCCCTGCACAGCAAGGGCGGCCGTAACAACGCCGGTCGGATCACCGTTCGCCACCAGGGTGGCGGTCACAAGCGCGCCTACCGTGTGATCGACTTCCGTCGTCACGACAAGGACGGCGTGCCGGCCAAGGTCGCGCACATCGAGTACGACCCGAACCGCACCGCGCGCATCGCGCTCCTGCACTACGCGGACGGCGAGAAGCGCTACATCATCGCTCCGCGCGGCATCGCGCAGGGTGACCGGGTCGAGAACGGCGCCGGCGCCGACATCAAGCCCGGCAACAACCTGCCGCTTCGCAACATCCCGGTCGGTACGACCATCCACGCGGTGGAGCTGCGTCCCGGTGGCGGTGCCAAGATGGCCCGCTCCGCCGGTGCCGGCATTCAGCTGCTGGCGCGTGAGGGCAAGATGGCGCACCTGCGCATGCCCTCCGGTGAGATCCGCCTGGTCGACGCGCGCTGCCGCGCGACCGTCGGCGAGGTCGGCAACGCCGAGCAGTCGAACATCAACTGGGGCAAGGCCGGCCGTATGCGCTGGAAGGGCGTTCGCCCGACCGTGCGTGGTGTGGCCATGAACCCGATCGACCACCCGCACGGTGGTGGTGAGGGTAAGACCTCCGGTGGTCGCCACCCGGTCTCGCCGTGGGGCCAGAAGGAGGGTCGTACCCGTCGCCCGAAGAAGGCGTCGGACGCTCTCATCGTGCGCCGCCGCAAGACCAACAAGAAGCGCTAGGAGCAGGTCAGATGCCGCGCAGTCTCAAGAAGGGCCCCTTCATTGACGGCCACCTTCTCAAGAAGGTGGACGCGCAGAACGAGGCGGGTACCCAGAACGTCATCAAGACCTGGTCCCGTCGCTCCGTGATCTTCCCGGCCATGCTCGGCCACACGATCGCGGTGCACGATGGCCGTAAGCACGTCCCGGTGTTCGTCACCGAGTCGATGGTCGGCCACAAGCTCGGCGAGTTCGCGCCGACGCGTACCTTCCGCGGTCACGTCAAGGACGACCGCAAGTCGAAGCGTCGCTAGTCGCCAGCGAGATTACCGACTCAATGACTTACACCAGCAAGGGGACAACCATGGAAGCCAGGGCCCAGGCGCGGTACATCCGCGTCACGCCCATGAAGGCCCGCCGCGTGGTGGACCTCATCCGTGGCCTGAACGCCACGGAGGCCCAGGCGGTCCTGCGTTTCGCTCCGCAGGCCGCGACCGTGCCGGTCGGCAAGGTGCTCGACAGCGCCATTGCCAACGCCGCGCACAACTACAACCACTCCAACGTGGACGACCTCGTCATCAGCGAGGCGTACGTTGACGAGGGCCCGACCCTGAAGCGGTTCCGTCCGCGTGCCCAGGGCCGTGCCTACCGGATCCGCAAGCGGACCAGCCACATCACCGTGGTCGTCAGCAGCAAGGAAGGGACCCGGTAATGGGCCAGAAGGTTAACCCGCACGGGTTCCGCCTCGGCATCAGCACGGACTTCAAGTCCCGCTGGTACGCCGACAAGCTGTACAAGGACTACGTCAAGGAAGACGTCGCCATTCGTCGCATGATGACGAAGGGCATGGAGCGCGCCGGCATCTCCAAGGTCGAGATCGAGCGCACCCGCGACCGCGTCCGCGTCGACATCCACACCGCGCGCCCCGGCATCGTCATCGGTCGCCGTGGCACCGAGGCCGACCGCATCCGCGGCGACCTCGAGAAGCTGACCGGCAAGCAGGTCCAGCTGAACATCCTCGAGGTCAAGAACCCCGAGCTGGACGCCCAGCTCGTGGCTCAGGGCGTCGCGGAGCAGCTGTCCTCCCGCGTCTCCTTCCGCCGTGCCATGCGCAAGTCGATGCAGGGCACCATGAAGTCCGGCGCCAAGGGCATCAAGGTCCAGTGCTCCGGTCGTCTCGGCGGCGCCGAGATGAGCCGTTCGGAGTTCTACCGCGAGGGCCGTGTGCCGCTGCACACCCTGCGCGCGAACGTCGACTACGGCTTCTTCGAGGCCAAGACGACCTTCGGCCGTATCGGCGTGAAGGTCTGGATCTACAAGGGCGACGTCAAGAACATCGCCGAGGTCCGCGCTGAGAACGCCGCTGCCCGCTCGGGCAACCGTCCGGCCCGTCCCGAGGGTGGTCGTCCCGCCCGCGGTGGCGAGCGCCGTGGTGGCGAGCGCGGTGGCCGTGGCCGTCGTCCCGCCGGTGCCGAGGCTCAGGCCCCGGTCGCCGCCGAGACCCCGGCTGCCGAGAACACCGGAACGGAGGCCTGACCGCAATGCTGATCCCCCGTCGGGTCAAGCACCGCAAGCAGCACCACCCCAAGCGCCGCGGCGCTGCCAAGGGTGGCACCGAGCTCGCCTTCGGCGAGTACGGCATCCAGGCCGTCACCCCGGCCTACGTGACGAACCGGCAGATCGAGTCCGCTCGTATCGCCGTCACCCGTCACATCAAGCGTGGCGGCAAGGTCTGGATCAACATCTACCCGGACCGTCCGCTCACCAAGAAGCCGGCCGAGACCCGCATGGGTTCCGGTAAGGGTTCGCCCGAGTGGTGGATCGCGAACGTGCACCCGGGTCGGGTCATGTTCGAGCTGTCGTACCCCAACGAGAAGGTGGCTCGTGAGGCGCTGACCCGCGCAGCTCACAAGCTCCCGATGAAGTGCCGGATCATCCGGCGCGAGGCAGGTGAGAGCTGATGTCGGCCGGCACCAAGGCTGCTGACCTCCGCGAGCTGGACAACGAGGGTCTCGTTGCCAAGCTCCGTGAGGCCAAGGAGGAGCTGTTCAACCTCCGCTTCCAGGCGGCGACCGGGCAGCTCGACAACCACGGACGGCTCAAGCTGGTCCGTAAGGACATCGCGCGGATCTACACCCTGATGCGCGAGCGCGAGCTGGGCATCGAGACGGTGGAGAACGCCTGATGACTGAGAACACCAACGAGACGCGCGGTTTCCGCAAGACCCGTGAGGGCCTCGTCGTCAGCGACAAGATGGACAAGACCGTCGTCGTCGCCGTCGAGGACCGCGTCAAGCACGCGCTGTACGGCAAGGTCATCCGCCGTACGAACAAGCTGAAGGCGCACGACGAGGCGAACGCCTGCGGCATCGGCGACCGGGTCCTCCTCGCGGAGACCCGCCCGCTGTCCGCGACGAAGCGCTGGCGCGTCGTCGAGATCCTCGAGAAGGCCAAGTAACGAAGTTGATGCGGTACGGCCGTATGTGCACCAGGTCCCTCGCGGGCGCTGGTGTGAGCAGCGGCCGGCCCGTCAGCTCTCGTTGACGATCAGGAGAAAGCTGTGATCCAGCAGGAGTCGCGACTGCGTGTCGCCGACAACACGGGCGCGAAGGAAATCCTTTGCATCCGCGTTCTCGGTGGTTCCGGTCGCCGCTACGCCGGTATCGGGGACGTCATCGTCGCCACCGTCAAGGACGCGATCCCCGGCGGTTCGGTGAAGAAGGGTGACGTCGTCAAGTGCGTCGTCGTCCGTACCGTGAAGTCGCGCCGTCGTCCCGACGGTTCGTACATCCGGTTCGACGAGAACGCCGCTGTCGTTCTCAAGAACACCGACGGTGACCCCCGCGGTACCCGCATCTTCGGCCCGGTGGGCCGCGAGCTGCGCGACAAGAAGTTCATGAAGATCATCTCGCTTGCGCCGGAGGTGCTCTAACCCATGGCGAACAGCATGAAGATCAAGAAGGGTGACCTGGTCCAGGTCATCACCGGCAAGGACCGCGGCAAGCAGGGCAAGGTCATTCAGGCCATGCCCGCCGAGAACAAGGTCCTGGTCGAGGGTGTGAACCGGGTCAAGAAGCACACCAAGCCGGGCCCGGGTACTCAGGGTGGCATTGTCACCGTCGAGGCCCCGGTGCACGTCTCCAACGTCCAGCTGGTCGTGGAGAAGGACGGCAAGAAGGTCGTCACCCGCGTTGGCTACCGCTTCGATGACGAGGGCAACAAGATCCGCGTTGCCAAGCGAACCGGTGAGGACATCTGATGTCTGAGACGTCTGTTGAGAAGGTGACCCCCCGTCTCAAGGAGCGTTACAACTCCGAGATCAAGGGTCAGCTGCAGGAGCAGTTCTCGTACGAGAACGTCATGCTGACGCCCGGCCTGGTCAAGGTCGTCGTCAACATGGGTGTCGGCGAGGCCGCCCGTGACAGCAAGCTGATCGAGGGCGCGATCCGCGACCTGACCGCGATCACCGGTCAGAAGCCGGCCGTGACCAAGGCTCGCAAGTCCATCGCGCAGTTCAAGCTGCGCGAGGGCCAGCCGATCGGCACCCACGTCACCCTCCGTGGTGACCGCATGTGGGAGTTCCTGGACCGTCTGGTGTCGCTGGCTCTGCCGCGTATCCGTGACTTCCGCGGTCTCTCCCCCAAGCAGTTCGACGGCCGTGGCAACTACACCTTCGGTCTGACCGAGCAGGTCATGTTCCACGAGATCGACCAGGACAAGGTCGACCGTCAGCGCGGTATGGACATCACCGTCGTGACCACCGCTCAGACCGACGACGAGGGCCGGGCGCTCCTGCGCGCTCTGGGCTTCCCGTTCAAGGAGGCGTGAGCCAATGGCGAAGAAGTCCCTCATCGCGAAGGCCGAGCGGAAGCCGAAGTTCGGCGTCCGGGCCTACACCCGGTGCCAGCGCTGCGGTCGTCCGCACTCGGTGTACCGCAAGTTCGGCCTCTGCCGTGTGTGCCTCCGTGAGATGGCCCACCGCGGCGAGCTGCCGGGCGTGACCAAGAGCTCCTGGTAGTCCAGGACCTCGCGGTAACGCCATAGCGAAGCAGGTGTGCCCGATCCCACAGTGCCCCGTTTTTGGGGCTGCGTACGGAATCCCGTAAGGTAGTGAGGTCGGGCCCCCTGTCGCGGGAGCTCCATAGCTGCCGTCGACCCTCTTCGGAGGGCTCGCACCCAGTCTTACGACGCCGCAGGTCCCCTGCGTCTGTGCCCCTGCCGCACTCCTCGGAGTGCGGCAGGGGGACCTGGCGCGGAGAAACCACGGCGAGAGAGGCCTGAGGCCATCATGACCATGACCGACCCCATCGCAGACATGCTCACGCGTCTGCGTAACGCGAACTCGGCGTACCACGATTCCGTGGCGATGCCGGCCAGCAAGATCAAGGCGCACGTCGCCGAGATCCTGCAGCAGGAGGGGTACATCTCCTCCTACAAGGTTGAGGAGCCCGTCGAGGGCGAGGTCGGCAAGAAGCTGACCATCGAGCTCAAGTTCGGCCCCAACCGTGAGCGCTCGATCGCTGGCATCAAGCGGATCAGCAAGCCGGGCCTGCGGGTCTACGCAAAGTCCACCAACCTGCCGAAGGTGCTCGGCGGCCTGGGCGTGGCGATCATCTCCACGTCCTCGGGTCTCCTCACCGACAAGCAGGCTGCCAAGAAGGGCGTAGGCGGAGAAGTTCTCGCCTACGTCTGGTAATTCGGGAAACGGAGGTACAGCAATGTCGCGCATTGGACGGCTGCCCATCCCGGTTCCCGCCGGCGTGGACGTCACCATCGATGGCCAGGCGGTCTCGGTGAAGGGCCCGAAGGGCTCCCTCACCCACCACGTCGCCGCGCCGATCGAGATCGGCAAGGGCGAGGACGGCAACCTGCTCGTCACCCGCCCCAACGACGAGCGTCTGTCGAAGGCCCTGCACGGCCTTTCCCGCACGCTGGTGGCGAACATGATCACCGGCGTGACCGCGGGCTACCGCAAGTCGCTGGAGATCAGCGGTGTCGGCTACCGAGTTCTGGCGAAGGGCTCCAACATGGAGTTCCAGCTGGGCTACAGCCACCCGATCCTGGTCGAGGCCCCGGAGGGCATCACCTTCGTCGTCGAGTCGGCCACCAAGTTCCACGTGGACGGCATCGACAAGCAGAAGGTCGGCGAGGTCGCCGCAAAGATCCGCAAGCTGCGCAAGCCCGACCCGTACAAGGCCAAGGGCGTCAAGTACGCGGGCGAGGTCATCCGCCGCAAGGTCGGAAAGAGTGGTAAGTAAGCGATGAGCGTCTCTGTCAAGATCGGCAAGGGCAACGCCTACAAGAGCGCCGCTCGCAAGCGCCGCGCGATCCGCGTTCGCAAGCGCGTCGTCGGCACCGAGGTGCGTCCGCGCCTCGTCGTGACGCGCTCGAACCGTCACATGGTCGCCCAGGTCATCGACGACGCGCAGGGTCACACCCTGGCGTCGGCGTCCACCCTCGACGTGTCCATCAAGGGCGCCGAGGGCGACAAGACCGAGCTGGCCAAGAAGGTCGGGAGCCTGGTCGCCGAGCGCGCCAAGGCTGCCGGCATCGAGTCGGTCGTCTTCGACCGCGCGGGCAACCGGTACGCCGGCCGCATCGCCGCCCTGGCGGACGCGGCCCGCGAGGCCGGGCTCGACTTCTAAGCCGCTCGTCGGCTCAGTCGACGGACGTAATCGAGAGAGGTAATTCCAATGGCTGGACCCCAGCGCCGCGGTAGCGGCGCCGGCGGCGGCACCGGCGGTGGCGAGCGGCGTGACCGTAAGCGTGACGACCGGGGCAACGCCCCCGCCGTCGAGAAGACCGCTTACGTCGAGCGTGTGGTCGCGATCAACCGTGTCGCCAAGGTTGTCAAGGGTGGTCGTCGTTTCAGCTTCACCGCGCTGGTCGTGGTGGGCGACGGTGACGGCACCGTAGGTGTCGGTTACGGGAAGGCGAAGGAGGTTCCGGCCGCCATCGCCAAGGGTGTTGAGGAGGCCAAGAAGAACTTCTTCAAGGTCCCCCGTATCCAGGGCACCATCCCGCACCCGATCCAGGGCGAGAAGGCTGCCGGCGTCGTGCTCCTGAAGCCGGCTGCCCCCGGTACCGGTGTTATCGCCGGTGGCCCGGTGCGTGCCGTGCTGGAGTGCGCCGGTATTCACGACATCCTGTCGAAGTCGCTCGGCTCCGACAACGCGATCAACATCGTGCACGCCACGGTGGCCGCTCTGAAGGGCCTCGTGCGCCCCGAGGAGATCGCCGCCCGTCGTGGCCTGCCGCTGGAGGACGTGGCTCCCGCGGCTCTGCTGCGGGCTCGTGCTGCAGGGGTGAGCGCCTGATGGCTCGCCTGAAGATCACGCAGACCAAGTCCTACATCGGCAGCAAGCAGAACCACCGCGAGACGCTGCGCTCGCTGGGTCTGAAGCGCATGCACGATGTGGTCGTCAAGGAGGACCGTCCCGAGATCCGCGGGATGGCCCAGACCGTGCGTCACCTCGTCACGGTCGAGGAGGTGGACTGAGATGGCTGACTCGCCGATCAAGGTGCACAACCTGCGTCCCGCCCCGGGTGCCAAGACCGCCAAGACCCGTGTCGGTCGTGGTGAGGGCTCCAAGGGTAAGACCGCCGGTCGTGGCACCAAGGGCACCAAGGCCCGCTACCAGGTTCCGCAGCGCTTCGAGGGTGGCCAGATGCCCCTCCACATGCGCCTGCCGAAGCTGAAGGGCTTCAAGAACCCGTTCAAGATCACGTTCCAGGTTGTCAACCTCGACAAGCTGGCCGAGCTCTACCCGCAGGGTGGCGAGGTCACTGTCGAGGACCTGGTCGCCAAGGGCGCGGTTCGCAAGAACTCCCTCGTCAAGGTGCTCGGCACCGGCGAGATCTCGGTCGCCCTGCAGGTGACGGTCGACGCCGTCTCCGGCTCGGCCACCGAGAAGATCACCGCCGCCGGCGGTACCGTCACCGAGCTCGTCTGAGCCCGCTGACTTCGTGAGCCCCGCACTTCCCCTCAGGGAGGTGCGGGGCTTGCGCCGTTTCCGGCCGCGCCCTTTCCCGGCGGTCCGGATTCCGGTGATCCGCCCTCGTTCTTTTGTGTGGCAAAACCGGGCATCCCGTACCCCGTGAGTGGGGGAGGGACGGTACGCGCTTCTTTCGAGCGGCCGCGCACTGTTAGAGTCCGTGGAGTTCCCTTGTAGGCTGCGCGTAGGCTCGCCTGTGCCGTCTGTACGGGGGCCCGTACCGCCCAAACTCCCATTCAGGACCGACCCTCCCGCCGACGACGCGCGGGAGGCGCAGGAGGCACCGTGCTCAGTGCGTTCGCGCGGGCGTTCCAGACGCCCGACCTGCGCAAGAAGCTGCTGTTCACGCTGGGCATCATGGTGCTGTTCCGGCTGGGCTCGCACATCCCTGTTCCAGGGGTGGACTTCCAGGCGGTTCACGCCTGTATCAAGGAGACCAAGAACAACGGCCTCTTCGGACTGGTCAACCTGTTCAGCGGTGGCGCGCTCCTCCAGCTGACGATCTTCGCCCTCGGCATCATGCCGTACATCACGGCGAGCATCATCCTCCAGCTCCTCACGGTCGTGATCCCGCGACTCGAGGCGCTGAAGAAGGAGGGCCAGGCCGGTACCGCGAAGATCACGCAGTACACCCGGTACCTGACCATCGCGCTCGCGGTGCTCCAGGGCACCGGCATCGTGGCGACGGCCTCCAGCGGCGCGCTCTTCTCCGGCTGCGTCTACGCCAACCAGATCGTGCCGGACACCGGGGTCTTCCGGATCGCCGTGATGGTCCTGACCATGACCGCCGGCACCACGGTGATCATGTGGCTGGGCGAGCTGATCACCGACCGCGGCATCGGCAACGGCATGTCGCTGCTGATCTTCACCTCGATCGCCGCGCAGTTCCCGACCTCGATGTGGGCCATCAAGGGTTCCGGCACCATCGGCGGTGGCTGGGTCGAGTTCCTCTCCGTCATCGCGATCGGCGTCATCGTTGTGATGCTCGTCATCTTCGTCGAGCAGGCGCAGCGGCGGATCCCGGTGCAGTACGCGAAGCGGATGATCGGCCGCCGGGCCTTCGGCGGCACGTCGACCTACATCCCGCTGAAGGTGAACCAGGCCGGTGTCATCCCGGTCATCTTCGCCTCGTCCCTGCTGTACATCCCGGCCCTGGTGGTCCAGCTGACCAACAGCCAGTCCGGCTGGGCGGTGTGGATCAACCAGCACTTCGTCCGCGGTGACCACCCGGTCTACATGGCCACGTACTTCCTGCTGATCGTCTTCTTCGCCTTCTTCTACGTCGCCATCTCCTTCAACCCCGAAGAAGTTGCCGACAACATGAAGAAGTATGGTGGGTTCATCCCGGGTATCCGGGCCGGCCGCCCGACGGCCGAGTACCTGAACTACGTGCTCACCCGCATCACGTGGCCGGGTTCGCTCTACCTGGGCCTGATCGCGTTGATCCCGATGATCGCCCTGGTCGCCTTCGGACAGCAGACCAACTTCCCGTTCGGCGGCACCAGCGTCCTCATCGTCGTCGGCGTCGGACTCGAAACTGTGAAGCAGATCGAGAGCCAGCTCCAGCAGCGCAATTACGAAGGGTTCCTCCGCTGATGCGTATCGTCCTCGTCGGGCCTCCCGGGGCCGGGAAGGGTACTCAGGCGCACTTGCTCGCCAAGACCCTGTCCATTCCCCACATCTCCACCGGCGACCTCTTCCGCGCCAACATCGGCCAGGGCACCCCGCTGGGTGTCGAGGCCAAGAGCTACATGGACGCGGGCCGGCTGGTGCCGGACGAGGTCACGATCGGGATGGCCAAGGACCGGATGCTCCAGGAGGACGCCGTCAACGGCTTCCTGCTGGACGGCTTTCCGCGCAACCTTGGCCAGGCCAAGGCGCTGGACGAGTTCCTCACCGAGCAGGGCATCGCGCTCGACGGCGTGCTGGACCTGGAGGTCCCCGAGGACGAGGTGGTCCGGCGGATCGCCGGCCGTCGCCTCTGCCGCAACGACGGCGGCCACGTGTTCCACGTGGACTACAACGCGCCGAAGACCGAGGGCGTCTGCGACGAGTGCGGCGGCGAGCTGTACCAGCGTTCGGACGACACCGAGGACAAGGTGCGGACGCGGCTGGAGGTCTACCACACGGAGACCGAGCCGATCATCGACTACTACCGCCAGCAGGGCCTGATCGCGACGATCCCGGCCCTCGGCAAGGTGGACGAGGTCACCGCCCGCGCGATCGAGGCGCTGAAGCAGGACAGCTGAGTTTTTTTGAGCGGCGTACCTACGGCCGCGTTGCCCTTCCGGGGCAGCGCGGCCGTAGGTCGTCGTACGGTGGAACGAGTGCACGGCCGCCCGGCAAGGACCGCGCGGGAGACCAAGGAAGGCGTGACCAGATGGTGGAGATCAAGACCTCCGAGCAGATCGCGAAGATGCGAGCGGCCGGACTGGTCGTCGCCGAGGCGCTCAAGGCGTGCCGCGAGGCGGTAGCCCCGGGTGTGACCACCCAGGAACTCAACGACATCGCCGACAAGGTCATCACGGACCACGGCGCGACCTCCAACTTCCGCGCCCACCACGGCGGGCTCTGGTTCCCCGGTGTGATCTGCGCCTCGGTGAACAACGAGGTCGTGCACGGCATCCCGGGCGACCGGGTGCTGGAGGAGGGCGACCTGATCTCGATCGACTGCGGCGCCATCCTGGACGGCTGGCACGGCGACGCGGCGATCTCGGTGGCCGTCGGCGAGGCCCGGCCCGAGGTGGAGATGCTGAGCCGCGTCACCGAGGGCTCGATGTGGGCCGGCATCGCCCAGATGAAGAAGGGCAACCGCCTGGTCGACGTCTCCAAGGCGATCGAGGGCTTCATCCGCCGCCAGCCGCTGCCGCCGAAGGGCAAGTGGGGCATCACCGAGGGCTACGGCGGCCACGGCATCGGCACCGCGATGCACATGGAGCCGCACGTCCTGAACTACGTCGAGCGCGGCCGCGGGAAGGGCCCCAAGCTGATCCCCGGCACCGTGCTGGCCATCGAGCCCATGGTGTCGCTCGGCACGCCGCACACGACGGTGCTGGAGGACGACTGGACCGTCGTGACCAACGACGGTACCTGGGCCTCGCACTGGGAGCACTCGGTGGCCGTGACCGAGGAGGGGCCGCTGGTGCTGACCTCCTTCGACGGCGGCCGGGCCGAGCTGGCCAAGCTCGGCATCACCGCAGCTCCGGACCCGCTCGCCTAGTCGTCGGAGCCCGGTCGGGGCGGCCGTTCGCCGCCGCCCGCGAGGCCGACTGCCGGGTCCGACGACGGACCGGAGCCCTGGGGGTTTGGACCTCCAGGGCTTTTGTCCTATTTTTATCGGCTGGCAGTGGCTTCAGAGGCTCGGAGCGTCCCCGGACGGCTTCGACCGGCAAACGGCTTCGATCGAGCAGGAGAGAGCAGTGCTCAAGGGATTCCGCGAATTCATGATGCGCGGCAACGTCGTCGACATGGCGGTCGGTGTCGTCATCGGCGCCGCGTTCACCGGGGTGGTGACCGGCTTCGTGTCGGCCTTCCTCACCCCGCTGGTGGGTGTCGTGGTCGGCGCGGCGGGCGACTTCGGCTCGTACAAGGCCAACGTGGCGGGGGTCATCTTCCCGTACGGCCAGTTCCTGAACGTGCTGATCGCGTTCCTGATGACCGCCGCGGTGCTCTACTTCTGCGTCGTCCTGCCGGTGACCAAGGCGACCGCCCGCTACCTGCCGAAGAAGCCGAAGACCCCGAGGCGCCCGTGCCCGGAGTGCCTGACCGAGATACCCGAGGCCGCCCGCCGCTGCTCGGCCTGCACCGCCCACGTGGAGCCGCTGCGGGTCGTCGCCCCGCACTGACCGGGCCCCGGTTTTGGTCCACCCCTCGCGCTGGCGTAGGATGGACCGTCGGCTCACTCGTAGCGTGCTTCAGCACGCCCTCTTCCCCCTCGGGGGTCGGGGTGGACCCAGGTTCGCACGAGCGTGCCGCATACGGTAGCCGGTCCCGGAAGGTGGATCTCGCAGTTCATGGCTAAGAAGCAAGGCGCCATTGAGATCGAGGGCACCGTGATCGAGTCTCTTCCGAACGCGATGTTCAAGGTCGAGCTGCAGAACGGTCACAAGGTCCTCGCGCACATCAGTGGCAAGATGCGCATGCACTACATCCGCATCCTGCCGGACGACCGGGTCGTGGTGGAGCTCAGCCCCTACGACCTCACGCGTGGCCGGATCGTCTACCGCTACAAGTAAGAACGTCAGATCTAGACCCGGAGAACCTGAACATGAAGGTCAAGCCGAGCGTCAAGAAGATCTGCGACAAGTGCAAGGTGATCCGCCGCCACGGCCGGGTCATGGTGATCTGCGACAACCTGCGCCACAAGCAGCGCCAGGGCTGATCAGTTCCCCCCCAGCATTTCTCGTAGTACTTCGCGCGACGCGAAAAACGTCATAAGCGGGCTGCCCGATCCGTCCGTCAGTGGACGGACTGCCACCCCCGGTCAGAGGCCGGGGCTCCATCGTCGAGAGGCGTAGGAGTAGGTAGCACGCGAGACCTCTGAAGAAGCACAGGAGCCTTGAATGGCACGCCTCGCCGGCGTTGATCTCCCCCGTGAGAAGCGGATCGAGATCGCCCTTACCTACGTGTACGGCATCGGCCGTACCCGCGCCCAGCAGACCCTGGTCGAGACCGGTGTCAACCCCGATGTCCGCGTGCGCGACATCAGCGAGGAAGACCTCGTCAAGCTGGGTCAGTACATCGACGCCAACTACACGGTCGAGGGTGACCTCCGCCGTGAGGTGGCCGCCGACATCCGCCGCAAGGTCGAGATCGGCTGCTACGAGGGTCTGCGTCACCGTCGCGGCCTGCCGGTCCGCGGCCAGCGCACCCACACCAACGCGCGTACCCGCAAGGGCCCGCGTCGCGCGATCGCCGGTAAGAAGAAGCCGGGCAAGAAGTAGTCCGTCCCGTCACCGGACATCCCTCCGGCCCGCGGGTCAGCGGACCGACCACCTCAGTAGGAGAACAGACTTATGCCCCCCAAGGGTCGTCAGGCTGCCGGCGCGAAGAAGATCCGCCGCAAGGAAAAGAAGAACGTGGCTCACGGCCACGCGCACATCAAGAGCACGTTCAACAACACGATCGTGTCGATCACCGACCCCGCGGGCAACGTGATCTCCTGGGCCTCTGCCGGCCACGTCGGCTTCAAGGGCTCGCGCAAGTCCACCCCGTTCGCCGCGCAGATGGCCGCTGAGGCCGCTGCCCGTCGCGCGCAGGAGCACGGCATGCGCAAGGTCGACGTCTTCGTGAAGGGTCCGGGCTCCGGCCGCGAGACCGCGATCCGCTCGCTCCAGGCCACCGGCCTGGAGGTCGGTTCGATCCAGGACGTCACCCCCACCCCGCACAACGGCTGCCGTCCGCCGAAGCGCCGCCGCGTCTGACGCAGCGCCTTCGGGCACGCGGGTTCTGCTTCAAGCCTTCGTACGGGGTCCCACGCGGTGTGTCACTGCCGGCGGGACCCCGTACGCTGGTTCTGTTCGGCATCAAATAGTGGGTGCCGAAGATCACTGGAGGATTTGACACATGCTGATCGCTCAGCGTCCCTCGCTGACCGAAGAGGTCGTCGACGAATTCCGCTCGCGGTTCGTGATCGAGCCGCTGGAGCCGGGCTTCGGCTACACCCTCGGCAACTCGCTCCGCCGCACCCTCCTGTCGTCGATCCCGGGTGCCGCTGTCACCAGCATCCGCGTCGACGGCGTCCTGCACGAGTTCACCACCGTGCCGGGCGTCAAGGAGGACGTCACCGACCTCATCCTCAACATCAAGCAGCTGGTCGTCTCCTCGGAGCACGACGAGCCGGTCGTGATGTACCTGCGCAAGCAGGGCCCGGGTGTGGTCACCGCCGCCGACATCGCCCCGCCGGCCGGTGTCGAGGTGCACAACCCCGAGCTGGTCCTCGCCACGCTGAACGGCAAGGGCAAGCTGGAGATGGAGCTGACCGTCGAGCGCGGTCGCGGCTACGTCTCCGCCGTGCAGAACAAGGCCTCCGGCCAGGAGATCGGCCGCATCCCGGTCGACTCGATCTACAGCCCCGTGCTGAAGGTCACCTACAAGGTCGAGGCCACCCGTGTCGAGCAGCGGACCGACTTCGACAAGCTCATCGTCGACGTCGAGACCAAGCCCGCCATGCGTCCGCGCGACGCCATGGCCTCGGCCGGCAAGACCCTGGTGGAGCTGTTCGGTCTCGCCCGCGAGCTGAACATCGACGCCGAGGGCATCGACATGGGCCCGTCCCCCACGGACGCCGCCCTGGCCGCCGACCTGGCGCTGCCGATCGAGGAGCTGGAGCTCACCGTCCGCTCCTACAACTGCCTCAAGCGCGAGGGCATCCACACCGTGGGTGAGCTCGTGGCCCGCTCCGAGGCCGACCTGCTCGACATCCGCAACTTCGGTGCGAAGTCGATCGACGAGGTCAAGGCGAAGCTGGCCGGCATGGGCCTGGCCCTCAAGGACAGCCCGCCCGGGTTCGACCCGACCGCCGCCGCCGACGCCTTCGGCGCCGACGACCTGGACGACGCGGGTTACGCGGAGACCGAGCAGTACTAAGAGTTTGACCGTGGGAACGGCCGCTCCGGCGGCCGTTCCGGCGGGTCAGTGAAAAGCCGTACGGGCACCGTGCCCGTACGCCCGCTGCGGTACCTGGTACGGCCGCAGTCGGAGATTCGAGGAGTAATTCCATGCCGCGTCCCACCAAGGGTGCCCGCCTCGGCGGCGGCCCGCACCACGAGCCGCTGCTGCTCGCCGGTCTGTGCCGGGAGCTCTTCCAGTACGGCCGCATCACCACGACCGAGGCCAAGGCCCGTCGGATGCGCCCGCTGGCGGAGAAGCTCATCACCAAGGCGAAGAAGGGCGACATCCACAACCGTCGCCTGGTGCGCAAGACCATCACCGACATCTCGGTGCTGCACACCCTCTTCACCGAGATCGCGCCGCGCTACGAGAACCGCCCGGGTGGCTACACCCGCATCACCAAGATCGGCGGTCGCCGCGGCGACAACGCGCCGATGGCCGTGATCGAGCTGGTCGAGGCGCTGACCGTCGCGCAGACCGCCGTCGGCGAGGCCGAGGGCGCCACCAAGCGTGCCGTCAAGGAGGCCGACGCCAAGGTCGAGGCCACCAAGGCCGACGAGGCGAAGGCCGACGAGGCCGAGGCCACCGAGCAGGCCTGACACCTTCCGGTGTAGTGCGGGCCCGTTCTCCCATCCGTGGGGGAGCGGGCCCGTTCCTTCTGTCTGGACCCCTCTGGGAGAGAAGCAGTGGTCAACGATTGCGCCGAGCGGCCGCCGGTCAAGGACGGCCCGGCCGACGGGTACGTCCGGATCCGGTTCGACCTCGCCTACCAGGGCGCCGAGTTCTCCGGATGGGCCCGCCAGCGCGGCGGTCGCCGCACCGTCCAGGAGGAGATCGAGACCGCGCTGCAGATCGTCACCCGGAGCCCGGAGCTCCACCCCCTGACGGTGGCCGGCCGCACCGACGCCGGTGTGCACGCCCGGGGCCAGGTCGCGCACGTCGACCTGCCGGACGAACTCTGGGCCCAGCACGGCGGGAAGCTGCTCCGGCGGCTGGCCGGGCGACTCCCCGGTGACGTCCGGATCTACCGGGTGAGCGAGGCCCCCGCGGGCTTCGACGCCCGTTTCTCGGCGATCTGGCGCCGGTACGCCTACCGGGTCGCCGACCACCCCGGCGGGGTCGACCCGCTGCTGCGCGGGCACGTGCTCTGGCACGACCGGCCGCTGGACGTCGAGAAGATGAACGCCGCCGCCGAACTGCTCCTCGGCGAGCACGACTTCGCCGCGTACTGCAAGAAGCGCGAGGGCGCCACGACCATCCGCACCCTGCTGGAGCTGCGCTGGGACCGCGTGCCGGTGGACGCCTACGCCGCGCAGGAGGGCTCGCTGGCGGTCGCCACCGTCCGGGCCGACGCCTTCTGCCACAACATGGTGCGGGCGCTGGTCGGCGCGATGCTGCTGGTCGGCGACGGGCACCGGCCGGTGGAGTTCCCCGGTGAGGTGCTGGCCGGCGGCGTCCGCAACTCGGCGGTCAACGTCATCCGGCCCCACGGGCTGACGCTGGAGGAGGTCGGCTACCCGGCGGACGAGCTGCTCGCCGAGCGCAACCGGGCGGCCCGCCGGATGCGGACCCTGCCCGGACGGCCGGTGGTCGGCTAATCCGTTTTGGTCCTGGGCGGCGGCTTGGGAGAATCGTCCGCATGGGACACGTCGAGATTTCGCACCTTGAGTACTACCTGCCGGACGGGCGGGTGCTTTTCGACGACGCGTCCTTCCGGGTCGGCGAGGGCACCGCGGTCGCCCTGGTGGGCGCCAACGGCGCCGGCAAGACCACCCTCCTGCGCATGATCGCGGGCGACCTCCAGCCGCACGGCGGCTCGGTGACGATCAGCGGCGGCCTCGGCGTGATGCGCCAGTTCGTCGGCACCACCGGCCGCGAGGGCAGGCAGGAGGACGAGGACCGGCAGGGCCCGGCCCCGCTGGCCGCCGACGCCTCCGTCCGTGACCTGCTGGTCTCCGTCGCCCCCGAGCGGATCGCCGTCGCGGCCCGCGCGGTCGACGCCGCCGAGCTGGCGATGATCGCCCAGGACGACGAGAAGACGCAGATGGCGTACGCCCAGGCGCTCTCCGACTGGGCCGACGTCGGCGGCTACGACTACGAGACCGACTGGGACGTCTGCACGACGGCGGCCCTCGGCATGCCCTTCGACAAGGCCCAGTGGCGCGGCCTCAACACGCTCTCCGGCGGTGAGCAGAAGCGCCTCGTCCTGGAGGCGCTGCTGCGCGGCCCCGAGGAGGTGCTGCTGCTGGACGAGCCGGACAACTACCTGGACGTCCCCGGCAAGCGCTGGCTGGAGGAGGCGATCAGGGCCACCCCGAAGACCGTGCTCTACATCTCGCACGACCGCGAGCTCCTCTCCCGGACCGCCGAGAAGATCATCAGTGTCGAGTCCGGCGCGGCCGGCAGCAGTGTCTGGGTCCACGGCGGCGGCTTCGACTCCTTCCACGAGGCCCGCAAGGACCGCTTCGCCCGCTTCGAGGAGCTCGGCCGGCGCTGGGACGAGGAGCACGCCAAGCTCAAGAAGCTCGTCGTCACGCTGCGTCAGGCCGCCTCCGTCAGCCACGCGCTGGCCACCCGCTACGCGGCGGCGCAGACCCGGCTGAAGAAGTTCGAGGAGGCCGGCCGTCCGGAGGAGCCCCCGCGCGAGCAGAGCATCACCATGCGGCTCAAGGGCGGCCGGACGGGCGTGCGCGCCTTCACCATGGAGCAGCTGGAGCTCACCGGCCTGATGAAGCCCTTCGACCTGGAGGTCTTCTACGGCGAACGGATCGGCGTCCTCGGTTCCAACGGCTCCGGCAAGTCGCACTTCCTGCGCCTCCTCGCGGGGGACACCACGGTCGCGCACACCGGTGGCTGGAAGCTCGGCGCCCGGGTGGTGCCCGGCCACTTCCGGCAGACCCACGCCCATCCGGAGCTGCTCGGCCGCACCGTCCGCTCGATCGTCGAGGAGGAGCACGCGCTCAGCCGCGGCGCCGCGATGGGCGCCCTGCGCCGGTACGAGCTGGACCGGCAGGAGGAGCAGAAGTTCGAGTCGCTCTCCGGCGGGCAGCAGGCCCGGCTGATGATCCTCAAGCTGGAGCTCTCCGGGGTCACCGCGCTGCTGCTCGACGAGCCGACCGACAACCTGGACCTGGAGAGCGCGGAGGCGCTGCAGGCCGGGCTGGAGGCCTTCGACGGCACCGTGCTGTGCGTCACGCACGACCGCTGGTTCGCGAAGGCCCTGGACCGTTTCGTGGTGTTCGGCGCGGACGGCCGCGTCTACGAGTCGACGGAGCCGGTCTGGGACGTCACCCGGGTCGAGCGGGATCGCTGACCTGGCGTTCCGGCGCGGTGCGGGGCGGTCCGGGCCGTACCGCGCCGGGCCGGGTGATGTCCGGAGCCTGTGCGGTTCCGGTCGTTCGGGTGCCGTTCGTGACCGTTCGGGGACCGGTTCAGGGTCCGTTCGGGAGCGGTTCAGGACAGTCCCGGGGCGGGTTCCGCCGGGCGAATTTTGACCCTCCCCGGTAGTCCCGGTAGCCTGGGCGCTTGATGTGCGTATTGGCTCGCTCTATCTCACGTGAGAGGTCGGTACGCCGGAGATATCAGGTCGACCACCCAGCGGCCCCCCTTGAATTGCGTCCAAGGCGGCCAGGCTGATGCCCTCGACCGGGTGCTCCTGTCAGGACTCACTCACTGAAAAGCAGAGGCTACGACCGTGCGTACGTACAGCCCCAAGCCCGGCGACGTCCAGCGTCAGTGGCACGTCATCGACGCGACCGACGTCGTGCTCGGCCGCCTGGCCTCCCAGGCCGCCAACCTCCTCCGGGGTAAGCACAAGGCGATCTACGCGCCGCACGTTGACACCGGTGACTTCGTCATCATCATCAACGCGGACAAGGTGCACCTGTCGGGTAACAAGAAGACCCAGAAGCTGGCGTACCGCCACAGCGGCTTCCCGGGCGGTCTCCGCTCGGTCCGCTACGACGACCTCCTGGCGAACAACCCGGAGAAGGCCGTCGAGAAGGCCATCAAGGGCATGGTCCCCAAGAACAGCCTGGGCCGCCAGATGCTCTCGAAGCTGAAGGTCTACTCGGGCGACCAGCACCCGCACGCTGCCCAGCAGCCGGTGCCGTTCGAGATCACCCAGGTCGCGCAGTAACTCCGGCCACCAAGCCCCCCAACACTGAAAAGAGCTGAGGAACCCCGTGGCCGAGACCACCGAAACCCTTGAGGTCGACTTCGACGAGACTGTCGTCGAGGGCGAGTACACCTCCGAGGAGAACTACACCTCCGAGTCCCTGGCCGGCCGCTTCGGCGAGGCCGTCCCCGGCGCCGGCCTCGGCCGTCGCAAGGAGGCGATCGCCCGCGTGCGCATCGTCCCCGGCACCGGCCAGTGGAAGATCAACGGTCGCACCCTGGAGAACTACTTCCCCAACAAGGTGCACCAGCAGACCGTGAACGAGCCGTTCAAGCTCCTTGAGCTCGACGGCCGTTACGACGTCGTCGCCCGCATCTCGGGTGGCGGCACCTCCGGTCAGGCCTACGCGCTGCGCCTCGGCGTCGCCCGCGCCCTGAACGAGGCCGACGTGGACAACAACCGCGCCGCCCTGAAGAAGGCCGGCTTCCTGATGCGTGACGCGCGTGCCGTCGAGCGCAAGAAGGCCGGTCTCAAGAAGGCCCGCAAGGCGCCGCAGTACAGCAAGCGCTAGTCGCGCCCCGGGGGTGCGTACCGCCCTGGTGGTGCACGCCCCCGGATGCGCTCTCACGCCCCGGAGTACTTCGCGTACTCCGGGGCGTCGTGCTCCCCGGCCATTGTGCGGAGGCCTGGGATTCGATCGGATTCTCTGCAAAGCATTGCGGCGATGGAGGACGGGACAGTGGGACGACTCTTCGGTACGGACGGCGTACGCGGCGTGGCCAACGAGACCCTGACGGCCGAGCTCGCGCTCGGGCTGTCGGTCGCGGCGGCGCACGTGCTCGGTGAGGCGGGGGCCTTCGACGGCCACCGGCCGGTCGCGGTGGTCGGCCGCGATCCGCGCGCCTCGGGCGAGTTCCTGGAGGCCGCGGTCATCGCCGGCCTGGCCAGCGCGGGCGTCGACGTGCTGCGGGTCGGCGTGCTGCCCACCCCGGCGGTGGCGTACCTCACCGGCGCGCTCGGCGCCGACTTCGGCGTGATGCTCTCCGCCAGCCACAACGCCATGCCGGACAACGGCATCAAGTTCCTCGCCCGCGGCGGCCACAAGCTGGACGACCGGATCGAGGACGCCATCGAGGCGCACTACCGGACGTACTCCGTCGGCAGCGACGAGTGGAAGCGCCCGACCGGGGCCGACGTCGGCCGGGTCCGCGAGTACACCGAGGGCTTCGACAAGTACGTCGCCCACCTGATCGGCGTGCTGCCCAACCGCCTGGACGGCATCCGGGTCGTCATCGACGGCGCCCACGGCGCGGCCGCGTACGTCGCCCCCGAGGCCTTCGCCCGGGCCGGCGCCGAGGTCGTCCACACCCTGGGGGCCGAGCCCACCGGCCTCAACATCAACGAGGGTGTCGGCTCCACCCACCTGGACCGGCTGCGCACCGCCATGCGCGAGCACCGGGCGGACCTCGGGATCGCCCTCGACGGTGACGCCGACCGCTGCCTGGCCGCCGACGCGGACGGCGACGAGGTCGACGGCGACCAGATCATCGCGATCCTCGCCGTCGCCATGAAGGAGGCCGGCACGCTGCGGAGCAACACCGTCGTGGCCACCGTGATGTCCAACCTGGGCTTCAAGCTGGCGATGGAGCGCGAGGGCATCGACCTGGTCGAGACCGCCGTCGGCGACCGCTACGTGCTGGAGGCGATGAAGGCGCACGGCTTCGCGCTGGGCGGCGAGCAGTCCGGCCACGTCATCCTCCTCGACCACGCGACCACCGGCGACGGCACGCTGACCGGCCTGATGCTCGGCGCCCGGCTGGCCGCCACCAAGCAGCCGCTGGCCGACCTGGCCGCCGTGATGACCCGTCTGCCGCAGGTGCTGATCAACGTCAAGGGCGTCGACAAGAGCCGGGTGAAGACCAGCGAGGAGCTGGCCGCCGCCGTCGCCGAGGCCGAGGCGGAGCTGGGCTCCACCGGCCGGGTGCTGCTGCGGTCGTCCGGCACCGAGCCGCTGGTCCGGGTGATGGTCGAGGCCGCCGACGAGTCGCAGTCCAAGGCCGTCGCGGAGCGCCTGGCCGAGGCGGTCCGGACGTACCTGGGCTGACCCCCCGCCGAACGCTCGAACGCCCGAGGGCCCCGCACCTGCGGGGCCCTCGGGCGTTCGCGGCTCGCGGCTCGCGGCTCGCGGCTCGCGGCTCGCGGCTCGTGGCGCGTTCAGAGCTTGCGCAGCCGTGCCCGGCGGACCTTGTGGTCCGAGCCCTTCTGCAGGACCAGCGTCGCCCGGCCGCGGGTGGGCAGCACGTTCTCCAGCAGGTTCGGCTTGTTGATGGTGCGCCACACCTGGCGGCCGTACTCCATGGCCTCCTCCTCCGGCACCTCGGTGAACCGGCGGAAGTAGGAGTTCGGGTCCTGGAAGGCGGTCTGCCGCAGCTTGCGGAACCGGTCCAGGTACCAGCTCTCGATGTCGTCGGTGCGGGCGTCGACGTAGATCGAGAAGTCGAAGTAGTCGGCCACCGCGAGCCTGGTCCGGCCGTCGGTGCCCGGCAGCGCCGGCTGCAGCACGTTCAGCCCCTCGACGATCAGGATGTCCGGGCGCTCCACGGTGAGCCGCTCCCCGGGCACGATGTCGTACACGAGGTGCGAGTAGACCGGGGCGGAGACCCTCTCCTTGCCGGCCTTCACGTCCGCGACGAACCGCATCAGCGCCCGGCGGTCGTACGACTCGGGGAACCCCTTGCGGGCCATCAGCCCGCGCCGGCGCAGCTCCGCGTTCGGCAGCAGGAACCCGTCCGTGGTGACCAGCTCCACCCGGGGGTGCTCCGGCCAGCGGGCCAGCAGCGCCTGGAGCAGCCGGGCCGTCGTGGACTTGCCGACCGCGACCGAGCCGGCCACGCCGATGATGAACGGCGTGCGGGTGCGCTCGGTGTCCCCGGTGTCGAGGAAGGTGCCCAGCGCGTCGCGTAGGTCGTGCGTGGCGTGGATGTAGAGGTTCAGCAGCCGGGACAGCGGCAGGTAGACGTCGCGGACCTCGTCGAGGTCGAGCGCGGTGCCGAGACCGCGCAGCCGTTCCACCTCCTGTGCGGTCAGTGGCAGCGGCGTACGCTCGCGCAGTGCGCTCCACTCGGCCCGGCTGAGGTCCACGTAGGGGGACGGCGACGGGCCGGGCGTGGCAACGCCCCGCGTACAGAGTTCGGTCAGCACATGCTCCATTGTGAGCCGTAGCGCCGTTCAGGGGGGTTGTGGTGTCGGTCACGCGCCGGGGGCGAACCGCGCGAATGGGGCGTTCGGAGCGCCCTTATGCTGGCACGCATGTGCGGAATTGTTGGATACGTGGGCTCCCAGCCCGCCCTTGACGTAGTAATCGCAGGCCTGCAGCGACTGGAGTACCGGGGTTACGACTCCGCCGGTGTCGCGGTGCAGGTGCAGGGCTCCGACGGGCAGTGGAGCCTTGCCACCGACAAGCGGGCCGGAAAGCTCGCCAACCTGGAGAAGTCACTCGCCGAGACCCCTCTTCCCGGCGGAACCACCGGCATCGGTCACACCCGTTGGGCCACCCACGGCGGCCCGACCGACGCCAACGCCCACCCCCACCTGGACGACGCCGCCCGGGTGGCCGTGGTCCACAACGGCATCATCGAGAACTTCGCCCAGCTCCGGGCCGAGCTGACCGAGCGCGGCCACACACTGCGCTCGGAGACCGACACCGAGGTCGTCGCCCACCTGCTCGGCGAGCTGTACGACGGTGACCTGGCCGAGGCGATGCGGGCGGTCTGCCGCCGTCTCGACGGCGCCTTCACCCTCGTCGCCGTGCACGCGGACGCGCCGGACGTCGTGGTCGGCGCGCGCCGCAACTCGCCGCTGGTGGTCGGGCGCGGCGAGGGCGAGAACTTCCTCGCCTCCGACGTCGCGGCGTTCATCGCGCACACCCGCGAGGCGATCGAGCTGGGCCAGGACCAGGTCGTGGAGCTGCGCCGCGACGCGGTGACGGTCACCAACTTCGACGGCACCCCGGCCGACGTGCGCGAGTACCACGTCGACTGGGACGCCTCGGCCGCCGAGAAGGGCGGCTACGACTACTTCATGCTCAAGGAGATCGCCGAGCAGCCGAAGGCCGTCGCCGACACCCTCCTCGGCCGGATCGGCACCGACGGCCGGCTCACCCTCGACGAGCTGCGGATCTCCGACGCCGACCTGCGGTCGGTCGACAAGGTCGTCATCGTCGCCTGCGGCACCGCCTTCCACGCGGGCATGATCGCCAAGTACGCGATCGAGCACTGGACCCGGATCCCCTGCGAGGTGGAGGTCGCGTCCGAGTTCCGCTACCGCGACCCGATCATGGGCCCGGGCACGCTGGTCATCGCGATCTCGCAGTCCGGCGAGACCATGGACACCCTGATGGCGCTGCGGCACGCGCGCGAGCAGGGCGCCAAGGTGCTGGCGATCTGCAACACCAACGGCTCCACCATCCCGCGCGAGTCGGACGCGGTGCTGTACACCCACGCCGGGCCCGAGGTCGCCGTCGCCTCCACCAAGGCGTTCCTGACCCAGCTGGTGGCCTGCTACCTGGTCGCGCTGTACCTCGGCCAGGTGCGCGGCACCAAGTGGGGCGACGAGATCCACGCCGTCATCAAGGAGCTCGGCGACGCCCCGCGCCAGGTCGAGCAGGTCCTGCAGACCATGGAGCCGGTGCGCGAGCTGGCCCGCTCGCTGGCCGACGCGCGCTCGGTCCTGTTCCTCGGCCGGCACGTCGGCTTCCCGGTGGCCCTGGAGGGCGCGCTCAAGCTCAAGGAGCTCGCCTACATGCACGCCGAGGGCTTCGCGGCCGGCGAGCTGAAGCACGGGCCGATCGCGCTGATCGAGGAGGGCCTGCCGGTCGTGGTGGTCGTGCCGTCGCCGCGCGGGCGGTCGATCCTGCACGACAAGATCGTCTCCAACATCCAGGAGATCCGGGCCCGGGGCGCCCGTACGATCGTCATCGCCGAGGAGGGCGACGAGGCGGTCGTCCCGTACGCGGACCACCTGATCCGCATCCCGGTCACGCCGACCCTGCTGCAGCCGCTGGTCTCCACCGTGCCGCTGCAGGTCTTCGCCTGCGAGCTGGCCACGGCCAAGGGCCACGAGGTCGACCAGCCCCGCAACCTGGCGAAGTCGGTGACGGTCGAGTAGTCGGGTCGTCCGGCCCTTCCCGTCCGGTGCCCCCGCGGTGGCTGCGTTCCACCGCGGGGGCGCCCTGCTGTCCGGGCCTGCCGGGCCGCTCCGGCGGCGCGGGGTCGGCCGGTGGGGGACCGGAGCGGGTGTCGTGCCGAAGCGTGCCGCACGGCCTCGGGCCCTGCGGGGGAGGCCGGTCGCGTAGCGTCGGCGGTAGCCGTCGTCCCTATCCGTCGTCCGTCGCCGAAGACCGGGGGAACCCCTCATGCGCAGTGCTCACCGCGTCGACCAGGTCCGGGCCGCCGAGGCCGAACTGATGGCCGCGCTGCCGGAGGGCACCCTGATGCAGCGGGCCGCCGCCGGCCTCGCCGTGACCTGCGCCCGGCTGCTGACCCGCCGTCGGGGCCGGGTCTACGGCAGCCGGGTGGTGGTCCTGGCGGGCAGCGGGGACAACGGGGGCGACGCCCTGTACGCGGGCGCGGCGCTGGCCCGGCGCGGCGCGCGGGTGGCGGCGGTGCTGCTCGCACCCGAGCGGGCCCACGCAGGGGGCCTCGCGGCTCTCCGGTCGGCCGGCGGGCGGGTGGTGCCGGAGCAGGAGGTCGGCCTGGCCGACTTCTCGCGCGCGGACCTGGTGCTGGACGGCATCGTCGGCATCGGCGGGCGGGGCGGCCTGCGGCCGGAGGCGCAGCCGTACGCCCGCGCCGGCCGGGACGGGGTGGTGGTGGCCGTGGACGTGCCGAGCGGGGTGGACGCCGACACCGGCGAGGTGGCGGGCGTGGCGCTCCGGGCGGACGTGACGGTCTGCTTCGGCACGTACAAGCCGGGGCTGCTGATCGATCCGGGCGCCTCGTACGCGGGGGTGGTGCAGCTGGTGGGGATCGGGCTGGAGCTGCCGCCGGCCGCGGTGGCGGCCCCGCAGCACGCCGACGTGGCCGCGCTGCTGCCGGTGCCGGGGGCGGAGAGCGACAAGTACCGGCGCGGCGTGGTCGGGGTGGCGGCCGGCTCGTCGCGGTACCCCGGGGCCGCGCTGCTCGCGGTGGCCGGGGCGCAGAGCGGTGGCGCCGGTGCGGTGCGGTACGTGGGGACGGCGGCCGAGGAGGTGGTGCGGCGGTTCCCGGAGGCGCTGGTCACCGAGGGCGGGCCGGCCGGGGCGGGGCGGGTGCAGGCCTGGGTGGTCGGACCGGGCGGCGGCGAGGGGGCGGAGCGGGCGCTCACGGAGGCGCTGGCGAGCGACGTCCCGGTGCTGGTGGACGCGGACGGGCTGACCGAACTGGCCCGCCTCGGGCCGCAGGCGCTCGCCGGGCGGACGGCGCCCACGCTGCTGACCCCGCACACGGGCGAGGCGGCCCGCCTGCTGGCGGGCGCGGGTGAGGCGGCGGGTGCCGCGGGCGGTGAGGCCAGGCCGCCGGCCGCCGACGAGCTGGCCGCCACCCGGCTGGCCACGGCCCGCCGGCTCGCCGCCGCCTACCGGGCGACGGTGCTGCTGAAGGGCTCGACGACGGTGATCGCCGACCCGGGCGGCGCGGTGCGGGTGAACCCGACCGGCAGCTCCTGGCTGGCGACGGCCGGCAGCGGCGACGTGCTGGCGGGCCTGGCCGGTTCGCTGCTGGCCACCGGGCTCTCCCCGCTGGACGCCGCCTCGGTGGCCGCGTACCTGCACGGCCTCGCCGCCCGCCGCGCGGCCGGTAGTCCCGGGGCGCCCGTCACCGCCCTCCAGGTGGCGGCAGCCCTCCCCGCCGCCTGGCGCGACGTCCGGTCGGCCGAGGGCTCAGAGGGCTCTGAGGGCTCTGAAAGTTCTGCGGCCGCTGTGGCCTCCGGGGGCTGACGCGCGCCGGAACGTACCGACCGGCTCCGTCGAGCTGCCCGGGCGCCCGTCGGCCCCTGTGCCCCCCGCCCTCGGCTCGCCGGGCGCGCACGAGAAGTCGGCCCGTCCGACGTCCGGTGCGCGGACTGCGGTCGTCGCCCTCTCCTGGCCGATCGGCCTGCTCCTCGTCCGCTGCGGGGCCCGAGGGGCCGGGGAGGCCGGGACGGTCGGGGCGGGTGGGGGGAGGGGGGAAGGAACCGGCGGGTGATTCGTGGGCGTCCGGTAAGGGACGGCGGGTTGTGCGGGCCGCTCGGCGGCGGCGCCCCGGGGCGGCGTGCCGACGGGCCGTTCGGCGAGGACCCTGGGACGTCTGGGAGACTGACCCTGATGACAACTGCGAACACGATCGCTACGGCCACCCTCACCGAAGGAGCGCGGGCCGAGGCGACCATCGATCTGGCCGCCCTGCGCGGCAACCTCGACGCGCTGCGCGAGCGCGTCGGAGGCGCCGCGGTGATGGCCGCGGTCAAGGCGGACGCCTACGGCCACGGCGCGGTCCGGTGCGCCCGGGAGGCGGTCGCCGCAGGGGTCGGCTGGCTGGGCACCGCGACGCCGGAGGAGGCGCTCGCCCTGCGCGCCGCCGGCATCCGCCCCGACCAGGCCCGCGTCCTGTGCTGGCTCTGGACCCCCGGCGGCCCGTGGCGTGAGGCGCTGCTCGCCGACATCGACATCTCGGTCAGCGGCCGGTGGGCGCTGGACGAGCTGCTCGCCGCCGTCCGCGGCACCGGGCTGCCGGCCCGGGTGCACCTGAAGGCCGACACCGGCCTGGGCCGCAACGGCTGCCAGCCGCACGACTGGCCCGACCTGGTCGCCGCCGCCCGCCGCGCCGAGCTGGACGGCCTGCTCACCGTGGTCGGCGTCTGGTCGCACTTCGCGGCCGCCGACGAGCCCGGCCACCCGTCGATCCAGGCCCAGCTGGACGCCTACCGCGCCGCGCTGGTCACCGCCGAGGCGGCCGGGCTGCGGCCGGAGGTCCGCCACCTGGCCAATTCGCCCGCCACCCTGCTGCTCCCGCAGTCGCACTTCGACATGGTCCGCACCGGCCTGGCGATGTACGGGTTGTCGCCCGTCCCCGAGGTCGGCTCGCCGGCCGACTTCGGCCTCCGCCCGGTGATGTCGCTGAGCGCCCGGCTCGCCCTGGTGAAGCACGTCCCCGGCGGGCACGGCGTCAGCTACGGCCACCACTACACGACCCCCGGTCCGACCACGCTGGGCCTCGTCCCGGTCGGCTACGGCGACGGCGTCCCCCGGCACGCGAGCGGCACCGGCCCGGTGCAGATCGACGGCAAGTGGCGGACGGTGGCCGGCCGGGTGGCGATGGACCAGTTCGTCGTCGACCTCGGCGGCGACACCCCGCCGGTCGGCGACGAGGTGCTGCTGTTCGGCAACGGCGACCGGGGCGAGCCGACCGCCGAGGACTGGGGCCGCGCCTGCGGCACCATCTCCTACGAGATCGTGACCCGGATCGGCTCCCGGGTGCCGCGCCGCTACGTCGGCGGGCTGGACGGGGAGCCGCTCGGATGAGCGGGCAGCCCGGCACGGACCCGGTCGCGACGGTGGCCAAGGCGGCCGGGAAGGCCGCGGAGGTGGCGGGTGCCGCGTCCGGTGCGGCCTCCGGGGTGAGCCGGGCCGGCCTGATCGGGATCTCGGTCGGCGTGCTCGCGGCGGGCGCCGCGGCCGGCGTGGCGATAGAGCGTCTGACGGTCGGCCGGGCGATGCGCCGCCGGGCCCGCGCGGAGCTGGACGCCAAGGCCGCGTACGGCTCGCTGCGCGGTCGCCCCCGGACGGTGGCCGCCACCGACGGCACCGAGCTGTACGTGGAGGTGGACGGCACCGGCTGGCCGGACGCCGGCGCGGACGCCGCTGGGAACACCGGTCCGGACTCCGGTCCGGAGCCGCTGACCGTGGTCTTCTGCCACGGCTACTGCCTCAGCCAGGACAGCTGGCACTTCCAGCGCGCCGCGCTCCGCGCCGGTCTGCGGCTGGTCTTCTGGGACCAGCGCAGCCACGGGCGCTCGGAGCGGTCCCGCTCCTACCTGGCGGGTGAGCCGGCCAGCATCGACCAGCTGGGCGGCGACCTCAAGGCCGTGCTCGACGCCGTCGCGCCCACCGGTCCGCTGGTCCTGGTCGGCCATTCGATGGGCGGCATGACGGTGATGGCGCTGGCCGACCAGCACCCGGAGCTGTTCCGTGAGCGGGTCGCCGGGGTCGGGCTGATCGGCACCCTGGCGGGGAACTGGGACGCGGTGACCCTCGGCCTGCCCGCGGTGGGGGCGAAGCTGTTCAAGCGGGTCGCGCCCGGCATGGTGAAGCTGCTCGGCCGTCAGGTCGACCTGGTCGAGGCGAGCCGCCGGCTGGGGGCCGACGTCAGCGCCGTGTTCTACCGGCGTTTCTCCTTCGGGGGGAAGGACGTCGACCCCGGGGTGGTCCGGTTCGCCGAGCAGCTGCTGGACGCGACGCCGATCGACGTGGTGGCGGAGTTCTACCCGGTCTTCGCCGCGCACGAGAAGACCGAGGCGCTGGGTGCCCTGCGCGGCGTTCCCACCCTGGTGCTGACCGGCACGAAGGACCTGCTGACCCCGCCCGGCCACGGTGAGGTCATGGCCGGCCAGCTGCCCGGCGCGGAGCTGGTCCTGGTCGAGGACGCCGGGCACCTGGTGATGCTGGAGCGGCCGGACCTCGTCAACCAGTGGCTGGTCACCCTGCTGGAGCGGGCCGCCGCCTACCGGGGTGCGGCCCCGCTCCCGGCCTCGTTGCGCGAGCCGGCGTAGCCGCCGCCCGGCCCGCCGCCGGGCGGCCGGAACGCCGGTGGCCCGGCCCCTGTCCGCAGGGGCCGGGCCACCGGTTCGTGGTGGGTGCGGGGCCGGGTGTCAGGCGTCCGCGCCGCCCTTGCGGCGGCGCAGCACGACGAGCGTGCCGATGCCGGCGGCCAGCACCGCACCGCCGACCACCGCGAGGGCGGAGGTGTCGTCGCCGCCACCGCCGGTGGTGGCCAGGTTGCTGCCGCCGGACGGGCGGCCGGCGGCCTTCGCCTTGGCCTTGGCGACCGCCTCGGCGGTGGGCCGGGGCTGGGCGGCCGCGGCCTGCTGGAAGGCGGCGGCGTCGGGGAGGGTGATCTGCGCGGCGCCGCCGGTGGTGGTGGCGGGCGCGGGGGCGCCGGTGGTGGCGGTCGGGGTGGCGCCGGTGGTGGCCGACGGGGAGGCGGAGGCGGACGCCGTGGCGCCGGCCGTGGGGCTCGGGCTGCCCGTGGCGGTCGGCTTCGTGGTGGCCGTCGGGGTCGCGGTGCTCGTCGCGGTCGCGGTGGCGGTCGCGGTGGCCGACGGCGTACCGGTCGGGGTGGCCGTGGCACTCGGCGAGGCCGTGGCCGTGGTCGACGGGGTTGCCGTGGCCGACGGCGTACCGGTCGGCGTGCCGGTGGCGGTGGCCGTGGCCGACGGCGTACCGGTCGGCGTGCCGGTGGCGGTGGCCGTGGCCGACGGGCCGGCGGAGGTGGACGGGCTTGCGGAGGTGGACGGGCTTGCCGTCCCCTCGCCGGTGCCGATGACGAAGGCGCCCTTGGGCCCGAAGGCCCAGCTCGGTCCCTCGGCGGGGTCCTCGTCCGGGTCGTCGAAGAACATCGACAGCTGGGCGACGGCGTCGTCCGCGACCGCGTCGGCGGTCAGGGCCAGCTTGAACTGGAAGGTGAGCGAGTCGCCGTTCGGCAGGTAGAGCAGCTCGCCGAGGTCGAGCACCGGGGCGCGCAGCCCGGCGGTCGACGGTGTGGCGTCCCGCCAGGCGTGGGTGTCGACGTCCTGGAACTGGAGCTTGATCTGGCCCGTGGTCAGCTTGCCGTGCTCCGAGCCGAACACCATCATCGGCTCGATGATCATGTCGCGTCCGGACGTGTTGGCGACCTCGGCGGCGAAGGCGACGGCCGGGGCGCCCGCGACGACCCGGGCCGGGAAGTTCTTGAAGGTCAGCACCGGCGGCGCCTGCGGGCCGGAGGCGGCCCGTGCGGCGGCGACGGCGGCGGTGCCCGCCGCCGGGGCGGCCTGAGCGGCGGGGGCGGCGGCGATGACGGAGGCCGAGGCCAGGGCGGCGACGGCGGGTATCGCGAGACCGCGACGGAGCTTCATCGGTGGACCTCATCGGGAGACCGGGCCGGCGGGCCCGGAGGCGGGGACCCGGACGGCGGACGGGGGCGTCGGCGGTCCGGAGGACGGTTCGGAAGCAGACGGTAGCGGTTCGCGGGAAGCCTCCCGGGAGCGGGTCACCGACGGCGGGCCCGGTGCCGGCGACCTGTCGGCGGCAAAGATGATCACATCGGGACAGACCGGGTGCGGCCACGGGTGCGGCCGGGGATGTGGCACGGTAGCGGGGGCGCCCGACGGTCGGTGCGCCGCCGTACGGACCGAAGGGCTTGATTCGCGCATGGGCTCGCACGCCACTCTCACCGTCGCCACTCCCGAGCGGATGGGCCGGCTCGGCCGGGAGCTGGCCGCACTCCTGCGGCCGGGGGACCTGGTGCTGCTCTCGGGCGAGCTGGGGGCCGGGAAGACCACGCTGACCCGGGGGCTGGGCGAGGGGCTCGGGGTGCGCGGAGCCGTCACCTCGCCGACCTTCGTGATCGCCCGGGTGCACCCGTCGCTGGTGGGCGGCCCGGCACTGGTGCACGTGGACGCGTACCGGCTGGGCGGGGACCTGGACGAGATGGAGGACCTCGACCTGGACGTCTCGCTGCCCGAGTCGGTGGTGGTGGTCGAGTGGGGCGAGGGCAAGGTCGAGCGGCTCTCCGAGAACCGGCTGGAGGTCCGGATCGAGCGGGCGATCGGCGCCGGCGCGGAGGCGGACGACCTGGACCCGCGCCAGGTGGTGCTGACCGGGATCGGCGGACGCTGGGACGCGGTGGAGCTGTCCGCGCTGGCCTGAAGGGGCCGGGCCCTCTCCTGCGGAAGAGAGGGCCCGGTCCGCACGGGCTTGCCGACAGCCTGTCGGGAAGATGTTGCGGGCGAGGTCCCGGGCGTGGTGGGATGGGTGCTGCGGTTAGGTGTGCCTAACTAGGGAGGCGCCATGTCGAGCACCACCCCCGTCCCGGAGCGCGCGCCGCGCGGTGCCGGGGCCGGAGAGCCCGCCCGCCGAGCCCCCGGGGAGCCGATGCGGGCCCTGCTGGCGTCCTGCGCCGCGGCGGAGGCCGTCTCCACCCCGCCCCGGCGGCGTACCGCCGCGGTCACCACGGACGCGGCGGAAGCCCCGGAACCCGCGGATCCCTCGGACGCCGTCGTGCGGGCGGACACCGGCGCGCACCACACCCGTCGCGCCGCCGCGTAGGCCGGACCCCTGACGGGGGCCGCACCCGGCCGGGGGCCGATCCCGCGCCGCGGACCTCGTGCGGTCCGGTGGGGGGACGGTCAGGCGATCACGACCACCTTGGTGTCCTTGGGGGCGAAGTCCCAGAGCAGCTGACCCTCCTGCCGGCCGCTGCGGATGCCGCCGGTCTTGGCCTTCGGGTCGGCGGTCGGCGTGCCGGTGGCGCCGTCGACGGCCGCGCTGAAGCCGAACACCACGCCGTTCTGCTGGGCGAAGCGCACCACGTGCTCGATCTGCCGGCCGTCGGTGCCGGTGGTGGTCGGGGTCCGGCTGTAGACCAGGTAGCTGCCGGGGGTCGGCTCGACCGTGCCCGGGGTGACCGGGAAGGCGGCCACCAGCTGGGGGGTCTTCTTCGGGTCGACCAGCCAGACGTAGTGGCCGCTGACCGAGTAGACGACCCGCAGCCCGGTGCCCGCGCCGGTGGTGGGCAGCGCCGGGACGGTCGGTGTGGGCGAGGCGGTCGGGGTGGCCGAGGCGACCGGCCCGCTGGACGAGGCCGTGACGCTCGTGCTCGGACCGGCGGCGACCGCCCGGTCCTGCGCGCCGTTGGCCTGGAAGGCCAGCAGGCTCACCACTGCCAGGGCCCCCAGGGTCAGCCCCGTGACCACCACTCCAGGACCCATCTTCGCCACGTGTGCTCCCACCGCCGTCCCAAAACCGTCGGCCCCATCGTGCCAGGTTCGTCCGGCCGGTCCGCATCGTGCCGGACGTGTGTTCCGGACCGGTGCGGGTTTTCGATCGGGCGGAGCAGATGATCGGAGCAGATGACCGCGGCGCGGCGGGGGCGGCGCCCCGGGGCGGGCGGCCCGACCGGTCACCCGCCGACCGGTCTAACCTTGACCCGTGCTGCTGCTCGCGTTCGACACCGCTACCCCCGCCGTCACCGCCGCCGTCCACGACGGCACCGCGGTCCTCGCCCAGACCGACCAGGTCGACGCCAGACGTCACGGCGAACTCCTGCTGCCCACCATCGACCAGGTACTGCGGGCGGCCGGTGTCGACAAGCACCGGCTGACCGGCATCGCCGTGGGCGTCGGCCCGGGCCCGTACACCGGGCTGCGGGTCGGTCTGGTGACCGCCGCCGCGCTCGGGCACGCGCTCGGCCTCCCGGTGCACGGCGTCTGCACCCTGGACGCGATCGCCCACCGGGCCCGCGCCGAGGGGCTGGCGGGCGAACCGTTCACGGTCGCCACCGACGCGCGCCGCAAGGAGGTCTACTGGGCCTCGTACGACGCCGAGGGCCGCCGTACCGAGGGCCCGGCGGTGGACCGCCCGGCCGAGCTGACCCCGCTGCCGCGGTCCGTCGGCGCCGGTGCGCTGCTCTACCCGGACGCCTTCCCCGGCGCGCAGGGACCCGAGCACGTCTCGGCCGGTGCGCTCGCCGACTTCGCCGTCGCCGAGCTGGCCGCCGGCCGCGAGCTGCTGCCGAACGCCCCGCTCTACCTGCGCCGGCCGGACGCGCAGGTGCCGGCCGGCTACAAGGCGGTGCTCCCGGCGTGACCGGCCCGAGTACCACCGGCCCCGCTCCGGCCGTCCCGGCCGCGGACGCCCCCGGGGCCGTCACCCTGCGCCCGATGCGCTGGTGGGACATCGCCCCGGTGATGGAGCTGGAGCTGGAGCTCTTCCCCGAGGACGCCTGGTCCACCGGGATGTACTGGTCCGAGCTGGCCGAGACCCACCCCGGCGGCACCCGCCACTACACCGTCGCCGCCACCCCGGACGGCGCCGTCGTCGGTTACGCCGGACTGATGGCGGTGGCCGGCGAGGGCGACGTGCAGACCATCGCCGTCGACGGGCGCCGGCAGGGGACCGGCCTCGGTACGGCCCTGCTCACCGACCTGGTCCGGGAGGCGGTCCGACGCGGGTGCGTCGAGCTGCTGCTGGAGGTCCGGGTGGACAACCCGCGCGCCCAGCGGCTGTACGAGCGCTTCGGCTTCGAACCGGTCGGCATCCGGCGCGGCTACTACCAGCCCGCCAACGTCGACGCCCTGGTGATGCGCCTCGACCTCGCCGACCGCGACGACCCGGCCGACCTCGACGACGGCGACGCGCCCGAGGGGGACGAGCTTCCCGACGGCGACGCCCCCGACGACCCGGCCGACCTCGACGACGGCGACGCGCCCGAGGGGGACGAGCTTCCCGACGGCGACGCCCCCGACGACCCCGACGGCCCTGAGGGCCCCGACGGCCTCGACGAATCCGCGGACCTCCCGCGACCGGATGTGAAGAAGGACACCCGCCATGGCTGACGAACCGCTCGTCCTCGGTATCGAGACCTCCTGCGACGAGACCGGCGTCGGCATCGTGCGCGGCACCACCCTGCTCGCCGACGCGGTCGCCTCCAGCGTCAACGACCACGCCCGGTTCGGCGGCGTCGTCCCCGAGATCGCCAGCCGCGCGCACCTGGAGGCGATGGTCCCGACCATCGAGCGCGCCCTGGAGACCGCCGGCGTCAAGGCCGGCGACCTGGACGGCATCGCCGTCACGGCCGGCCCGGGCCTGGCGGGCGCGCTGCTGGTCGGCGTGAGCGCCGCCAAGGCGTACGCGTGGGCCCTCGACAAGCCGCTCTACGGGGTCAACCACCTCGCCTCGCACATCTGCGTGGACCAGCTGGAGCACGGCCGGCTGCCGTCGCCGACGATGGCCCTGCTGGTCTCCGGCGGGCACTCCTCGCTGCTGCTCAGCGCGGACATCACCAGTGACGTCCGCCCGCTCGGCGCGACCATCGACGACGCGGCAGGCGAGGCCTTCGACAAGGTCGCCCGGGTGCTCGGACTGGGCTTCCCCGGCGGCCCGGTGGTGGACCGCAGGGCCCGCGAGGGTGACCCCGGGGCGATCGCCTTCCCGCGCGGCCTGACCGGCCCCAGGGACCCGGAGTACGACTTCTCCTTCTCCGGGCTGAAGACCGCCGTCGCCCGCTGGGTCGAGGCGAAGCGCCGGGCCGGGGAGGAGGTGCCGGTCGCGGACGTCGCGGCGTCCTTCCAGGAGGCCGTCACCGACGTGCTGACCCGCAAGGCGGTCAAGGCGTGCAAGGACAGCGGCGTCGACCACCTGATGATCGGCGGCGGCGTGGCGGCGAACTCGCGGCTGCGCGAGATGGCCCAGCAGCGCTGCGACAAGGCCGGTATCCGGCTGCGGGTGCCGCGGCCGGGCCTGTGCACCGACAACGGCGCGATGGTCGCCGCGCTCGGCGCCGAGATGGTCTGGCGCAACCGCGCGCCGTCCTCCCTCGCCCTGTCGGCCGACTCCTCGCTGCCGGTCACCGAGGTCCACGTGCCGGACGCCGCAGCCGTGCACGGCGACGTCCACGGCCAGGCGTACGACGCGCTGACCGGGCAGCAGAAGTGACCACCACCGCCGCGATGTGGGAGGCCCGGGCGGCCGACGGACGCGCCGCCGAGCTCTCCGCCTGGGTGCGCGAGGTCGCGTTGCCCGCGCTGCGCGGTACGGCCGGGCTGGTCCGCACCGAGCTGTTCGCCGCTCCGGGCGAGCGCGTGCTGCTGATCACCTGGTGGACCGGCGAGCCGGTGCCGGTGGTCGAGCCGCCCGCCGGGCTGCTGGGCCGTCCGGTCCACCGGTGGTCCTTCACCAGCGAGCACGTGGAGTAGCCCCCGCCCCGCGCCGTCCGACCCCGCGCCGTCCGACCCCGCCGCCCGACCCGCCTCCACCCCCGCCGATCGGCTGCTCGAAGGCCCGACCGGGAACCGAACACGTGACCGTTACCGTGCAAGGCGATGAGATCGCTGGACGGGACCGGGGAGCACGGCGCGGTGAAGAGGCACGGGCGGGGCAGGACGACGACGTACGCGGTGGGGGCGATGGCGCTGCTCACCGCCGTCTCCGGGTGCGGCAGCGGCGGCGGGACCGGCGGCCCGCCCGCCGCGGCGGTCTCCACCCCGGCCGACCGGGGCGCCGCCGCCTCCTCGGCCGCGCCGCAGCAGCCCGTGACGCCGCCGCCGGCCCCCGCCCCCGTTCCCGCCGCCGGGGATCCGGCCGCCTGGGCCAAGTGGAACCTCAAGCCGCTGCCGCCCGCGCCGCCGGCGCCGGCCGACAAGCCGGTGAAGCTCCGGCGGAGCGGGCCCGTCCCGGTGTTCAGCGAGGTGCGGACCACCGACAAGGTCGTCTTCGTCACCATCGACGACGGCGCCGAGAAGGACCCGCGGTTCGTCGAGATGCTGACCGACCTCAAGGTGCCCGTCTCGATGTTCCTGACCCGCGACGTCGTCAAGGACGACTACGGCTACTTTAAGCGGCTCCAGGCGCTCGGCAACCACGTCCACAACCACACCGTGGGCCACGCCCAGTTGAGCAAGGTCACGCCGGAGAGACAGCGGTCCGAGATCTGCGACGCCCAGACCGCCTTCACCCAGCAGTACGGCACCGCCCCGCTGCTCTTCCGGCCGCCGTACGGCGACGGCGCCCACACGGCGGCGCTCAACGACGCGGTGCAGCAGTGCGGACCGAGGGCCGTCGTGCTCTGGCGGGAGTCGATGCAGATCCACGACATGCAGTACCAGGCGGCGGACAAGAAGCTCCGGCCCGGTGACATCGTCCTGGCCCACTTCCGGGGCCCGAAGGACCTCAAGGGCGAGACGATGACGCAGATGTTCGGCGAGATGCTGGCCCGGATCCAGGAGCAGGGCTTCGCGGTGGCCCGGCTGGAGGACTACATCGAGTCGCCCGCCGCCTGAGCGTCGGCCCGGACGGGCTGTCCGAGCATCATCAGCGGCCCGTTGTCGGTCCGGCTGAGGATCACCGTGACGGAGTTCGGGCCTGACGGCTTCAGCTGGCGGCGCAGCTCCTCCGGGGTGATCGCCATTCCGCGCTTCTTGATCACCACCGTGCCGACGCCCCGCTCGCGCAGCAGCGCCTTCAGCTTCTTGATGTGGAACGGCAGCACGTCGGTCAGCTCGAAGGCGTGCGCGTACGGGGTGGCGACCAGCTCGTCCGAGGTGACGTAGGCGATCTTCGGGTCGATCAGCCGGCCGTTCACCTGCCCGGCCACCTCGGCGACCAGGTGGGCCCGGATCACCGCGCCGTCCGGCTCGTACAGGTAGCGGCCGACCGGGCCGGCCTGCGGGTCGGGCAGGTCGCCGCCGGTCAGGCTCGTCCGGCCGGGGAGCAGGGTGGCGCGGTGCGGGCCGGCGGCCCCGGTGCCGAACCAGAGCACCGCCTCCTTGACGTCGCCGTGGTCGGAGACCCACTCGGCCTCGGCGTCGGCCGGCACCGCCTCGTGCGGGATGCCCGGTGCCACCTTGAGCGCGCCGATCGGGGTGCGCCGGCCGGCCCCGATCGCCCAGGAGAGCGGCGGGGCGTACGCCTCGGGGTCGAAGACCCGGCCGCGCGCGGTGCGCCGGGCCGGGTCGGTGAAGACCGCGTCGTAGCCGGTGACGTCGATGTCGGCGACGTCCGCGCAGCGCACCTCGACCAGGTCGGTCAGGCCCAGCGCGGCCGCGTTGGCCGCAGTGGCCGCGCAGGCGGCCGGGTCCCGGTCGACGGCGAGGACCTCGATCCCCGCCCGGGCCAGTGCCAGCACGTCGCCGCCGACCCCGCAGCAGAGGTCGGCCAGCCGCCGCACGCCGAGGTCCGCGAAGCGGTGGGCCCGCCACTCGGCGACGCTGCGCCGGGTGGACTGCTCGACGCCGTCGGGCGTGAAGTACATGAGATCGGCGTCCGCACCGAACTTGGCCCGCGCCCGCTGCCGGAGCCGGGCCTGCCCGAAGGCGGCGGACACCAGCTCGGCGGGGTGCTCCCTGCGCAGCCGGGTGGCCAGCGCCAGCTCCTCCTCCGGCGCGAACTCGCGCAGTTCGGCGAGCAGGGCCTGGCCCCGGTCGGTCAGCAGGGGCTGCAGGTTGTCGGTCTCCACGGGCCCATTCTCCCCGGTCGGTGCGCCGGGACGGGCCGGTGCGTCCGGAGGTCTCGATCACGGGACGCGTGTGCGGTCGGGGGAACGACCCGAACGCGAGTGCGGCTACTCGCCCGTATCCCGGGGTCCGGGGGCGCGCCGTTGGCACTCTGGTTGACTGAGTGCTAACCGCGGCCTATGGTCATGCCTAGCACTCTCCACGGGGGGAGTGCTAACGCGAAGAGGCGTTTCTGACCCCCGCGACGGCAGATCCGCAGGTTCGCCCCTACCCGTTAGTAAGCCCCGTAATCTCCGAAGGGGAGCTCGGACGTGACCACCAGCAGCAAGGTTGCCATCAAGCCGCTCGAGGACCGCATCGTGGTCCAGCCGCTCGACGCCGAGACCACCACGGCCTCCGGCCTGGTTATCCCGGACACGGCCAAGGAGAAGCCCCAGGAGGGCGTCGTCCTGGCTGTCGGCCCGGGTCGCTTCGAGGACGGCCAGCGTCTGCCGCTCGACGTCGCCGTCGGTGACATCGTCCTGTACTCGAAGTACGGCGGCACCGAGGTGAAGTACCAGGGCGAGGAGTACCTCGTCCTCTCGGCGCGCGACGTTCTCGCCATCATCGAGAAGTAAGCAGCACCGAGAAGTAAGACGTCCCGACCCGCCCCGGATCCGTGTCCCTAGTGACAGGGGCCCGGGGCGTGGTTGTTGGTTCACGTAGTCGAGCGGCCGCGACGGCCGCAGCCCCGAGGGAATAGGGAACATGGCGAAGATCCTGCAGTTCAACGAGGACGCGCGCCGCTCGCTGGAGCGCGGTGTCAACAAGCTGGCCGACACCGTCAAGGTGACCATCGGCCCCAAGGGCCGCAACGTCGTCATCGACAAGAAGTTCGGTGCTCCGACCATCACCAACGACGGTGTCACCATCGCCCGTGAGGTCGAGCTCGACGACCCGTACGAGAACCTTGGCGCGCAGCTCGTCAAGGAGGTCGCCACCAAGACCAACGACGTCGCGGGTGACGGCACCACCACCGCCACCGTGCTGGCCCAGGCCCTGGTGAACGAGGGTCTGCGCAACGTCGCCGCCGGTGCCGGCCCGGCCGCCCTGAAGAAGGGCATCGACAAGGCCGTCGCCGCCGTCTCCGAGCACCTGCTGTCCATCGCCCGCGAGATCGAGGGCAAGGACGACGTCGCCGCCGTCGCGACCCTCTCCGCGCAGGACACCCAGGTCGGCGAGCTCATCGCCGAGGCGATCGACAAGGTCGGCAAGGACGGTGTCATCACCGTCGAGGAGTCGAACACCTTCGGCGTGGAGCTGGACTTCACCGAGGGCATGCAGTTCGACAAGGGCTACCTGTCGCCGTACTTCGTGACCGACGCGGAGCGGCAGGAGGCGGTCCTGGAGGACCCGTACATCCTGATCAACCAGGGCAAGATCTCCTCCATCCAGGAGCTCCTGCCGCTGCTGGAGAAGGTCGTGCAGGGCGGTACCTCCCGCCCGCTGCTGATCATCGCCGAGGACGTCGACGGCGAGGCGCTGTCGACCCTCCTGGTGAACAAGATCCGCGGCATCTTCAACGCCGTGGCCGTCAAGGCCCCGGGCTTCGGTGACCGCCGCAAGGCGATCCTGGGCGACCTCGCCACCCTGACCGGTGGCACCGTGATCTCCGAGGAGGTCGGCCTCAAGCTCGACCAGGCCGGTCTGGACGTGCTGGGCAGCGCCCGCCGCGTGACCATCACCAAGGACGAGACCACCATCGTCGACGGTGCCGGCGACAGCGAGGCCGTGGCCGGCCGCGTCGCCCAGATCAAGGGCGAGATCGCCAACACCGACTCGGACTGGGACCGCGAGAAGCTGCAGGAGCGCCTGGCCAAGCTGGCCGGCGGCGTCTGCGTCATCCGTGTCGGTGCCGCCACCGAGGTGGAGCTGAAGGAGCGCAAGCACCGCCTGGAGGACGCCATCTCGGCGACCCGTGCCGCGGTCGAGGAGGGCATCGTCGCCGGTGGTGGCGCCTCCCTCGTCCACGCCGCCAAGGTGCTGAACGACGGCCTGGGCCTGACGGGCGACGAGGCGACCGGTGTCGCAGTCGTCCGCAAGGCGCTGCACGAGCCGCTGCGCTGGATCGCCCAGAACGCCGGCCTGGAGGGTTACGTCATCACCTCCAAGGTCTCCGAGCTGGAGCCGGGCCAGGGCTACAACGCCGCCACGGGCGAGTACGGCGACCTGATCAAGGCCGGCGTCATCGACCCGGTCAAGGTCACCCGTTCCGCCCTGGAGAACGCCGCCTCGATCGCCTCCCTGCTGCTCACCACCGAGACCCTCGTGGTGGAGAAGAAGGAGGAGGAGCCCGACGCCGGTCACTCGCACGGCGGCCACGGCCACTCCCACTGACACCCGTTCAGTGACCGGAGGCCCGGTCCGCGCCCCTCGGGGGCGCGGCCGGGCCTCCGGCGTGTCGGCCGCGGTACGCCCCTGACGGGCCGCTCCGAGGTGCGGCGTCCGGCGCGCACCGCGCCGGTGGGCGAGTTTTACTCTTCAACTATCATCTGAATTTTGCAGATAGCAAAGATTTACTTATATCTTTGAGGCATGATCGAGGCCCGCCACCTGCGCGTCCTGCGTGCCGTCGCCCGCACCGGATCCTTCTCCGCCGCCGCCCGCGAGCTGGGGTGTACGCAACCCGCCATCAGCCAGCAGATGAAGGCCCTGGAGAAGTCCGTGGACACCCCGCTGGTGGTCCGTTCGGGTCGCGGGATGCAGCTGAGCGAGGCCGGACGGGTGCTGCTCAAGCATGCCACCGGGATCCTCGCCGGGCTCTCCGCCGCCGAGGAGGAGGTGGCGGCGATCGCCGGACTGCGGGCCGGACGGGTGCGTCTGGTCTCCTTCCCGACCGCGAGTTCCACTCTGGTGCCGCCTGCCGTCGCCCGGCTGCGGGACAGCCATCCGGGGGTCCGCGTGTCGCTGGTCGACGCGGAGCCTCCGGAGTCGCTGGCGATGCTGCGCGGCGGCGAGTGCGAGGTCGCGCTGGCCTTCCGCTACCCCCAGGCGTCCGGCGCCGCCGCGCCGGCGCCCGCGCACGGCACGCCCCGTGAGGCGCGCGCCGAGGCCAACCTGGAGGCCCAGCAGCTCAGCGCCGGCACCGACTGGTCCGACCTGGTGGTCACCCCGCTGCTGGACGACCCGCTGGTCGGCCTGCTGCCCGCCGGACACCGGCTGGCCGGGCGCGGCGGGCCCGTGGAGCTGGCCGAGCTGGCCTCCGAGCAGTGGATCGCCGGCTGCCCGCAGTGCCGCGGGCACCTGGTGGAGCTCTGCGCCGGAGCCGGGTTCGAGCCCAGGATCGACTTCGCGACCGACGACTACCCCGCGGTGGTCGGCCTGGTCGCCGCCGGGCTCGGGGTGGCGGTGCTGCCGGGGCTGGCGCTGCAGTCGGTGCGCCCGGACGGGGTCGTGACGGTGGCGGTGCACGCCGCCACGGGAGCGCCGGCGGTACGGCAGGTGGTGGCGCTGACCCTCCCGGACCTCGCCGAGGTGCCGGCGGTGGCGCTGATGCTGGAGCGGCTGGCGGGCGCGGGCCCCGGGCGCTGACCGGGACCGGGTCGACCGGGACCGGGCGGCACCGGCCGTGTCCGGACCGGCCGTCCGTCGCCCGCGGCCGGGCCGTGACCGCCCCGGACCGGCCGTCCCCGGGCCGACCGGGCGCAGGCCGGGAAGGCGCCGGGCCCTGACGTGCGCCACCACGGGAAGAAACGTTTCTTCTCGGCGCGGCGGACACGGACGGTTACGACAGGTACCGCTGGGCCCCGCCCGGCGCGACGAGCGGCACCTCCACCAGGCGGTTGCGCGAGCGGCCCATCATCTCCTCGCGCTCGTCCTCGGTCAGCCCGCCCCAGACGCCGTACGGTTCGCGGACCGCCAGTGCGTGCGCGGCGCACTCGGTGCGCACGGGGCAGCGCATGCAGACCTCCTTGGCGCTCGCCTCGCGTGAGCTCCGCGCGGCGCCGCGCTCTCCTTCGGGGTGGAAGAAGAGCGAACTGTCCACGCCGCGGCAGGCCGCGGAGAGCTGCCAGTCCCAGAGGTCCGCGTTGGGGCCGGGGAGGCGGGAGAAATCTGCCATGACTCATTCCCTTCAGAGGCTCGTCGACCGCGCGCCGGCTGCCAGCGGATTGCACTGGGCGGTACGGCGGGGCGCGTCCGGCGCCGGTGTGGACACCTGGAAATATGACTTACGGCAACTCCATGGACAAGTCACCCACAGAGTGGCACAACAGTCAATGACCATACAAAAGCTATAAAAACGGGCAAAGTGGGCATGCCCGGCGGTGCGGCGATCGCCCGGCGCGAACGTGGCAATCGGGTGGCCGACGGGCGCGCGGGGGCCCGAATCGGTGTGCGGGTCGTGCGCCCACCGCGCCCGAGCTGCGCAAAAGAGCGGCGTGTGCCCCGCGATGCGGCTGATCGGTAACGGGTCGGCCACGTACAGTGGTGGAGATGGCCCTGAAGGCCGTAACTCATTCGAGTGACGGTCGTTGGAAGTGCGGAGGCGGTTAGCGGGCGCCGGACGTCGGGAACGATCGCGGAGATTCACAGGCGATCAGCACGGAGTCTGTCGCCGATCGGCCGTGTCGGAGAGGTTCGTACCAGCCAGGAGGCTCAACGTGACGCGGATCAGCTGCGGAGGACGACGGTCATGACTTCCGTTCTCGTTTGCGACGATTCCCCGCTCGCCCGCGAGGCGCTTCGCCGCGCGGTCGCGACCGTACCCGGTGTCGACCGGGTCACCACCGCGACGAACGGGGAGGAGGTCCTCCGCCGCTGGGTGGCCGACCGCTCCGATCTCGTCCTGATGGACGTCCGGATGCCCGGCCTCGGCGGGGTGGAGACGGTCCGGCGGCTGCTGTCGGCGGACCCGGGCGCCCGGATCATCATGCTCACCGTCGCCGAGGACCTCGACGGCGTCGCCCTCGCGGTGGCCGCGGGCGCGCGGGGGTACCTGCACAAGGACGCCTCGCGCGCCGAACTGCGGGCCACCGTCACCCAGGCCCTCGCCGACCCGACCTGGCGGCTCGCCCCGCGGCGGCTGCGCAGCCCCGACATGGGCGCCGCGCCGACCCTGACGGCGCGTGAGATCCAGGTGCTCGAAGGCATGAGCCACGGCCGCAGCAACGCCGAGATCGGCCGCGAGCTGTTCCTCTCCGAGGACACCGTCAAGACCCACGCCCGACGCCTGTTCAAGAAGCTCGGCGCCTCGGACCGTGCGCACGCGGTGGCCCTGGGCTTCCGCTGGGGTCTGGTCCGCTGACCGCCGGCGGCTCCGCCGGTCCCGGAACGCTGCTCGCGATTCCCTGTGCAGGGGCGTGTGACGTTACGGTCCCGAGGTTGCACCATGGAGGAGTGGAGCACCTCGGGGACCAGCGGACAGGAACTGCGGCGAACCACACGGCCGCAGGAGACTCGGCGGACGGCGCGGCGGACGGGACCACCGACGCCGGCGGGGCGGGAGGCGGCACGGTGCAGGAGGGGCCGGTGGTGCGTGCCGGTGCGGCACCGCATAACGTTCCGGTGCACAACTCCGGACGCGGTGCCGCGTTTTCCCGCGCGACCAGGCACCATGGACCGATGCGCGACGACGTGACCGGGGCTCCCGGCGAGGCGGACCCGGTGGAGGCCGAGCCCTCCGTGTCCGGGCCCGACGCGGCGTACGCGGAATCCGCCGGCTCCGGGGCCCCCGGCTCCGCCGGAGCCGGTGCCGAGCGCGAAGCCGGTGCCGAGCGCGAAGCGGGGCCGCACGAGCCCGCCCGGCCCGTTGCGCCCGCCGCCCGCCCGCCCGTCCTCGGCACGGGCAGCTCCCCGCTCGTCGGCGAACTGGTCGCGGCCGCCGTCCGCGGCGAGGGCCCGGCGATCGACGCGCTGCTCGCCTACGTCCACCCGCTGGCCCTGCGGTACTGCCGCGGCCGGCTGGTCCGGCTGCCCGGCGGCGCCCGGCACCACGTGGACGACATCGCCCAGGAGGTCTGTGTGGCGGTGCTCTGCGCGCTGCCCCGGTACAAGGACCAGGGGCGCCCGTTCGAGGCCTTCGTCTACGGGATCGCCGCGCACAAGATCGCCGATCTGCAGCGGGCCGCCATGCGCGGGCCCGGCTCGACCGTGATCCCGCAGGACGACCTGCCGGAGGTTCCGGACGACGCGCTCGGCCCGGAGGAGCGGGCGCTGGCCAGCAGCGACGCGGCCTGGGCCAAGGAACTGCTCTCCAACCTGCCGGCCCGGCAGCGCGAGCTGGTGCTGCTGCGGGTGGCCGCCGGACTCTCGGCGGAGGAGACCGGCGAGGTGCTCGGGATGTCGCCGGGGGCCGTCCGGGTCGCCCAGCACCGGGCGCTCAGCCGGCTGCGGGCGCTCGCCGAGGAGTCCTCCTAGGGCTTGCCCGATGCCGGGCCCGGCATCGGGGAGGCCCGCCCGTTCCGGCCCCGGAGGACGGAATGGCCCACGGGCGGCAGGTGTTGTCAAGGGCACGCGAGGACGCATTCGCGGGTGCCAGTACCATGGGGTATCGGCGCCTGGGCGGGTCGCCAAAGTTTCAGCGGTGCGAACGGGGTTCCCCTGGAGGATCCTCCAGTTGCCACCCGGCTTTCGGCGGTCCGAGCGAGTGAGCGATGACAACGCCCCCACCCCTCAGGGCGTGAGCGGACAAGGCCGGCCACGGAAGGTACCCCCAAATGTCTTACAACGCCGCAGGCGTACCCGAGAAGTTCGCGATGCTCGGACTCACGTACGACGATGTCCTGCTGCTGCCCGGGGCCTCCGAGGTGCTGCCGAACCAGGTCGACACCTCCTCCCGGGTCTCCCGGAACGTGCGCGTCAACATCCCGCTGCTCTCCGCGGCGATGGACAAGGTCACCGAGTCGCGGATGGCGATCGCGATGGCCCGTCAGGGCGGCGTCGGCGTCCTGCACCGCAACCTCTCCGTCGAGGACCAGGTCAACCAGGTCGACCTGGTCAAGCGCTCCGAGTCCGGCATGGTCACCGACCCGATCACGGTCGGCCCGGAGACCACGCTCGGCGAGGCCGACGCGCTCTGTGCCAAGTTCCGGATCTCCGGCGTGCCGATCGCCGACGAGAGCGGCAAGCTCCTCGGCATCGTGACCAACCGCGACATGGCCTTCGAGTCGGACCGCACCCGCCAGGTCCGCGAGATCATGACCCCGATGCCGCTGATCACCGGCAAGGTCGGCATCTCCGGCGTCGACGCGATGGCGCTGCTCCGCCGCCACAAGATCGAGAAGCTCCCGCTGGTCGACGACGAGGGCCGGATCAAGGGCCTCATCACGGTCAAGGACTTCGTCAAGGCCGAGCAGTACCCGAACGCCGCCAAGGACAGCGAGGGCCGGCTGCTGGTCGGTGCCGCCGTCGGCGCCAGCGCCGAGGCGTTCGACCGGGCCCAGGCCCTGGTCGAGGCGGGCGTGGACTTCCTGGTCGTCGACACCTCGCACGGCCACAGCCACAACGCGCTGGCCTGGATCTCGAAGATCAGGGCGGCCGTCAAGGTCGACGTGGTCGGCGGCAACGTCGCCACCCGGGACGGCGCCCAGGCGCTGATCGACGCGGGCGTGGACGGCGTCAAGGTCGGTGTCGGCCCGGGTTCGATCTGCACCACCCGCGTGGTCGCCGGCATCGGCGTCCCGCAGGTCACCGCGATCTACGAGGCGGCCGTGGCCTGTCAGGCGGCCGGCGTGCCGGTCATCGGCGACGGCGGCCTGCAGTACTCCGGCGACATCGGCAAGGCGCTGGCCGCCGGCGCCGACACCGTGATGCTGGGCTCGCTGCTGGCCGGCTGCGAGGAGTCCCCGGGCGAGCTGCTGTTCATCAACGGCAAGCAGTACAAGTCCTACCGCGGCATGGGTTCGCTGGGCGCCATGCAGTCCCGCGGCCAGGGCCGCTCGTACTCCAAGGACCGCTACTTCCAGGCCGAGGTCTCCTCGGACGACAAGCTCGTCCCCGAGGGCGTCGAGGGCCAGGTGCCCTACCGCGGCCCGCTCTCCGCGGTGCTGCACCAGCTCGTCGGCGGCCTGCGCCAGACCATGGGCTACGTCGGTGCCGCCACCGTCGCCGAGATGGAGAGCAAGGGCCGGTTCGTCCGGATCACCTCGGCGGGCCTCAAGGAGAGCCACCCGCACGACATCCAGATGACCGTCGAGGCTCCGAACTACAGCGGCCGCTGAGCCGGTAACCGGAAGGGGCCCGCAGCCGCGGGCCCCTTCCGCACGCCCGGGAGGCGGGCGCGGCGGCGCGGCTCCGGGCGGGTGCGGGATACTGGGGGCGGCCGGGGTGACCCGGCGGGCACGAGCAACACCACCAGAAGGGCTCGAAGTGACTGAGATCGAGATCGGGCGAGGCAAGCGCGGCCGGCGGGCGTACGCCTTCGACGACATCGCCGTCGTCCCCAGCCGGCGTACGCGTGACCCGAAGGAGGTCTCGATCGCCTGGCAGATCGACGCCTACCGGTTCGAGCTGCCGTTCCTGGCCGCCCCCATGGACAGCGTCGTCTCGCCGGAGCAGGCCATCGCCATCGGCCGCCTCGGCGGTCTCGGCGTGCTCAACCTCGAAGGTCTCTGGACCCGCTACGAGGACCCGCAGCCGCTGCTCGACGAGATCGTCTCGATCACCGACGAGGCCGCCGCGACCCGCCGCCTGCAGGAGATCTACTCGGCGCCGATCCGGGCCGAGCTGATCAAGCAGCGGATCCAGGAGGTCCGCGACTCCGGTGTGGTCACCGCGGCCGCGCTCTCCCCGCAGCGCACCGCCGAGTTCTCGAAGGCCGTGGTCGACGCCGGCGTCGACGTCTTCGTGATCCGCGGCACCACCGTCTCGGCCGAGCACGTCTCCGGCGCCGCCGAGCCGCTCAACCTGAAGCAGTTCATCTACGAGCTGGACGTCCCGGTCATCGTCGGCGGCTGTGCCACCTACACCGCCGCGCTGCACCTGATGCGCACCGGCGCGGCCGGCGTGCTGGTCGGCTTCGGCGGCGGCGCCGCCCACACCACCCGCAACGTCCTCGGCATCCAGGTGCCGATGGCCACCGCCGTCGCCGACGTGGCCGCCGCCCGCCGCGACTACATGGACGAGTCCGGCGGCCGGTACGTGCACGTCATCGCGGACGGCGGGGTCGGCTACAGCGGCGACATCCCGAAGGCGGTCGCCTGCGGCGCCGACGCGGTGATGATCGGTGCCGCGCTGGCCCGGGCCACCGACGCGCCGGGCAAGGGCTACCACTGGGGCATGGAGGCCGTCCACGAGGAGCTGCCGCGCGGCAAGCGCGTCGACCTCGGCACCGTCGGCAACACCGAGGAGATCCTCACCGGCCCCTCGCACACCCCGGACGGCACCATGAACCTGTTCGGCGCCCTGCGCCGGGCGATGGCGACCACCGGGTACACCGAGCTCAAGGAGTTCCAGCGGGTCGAGGTGACGGTCAACCCGGCGCTCAACCGCCGCTGAGCCCGTTCGTCCCGCGGAGGCCCCCGTCCGATCGTGGCGGGGGCCTCGCGCCGTTCCCGGACCGGACGCGTCCTACTGGCGGGTCGCGGCGCGGCGGGTCAGCAGGAAGCCGCCGACCAGGGCGATGCCGTAGAAGACGAGGTCGAGCAGTCGGCGGTCCCCCCGCCACAGCGTGAGGGCGTCGCGGACCAGCTCGCCGTACGGGGTGCCGTCCAGTGCGTGCAGCCGGCGGGTCTGGCCGAGCAGCTGGCCGAGCAGGAGCGAACCGGCCGAGAGCAGCGCGCCCAGCGGCGGGAGCAGCCGGCCCGGTCCGCCGAGCCGGCCGAGCGGCCAGGCGACGGCGGCGGCCGGGGCGATCGCCAGCCAGCCGACGGTGGCCGCGGCCCGGGTCGGGGCGAGGCCGTACGCGAGGGCACCGGCCAGCATCGCGGCGACGGCGATCGCGAGGGCCCGGCCGGTGCGGTACCGGCGCTTCGAGCGGGGGTGTCCGTCGGGCCCGTCGGAGTCGCCGGGAGCGGTGGGGTGGTAACCGGCCACCGGGGCGCCGGGCATCCCGGGGGCCACGTAGCCCTCGGGTGTCTCCGGTTCCTGTGCGACCGAGAAGTGCTGGGCCGTGGGCGGTCGGCCCGACTGGCCGTCAGCGCCCGGTGCGGGTGCGGTCATGGACGTCGAATTCCCCCCGGAAGGACGGTGAACTGCCGCACGGTAGCAGTGCCCGGAGCGGGACGGACAGAGTTTTCGATCACAGATCGGGCACGGAGCGCCGCGCCCGGGCGGCATCGGTGCGAGGGTGGCCGGGGGCCGGGTGGTCGGGGGCGCCCGGGACAGGAGATGATGGAGGCTTGGGTGCTCGGCCCCGACGCCGGTCCGACACGCCGTCACCACGACCGCCAGCACATGGGGGAACGTTCCGAATGACCCAGGCGCAGGGTTCCACCGGCCGCCTCCTGGCCGGACGCTACCGGCTGGACGCGGTGATCGGGCGCGGTGGCATGGGCACCGTCTGGCGTGCCGAGGACGAGATGTTGGGCCGGACGGTCGCGGTCAAGGAACTGCGGATGAACGCCAGCGTCGAGGAGGACGAGAAGCACCGGCTGATCGTCCGGACGCTGCGCGAGGCCAAGGCGACGGCGCGGATCCGGCACAACTCGGCGGTCACCGTCTTCGACGTCGTCGAGGAGGACGACCGGCCGTGGATCGTCATGGAGCTGGTCGAGTCCCGCTCGCTGGCGGACGTGATCCGGGAGGACGGCCCGCTGGAGCCGGCCCGGGCGGCCGAGATCGCGCTGGACGTGCTGGGCGTGCTGAGCGCCGCGCACGCGCACGGCATCCTGCACCGGGACGTCAAGCCCTCGAACGTGCTGATCGGCGAGGACGGGCGGGTGGTGCTCACCGACTTCGGCATCGCCAGCGTGGAGGGCGACACCTCGGTGACCTCCACCGGGATGCTGGTCGGCGCGCCCTCGTACATATCCCCGGAGCGGGCCCGCGGGCAGAAGCCCGGGCCGCCGGCCGACCTCTGGTCACTGGGCGGCACGCTGTACGCGATGGTCGAGGGCCGGCCGCCGTACGACCGGGGTTCGGCGCTCGCCACGCTCACGGCGGTGATGACCGAGGACCTGACCGCGCCGGTGAACGCCGGTCCGCTCCGGCCGGTGATCGAGGGGCTGCTGGCCAAGGACCCGGTGGAGCGGCTGACCGCCTCGCAGACCCGGTCGATGCTCAAGCGGGTGGCGGCGGACGCGACGGCGCGGGCCGAGTCGACCACCGAGCAGGCGGTGCCGGTGGCGGGCGGCGGTGCGGCGGACGGCGCGGCGGAGCGTCCGGCGGGGGAGCGTCCGGCCGTGAAGCCGGAGACCGTGAAGCCGGAGACCGTGAAGCCGTCGGTCGGCGGGTTGCTCGGAACGGTCCGGGTGGGGAGCCGGGCCGCGGACGCCGGGAGCGGGGAGCGGGCGGCGCCGGCCGCGGAGCCCGAGGACGGCACGGCCGGGCCGTCGGGGACGCCGGCGCCGGAGACCGAGGCGGCCCGTCCGGTGACCAGCGAGTGGACGCTGGGCGCGACCCAGGCGGCCGGTGCCGACCCGCGGAAGGGCCGGCACCGGCTGGCCCTGGCGACGGTCGTGGTGGTGCTGCTGCTGATCGCGGGCGTGGTCGCACTGGTGCGGGCGCTCGGCGACTCCGACGACGGATCGGCCGACGGTGCGCGCGGCACCGCGTCCGTGACCGCGAGCACCGGGACCTCGCCGGCCGGCGCCCCGCCGGTGGACGCCTCCGCGATCCCGCCGGCCACCGCCCCGGTGACCCCGGACCCGGCGACCTCGGATCCGGCCGCGGCGCCCGCCGCCACGCCTCCGGTGACCCCCGCCTCGACGCCGGCCCAGACCCCGGCACCGGCCCAGACGCCGGCCCAGACCCCGGGACCGGCCCAGACCCCGGCGCCGACCGGGGCCGTCGTGCCCGCCGGTCACCACGAGTACAAGGACGCGTCCGGCTTCTCGATCGTGCTGCCGGACTGGCTGCAGCTCACGGGTTCGGAGGCGACCCGCCGGACCTTCAAGGGCAACGGCAGCACCCTGCGGATCGAGTGGACCACCACGCCGGGGCCGAGCGCCCTCGCCGACTGGCAGGAGTCCGAGCCGGGACTGCGCGGCCAGGTGAGCAACTACCAGCGGGTGCAGCTTCAGGCCGTCGCCTACCGCGAGTGGAGCAACGCCGCCGACTGGGAGTGGACCAACGGCACCCCGCGGATGCACTCGCTCAACCGGGGCTTCGTCACCGGTTCGCCGGCCAAGTACGGCTACGCCGTCTACTGGACCTCGCCGGACGCGGAGTGGGCCGCACCGCAGAACGCCCAGGCACGGCAGATCTCCTTCGACACCTTCCGGCCGGCGCCCTGACGGACGTCGGCCGGACGGCCCCGGGGTTCAGCCGATCAGGCGACGCTTGGCGCTGCTGAACTCCTCGTCGGTGAGCGCCCCCGCGCCGTGCAGGGCGGCCAGCCGCTCCAGCTGGTCGAGCAGGTCGGCGCCGGAGGACGCCGGTGCGGCGGGCGCGGCGGCCGGCGCGGCGAGCGCCTGCTGCCCGGCGTTGCGGGCCAGCCGGGCAGCGGCCCGGACCTGCTCGGCGAAGATCTCGGCCTTGACCACGTCCTCGAACCGGTGCGAGCCGGTGAGGGCGACCACCAGGAGCACCTCCCCGTTGATCCGGGTCCTGGTGACGGTCGCGTCGGTCACCGCGGAGAGCGGAACCGGGACGGGAGGCTTCCCGTCCTTCAGGAAGAGCAGCCGATGGGTGGTCAGGACCAGCACGCCCTTGCGGAAGTGATCGGGATGTCGCCCCGCCGTCGAGGCGACCGGTTTCTCGTCGGGCGCGACGTTCGCCTCGACGGTGCGCAGGGCCGTGGCCCGGGAATCACTGCTGCTGTTGCCGGCCACGTCGAAGGCCGCGTCGATCAGATCGGTCCAGTCCATGGGATCGAGCCTAATCCGACGGTTCGCCGGGCGGGTCCGCCCCTGCGCCCCTGCGTCTCGGACCGGAGGGCGGTGCCGGGGCGCGGGCCGTGCGGGTCCGAGGGGGAGTGCGCCCCCCGCGGATGTGTCCCGGCCGACGGCGGGGGGCGCGTCGCGCGCCCGGCGGGAACGGACGGTGACACCTTAGGCTGGGTGGTGAGCGAGAGGAACACGCATGCGAGCGGGTCCGGGACAGATGCTGGCCGGGCGTTACCGGCTGACTGACCGTCCGGCGGCGTTGAGCGCGCTCGCCGTGGACGAGCGGACCGGTGACGTCGTGCGGTTGCGCGCGCTGGAGCTGCCCGCCCTGCTGACCGGAGGGCGGGAGCCGGACGACCCGGTGCCGGAGCAGGGGGACCAGCTGGTCCGCCGGGTGGCGGTGGTCGGCTCCGCCGCGCCGCGGCACCCCCGGCTTCTCCAGGGAGCCGGCGCCTTCGTCGAGGGCGAGCTGCTCTGGACCGTCGAGGAGCGTCCGGCCGGGGTGCCGCTGGCCGAGCTGGCCGCGGCCGGTCCGCTTCCGCCCTACCGGGTGGCCGAGTTGGCGGCGGACCTGGCGGGCGCGCTGCGGGCGCTGCACGAGGCGGGCCTGGCGCACGGCAACCTGACCACCGAGTCGGTGCTGGTCTGTGAGGACGGCGCCGCCCTGCTGGGCGGGCTGCTCGCCGGGGTCGCCCAGGAGGCGTTGGCCGAGGAGCTGGGCGGGCCCGGCGGGCGCCGCCGGTACGAGGTGCGGGCCACCCTGGCCGGGCCGGTGGCCGAGCGGTGGCCGCTGGACGGGGGCCCGGCGGGTGACTGCTGGGCGCTCGGCGTGCTGGTGCACCGGCTGGTGACCGGCCGCTCGCCGTACCCGGAGGGCGGGGTGCCGGAGCTGGTGACGGCGGTGCGTGACGGCCGCCGGGAGCCGTCGGCGGCGTGCGGGCCGCTGGGGCCGCTGGTGGAGCGGCTGCTGCAGCCCGATCCGGCCCGGCGCCCGACGGCGGTGGAGGTCCGGCAGGAGCTGGCGGCCCTGCTGGCGGGTGCGCCCGAGCCGGTCGGGGAGGAACGGGCGGCCCGGGCACTGGAGTTGCGGCCGGAGGGCCCGGTGGTGCCGGCGCCGCGCCGGCGGCGTCCGCGCGGCTCCGTCACGGCCGAGCGGCCCCCGGAGGAGGACGCTCCCGGGCGGGACCGCCGGCCGCTGATACCGCCGGCGCTGCTCGGCCCGGTGCTGGTCGGAGGGGTGTTCCTGCTGCTGGTGCTCGGGATGACGGCCGTGGTGATGTTCGCAGGCTGACGGGGTCGGCCGGGCCGCCACCGCCGGGTCTGCGGGTGGGGGAGATTACCGGGGCCGGGGCGGGGCGCCTAGTGTGTCCGTGAGATTTGTTCGACTGGTGGTCTGCACCGAGTGGTCTGTACCGGGCCCTCCGTCGTGGTGACGGCAGGTGGATGAGGGGGAGCGGTCGCGGATGGGCGCGGAGGACCGGGCGGAGGCGGCCGGGGAGCGGCTGCTGGCCGGACGCTACGAGCTGGGCGACCGGCTGGGCCGGGGCGGGATGGGCACGGTCTGGCGGGCCCGGGACCGGATGCTGGACCGCGAGGTGGCGGTCAAGGAGCTCACCGTCAACCACCTGCCCGAGGAAGAGCTGGAGATCCTGCACGCCCGGATGAAGCGGGAGGCCAGCGCCGCCGCCCGGATCAAGCACTCCGGTGTGATCACCGTGCACGACGTGCTGGAGCAGGACGGCCGGCCGTGGATCGTGATGGAGCTGGTCGACGGCCGGTCACTGGCCGACGTGATCAGTCAGGACGGCACGTTGCCGCCGCGCGCCGCCGCCGAGGTCGGCAGCCAGGTGCTGGCCGCGCTGCACCGGGGGCACCAGCTGGGCGTGCTGCACCGGGACGTGAAGCCGGCCAACGTGCTGTTGGAGCACGGCACCGGGCGGGCGGTGCTGCTGGACTTCGGCATCGCGACGTACGAGGGCTCGGCGGAGCTGACCCGGCCGGGTGACCTCGTCGGGTCGCCGGACTACCTGGCGCCCGAGCGGGCGCAGGGCGAGCGGCCGGGCCCGGCCTCGGACCTGTGGGGTCTCGGGGCGACGCTGTACGCGGCGGTGGAGGGCGACTCGCCGTTCCGCCGCACCTCGCCGCTGACGACGCTGGCCGCGGTGGTCGGCGATCCGCTGCCGGAGCCGCGCCGGGCGGGGCCGCTGGGGCCGGTGCTGGCCGCGCTGATGGCCAAGGACCCGGCGGACCGGCCGACCGCGGACGAGGCGGCCCGGATGCTGGCCGAGGTGCAGGCCGGGCACACCATCGGCTTCAAGCCGGTCGGTCAGGTGCGGACGCCGACCCGGTCGGTGCCGGTGGTGGACCGGTCCGGGGAGCCGGGCGGGCCGGAGACGGGTGCGGAGGCGGATGCGGAGCCGGAGGCGCCGACCGTGCCGCGTCCGGTGGCGCCGTCGGGCCCCGGAGCGGCCCCGGAACCGGCTGGGCAGGCGTTCGGGCAGGTGTCCGGGCAGGCGTCCGGGCAGCTCCCGGAGGCATTCAGGGGGCACGAGGCGGCCGAAGGGGCGCCCACCGGACCGGTCGCGCCGGTCGCCTACACCGATGCGCCCGCGCGCGGGCCCGCCAGGCGCCGGGGTGTGGTGCAGGTCGTCGTGATCGCGCTGGCGGTGGCCGTGGCCGCCGCCGGGGCCACCTTCCTGGCCACCCGGCCCAGCGGCACGACGGAGATCGCCAAGCCCACGCCGACCGTGACCGGGCCGCAGCCGACCGGCTCCGGCGACATCGACTCCGGGCCCGCGCCGACCGGCTACCGCTGGGTGGACGACCCGGCGGGCTTCCGCTTCCCGCTGCCGGTGGCCACGCCGGCCTGGCAGCGCTCCACCGACGGCAACCAGATCTACTACAGCCCCGACAACATGGTGCACTACCTCCAGTTCGCCGTCACCGTCGGCCAGTCGGTCAAGCCGCTGGACCACCTGAAGCAGATGGAGACCACCGTCTCCAAGCGCAAGGAGTACCGCCAGCACAAGCTCACCAGCGTCGCGGTGAACGGGCACGACGCGGCGGTCTGGGAGTTCAGCTACGCGGCCAAGGAGGGCGGGCGGCGGCGGGCCGTCGACGCCGAGTTCATCGACGACGACGGCACCGCGTACGCCGTCTACCTGTCCTGCCCGGACAACGACAAGGACTGGCAGGAGGGGGAGCGGCGGTTCACCCTGGTGTTGAACCACTTCACGCCGACCCGCTGATCCGGCCGGGCCGGGGGTCCTCCGCGGTTTCTTGTTACCGACGGGTACCGAACCGGCCGCGGAGCGCCTAGGCTGCGCCCTATGACGGACCTCACAGCAGCTGCCACGGCCACCGAACCCGCCGGCACCGGCTCGCCGGGCCGCAATCCCGCGGCGCCCGGCGGCGGGCGCACCGTCGCCTCGGCGGTCCCGCCGTCGCTGGTCGACCGCCTCGTCACCGGGGTCACCGCCACCGGTGAGCCCCGCGTGGTGGAGACCGTCGCCCCGCTCACCGGCGACCGGCTGGCCGGTCTGCCGCAGTCCACGCCGGCCGACGTCGAGGTCGCCTTCGAGCTGGCCCGCCGCGCCCAGCCGGCCTGGGCCGCACTGCCCGTACGCCGGCGCGCCGCCGTCCTGCTGCACTTCCACGACCTGCTGCTCAAGCGCCAGGACGAGGTGCTCGACCTGATCCAGGCGGAGACCGGCAAGGCCCGGCTGCACGCCTTCGAGGAGGTCCTCGCCGTCGCGATGAGCGCCCGCCACTACGCCCGCGCCGCCCAGGGCTACCTGCGCGACAAGCGGCGCGGCGGCGCCCTGCCGGTGCTCACCCGGACCGTCGAGGCCCGCCGCCCCAAGGGCGTGATCGGCCACATCTCGCCGTGGAACTACCCGCTGGAGCTCTCGGTCGGCGACGCGCTGCCCGCCTTCGTGGCCGGCAACGCGGTGGTCAACAAGCCGGACACGCAGACCGCGCTGACCGCCCTCTGGGCCCGCGAGCTGCTGATCGAGGCCGGGCTGCCGGCCGATCTGTGGCAGGTGGTGATCGGTGACGGGCCGGTGATCGGCCCGGCCGTGGTCGAGCACGCCGACTACGTCTCGTTCACGGGCTCCACCCGCACCGGCCGCGACGTCGCGCAGCGCGCCGCCGCCCGGCTGGTCGGCGCCTCGCTCGAACTCGGCGGCAAGAACGCCATGCTGGTCCTGGCCGACGCCGACCTCGCCCGGGCCGCCGAGGGGGCCGTCCGGGCCTGCTTCTCGTCCGCGGGCCAGCTCTGCATCTCGATCGAGCGGCTGCTGGTGCACCGCTCGGTGGCCGACGAGTTCCTGGCGAGGTTCGCCGCCGCGACCAAGGCGCTGCGACTCGGCGGTGGCCTCGCGTACGGCGCGGACATGGGCTCGCTGGTGTCCGGCCGGCAACTGGAGACCACCACCCGGCACGTCGAGGAGGCGGTCAAGGCCGGCGCCACGGTGGTCGCCGGCGGACAGGCGCGGCCGGACCTCGGCCCGTTCTTCCACGAGCCGACCATCCTGGACGGCGTCACCCCCGAGATGGCGGTCTGCGGCGAGGAGACCTTCGGCCCGGTCGTCTCGATCTACCGCTTCGACACCGAGGACGAGGCGGTGGCCGCCGCCAACGCGACCCCGTACGGGCTCAACTCCAGCGTCTGGACCGGGGACGCGCGGCGCGGCCGGGCGGTCGCGGCCCGGCTGCGCACCGGCACGGTCAACATCAACGAGGCGTACGCGGCCGCGTACGGTTCGGTCGCCTCGCCGATGGGCGGCATGGGCGACTCGGGGCTCGGCCGGCGGCACGGCGCCGAGGGCATCCTGCGGTTCACCGAGGCGCAGACCATCGCCGGCCAGCGGCTGATGCCGATCGCGCCCGCGTTCGGCCTGGACGACCGGCAGTTCGCGGCGGTGATGACCGGTGGGCTGCGGGTGCTGAAGGCCCTCCGGTTCAAGTAGCCGCCTCCGGCCCTCCGGCCGGCCCTCTGCGGCCCTCCGGCCGGCCCTCTGCGGACCTCCGGCCCTCCGGCCGGCCGGTCCGTTCCTCCCCGTTCGTCCCGTTTCCGAAGGAGCAGTGGCAGATGGTGGCATCCGGTGGTGACCGGGGGTTCGACTACGACGTGATCGTGGTCGGGTCCGGTTTCGGGGGTTCGGTCTCCGCGCTGAGGCTGACCGAGAAGGGCTACCGGGTCGCCGTCCTGGAGGCCGGGCGCCGTTTCGAGCGCGACGAACTGCCCAGAAACTCCTGGGACCTGCCCAACTACCTGTGGGCGCCGAAGCTCGGTCTGTACGGCATCCAGCGCATCCACCTGCTGGCCAACGTGCTGATCCTGGCCGGCGCCGGGGTCGGCGGAGGCTCGCTGAACTACGCCAACACCCTGTACGTGCCGCCGAAGGCCTTCTTCGAGGACCGCCAGTGGCGCCACATCACCGACTGGCAGGAGGAGTTGGCGCCGTTCTACGACCAGGCGAAGCGGATGCTGGGCGTCCGGCTCAACCCGACGGTCACCCCGTCCGACGTGCACCTCAGGGCCGCCGCCGAGCGGATGGGTGTCGGGGAGACCTTCCACCTGGCGCCGGTCGGCGTCTTCTTCGGCGACGGTGGGGACGCGGACGGCGAGGCCAGGACGGCGCCGGGCGCCGAGATCGCCGACCCGTACTTCGGCGGCGCCGGTCCGGCCCGCCGGGCCTGCGTCGAGTGCGGCGAGTGCATGACCGGCTGCCGGCACGGCGCCAAGAACATGCTCACCGAGAACTACCTGTACCTGGCCGAGCGCGGCGGCGCCGAGATCCACCCGCTCACCACGGTGGCCCGGATCCGCGAGTGGGGCGAGGGCTACGCGGTGGACGTCCGGCGGACCGACGCCCGTTCCACCACCGACCCGGTCAAGGCCGGGGCGCGGACCCTCACCGCCGCCCGGGTGGTGGTCGCGGCCGGCACCTACGGCACCCAGAACCTGCTGCACCGGATGCGGGTGGGCGGGCACCTGCCGCGGATCTCCGCCCGGCTCGGCGAGCTGACCCGGACCAACTCCGAGGCGCTGGTGGGCGCGCAGACCACCGACCGGCGCTACGGCGCCCGCGCGGACTTCACCAAGGGCGTCGCGATCACCTCCTCGATCCACCCGGACGAGAACACCCACATCGAGCCGGTCCGCTACGGCAAGGGCTCCAACGCGATGGGCGCGCTGTCGATCGCCCAGGTCAGGGGCGGCGGGAAGCTGCCGCGCTGGCTGCGCTACCTCGGCACCTCGGTCACGCACCCGGTGACCTTCGCCCGCTCGATGAACCAGCACCGCTGGTCCGAGAAGACGATCATCGGCCTGGTGATGCAGTCCCTGGACAACTCGATCACCGTGTCGCTGAAGGAGAAGGGCCTCGGCAAGGGCAAGCTCACCTCCCACCAGGGGCACGGCGCACCCAACCCGACCTGGATCCCGGCCGCCGAGCGGGGCGCCAGGGCGCTCGCGGACGAGATCAACGGCTTCGCCGGCAGCAGCGCCGGCGAGATCTTCGACATCCCGATGACCGCGCACTTCCTCGGCGGCTGCCCGATCGGCGACTCCCCGGAGACCGGTGTCGTCGACCCCTACCACCGCCTCTACGGACACCCCGGGATCAGCGTGGTGGACGGATCGGCCGTCTCCGCCAACCTCGGCGTCAACCCCTCGCTGACCATCACCGCGCAGGCCGAGCGGGCCATGTCCATGTGGCCGAACAAGGGCGAGGAGGACACCCGTCCGGCGCCCGGCGAGGCGTACCGCCGGACCGGGCCGGTCGCCCCCGCCGACCCGGCGGTGCCGGCCGGTGCCTTCGGCGCGCTGCGGCTGCCGCTGCTGGCGGTGCCGGAGGTGCCCAAGAGGCGCGGGTAGCCCCGGGTCGTTCGACCGCGGCGCGACCGGCGACGTGACCCGCGCCGCGGTCAACCCGCGCCGCGCCGAAGCCGGTTGACAGCCGTCCGTGACCGGTGGGAGAAAAGGGCTCCCTGGGGGGACCAGGAGTTCGTTCGGACGGGGGACACGGTCCATGGCCATCTGCGCATCCTGCGGTGCGACTTCGGCGGAGGGGGCGCTCGCCTGCGCCTCCTGCGGCCTGCCGTCGGCGCCGCCGCTCCTGCCGCCCGCCCCGCCGCCACCGCCGCCACCGGGTCTGCCCGCCCCGGTGCCGCCGGGCCCGCCGGGCCCGGCTGCTGCCCTGCCTCCGGCGCCGGACCTGCCTCCGCCGTTCCTGCCTCCGGCGCCGCCCGGTGCTCCCGCTCCGGGCGGAACCTGGGGATCGGGGCGGCCGTACGACCCGGCCGCGGGCCGGTCCGTCGCGCTCGGCCGGGTGGTCGGCGCGGACTGGCGCCCGGCGCTCCGCGCGGTGATCGCGCCGACCCTCGTCCTGCTGGTCGTCGCGCTGCTCGTGGCGGTCCCCGACGGGTACGCGGTCCCTGCTCCGATCGGCACCCCGGACTTCGGCGGGCGGTTCGGGGTGGCGCTCGCGATGGCGCTCTCCGCGCTCGGCGCGCCGTTCCGGCTGGGGCTCGGCAGCGGTGGCAGCGCCACCGACGAGACCACGGTCCGGGCCGTGCCGATGACGGTCACCGCGCTCTGGCTGTTCACGCTCTGGCTCGGCCTGCGTGCCGGGGCGAACCGCCGCCAGCGCCTCACCGGAGAGCAGTGGACCCGCCGACAGGCGGCCGGCGAGGCACTGCGCACCGCGGTCGTGGCGGCGGTCGCCACCCTGCTGCTCGGCCTGGTCGCCGGTGCTTCGTGGTCCCCGTGGCCGTCCGGCGGCTACGAGGCGGCCGACGGTCCGGGCGACGTGTTCGACGGCCGGCTCTCCAACACGGCGGCGGCCGGCTGGCCGGAGGCGGTCGGCTGGACGCTGCTGTCCGCCGGACTGCTCGCCTTCGCGGTCCACGGGACGGACGCGTTGCGCTGGGCGGCCTGGCGCAACCGTGCGGTGCGGGGCTGGGCGGTCGCCGGGCTGGCGGCTGCCCGGGCGCTGGTGCTCACGGTCGGCCTCGCGGCGGCGGTGGGCTTCGTCCTGATCGCCGTCGAGGGCGAGGGCCTCATGACCGGTTCGGCGGTGGCCTTCCTGCCCAACGTCGGTCTGGTGCTGCTCGGGGTGGGCTCGGGGGCGAGTTTCCGGACGTCCCGCGAGAGCCCGGCCGGCGACTCCGACTGGTACCGGGGGCGGAGCGACGCCGACGAGTTCTCGTTCTTCGACCTCCAGGGCGAGAGCGCCGACTGGCGCTGGACGGGGCTGCTCGCGCTGTCCGCCGCGTTGGTGCTCGGCTGGACGGCGTACCGGCGCCGGCTCGACGCGGCCGACCGGCTCCGGCTGGCCGCGGTGTACGCGGCGGGGCTCAGCCTGCTGATGCTGGTGTCCGGGGTGCTGGTCTCGTCGGGGTCCACCGCCCGCTACCTCGGTACGGTCCGGGAGGTCGGGTACGAGTACGGCGTCGCCCTGGTGCCGGGCACCCTGCTGGTGGCCAACGCGGTCTGGGCGGCGATCGGGGCGTTGGCGGTGCCGCTCGTGCTGGCCGCGGCGCGGGGCCGCTCGGCGCAGGGCGGTCCGTACGGCGCGGTGCCGGCACAGGCCGGGCCGGGCGCGGTCGGCTTCGGGGCGTTCGGGGCGTTCGGGGCGTTCGGTCCGGAGTCGGCCCCGGAGCCGTTCGTCCCCGGGCCGACCGACGGGTCCCGGCCGTCCGGGCCGTCCGGGCCGGACAAGGTGTCCGGTGCGTCCGGCCCGTCCGGCGTGTCCGAGTCAGGTGCGTGGCCGGGGGTGAGCGAGGTGATCGGGTCGTCCGAGGAACCGGCGTCGCGCCGCTCCGGGCCGGGGGCCGGGCCGGCACCGGGCGCAGACTCCCCGGTCGACCCGAGCGTCTGGCGCGACCAGCCGTAGTGATTCAGGGGCGTGCGCCACGGTGGCGCACGCCCCTGCTGCCCGTGCCGCCCCCACCGCCCGTGCCCGGACAGGGCAAAGGGCCCCGCGGGGGAACGGGGCCCTTTGTCGTTCAGCACGCGGCGTCAGGGCTGCGCCGGTGCTGGGGTGACGGCGCCGGGGGAGGAGCGCCGTCGGTCGGATGGCTGTCGGGTAGGGCGGCGCCGCCGCTCCGGCGAAGGGTGGGCCGGTGCACGGGGCGCACGCGGTCCGCGGCGGTGGGCCTCCGGCATGCCTGAGCCGGGCCCTCGCTCACGGAGCGTGAGGTGATAATCGTTGCCACCAGGGTCGCGGCGGCACCGGGACGGCGCCCCTCGGGCGGCTTTGCAGCCGCCGGGGGAAGCTCTTCCAAGCAGCATCGTGCTGGACGGAGGGCATGCTCTGCAACCGATTCGGCATGATTCGGTCCAGCGCGCTTCCGGCGGGGCCGGTGGCCGGGGCAAGCCCGGGCAGCAGTGGCGGGCCCGGGGGCGTACAGGCCGGGCGGCAGCGATGATCACGGTGAGTAGTGAGACTCGGGCGGAGCGCACGGGGACGCGCGTAGCGGCGTGGGACGGTGAACGAAGTGCGCCGGGATCGCGCCGGGGTGCGGCGGTCGGACCCCGGGCGTCCCCGGTGGCCGACCGCCCCACCTCCTTGGTCCAGTCGCGGCCGGGGTCGCTGTCCCCTGCTGGCCGGCCGCAGCACCCGCGCACGGTCCCACGGCGCGTCACGTCCGGCCGGAGGCCGGTTCCGCGACGGCGCCACGTGCGCCGGTGGACTGGGTTGAGCTCCACGCGTGGTCCTGCAAGCCCGTACGGCGGCGCCCCTGGCCGGGGCGGAGGCGGCGCGCCTGGCGGGCGCGCCGCGGTCGTACGGTCGCCAGGAGAAACGAACCGGCACCGGCGCGGTCACGGCCGAGAGGGCGGGCAGACGAGTGAAACGCGGGTGGCCGGTAGACTCGACGGCAGACCCCCGCCCGTCGCCCGCGGCCACCCCTCCGGAGGACGCGCCGCGTGCGACACCTTTCGTACCGCTGCCGGAAGGCCGTCTGTGTCCCCTGCTACTCCCGTCCAGTCCGTGCCTGAGACCGACACCGTCCTGGTGGTCGACTTCGGTGCTCAGTACGCCCAGCTCATCGCCCGCCGCGTGCGTGAGGCCCGGGTCTACAGCGAGATCGTGCCGAGCAGCATGCCGGTCGCCGAGATGCTCGCCAAGAACCCGAAGGCGATCATCCTCTCCGGTGGTCCCTCGTCGGTCTACGCGGAGGGCGCGCCGCAGCTCGACCGCGCGATCTTCGAGGCCGGCGTCCCGGTCTTCGGCATGTGCTACGGCTTCCAGCTGATGGCCAAGACGCTCGGCGGCACCGTCGACAACAGCGGCGCCCGCGAGTACGGCCGCACCCCGCTGACCGTCTCCCGCACCGGCTCGACCCTCTTCGAGGGCGTCCCGGCGGAGCACTCGGTGTGGATGTCGCACGGCGACGCCTGCTCCGCCGCCCCCGAGGGCTTCACCGTCACCGCGTCCACCGACGTGGTGCCGGTCGCGGCCTTCGAGAACGACGAGGCCCGCCTCTACGGCGTCCAGTACCACCCCGAGGTGCTGCACTCCGACCACGGTCAGCAGATCCTGGAGCACTTCCTCTACCGCGGCGCCGGCATCGCGCCGAACTGGACCACCGGCAACGTGGTCGAGGAGCAGGTCGCGCTGATCCGCGCCCAGGTCGGCGACAAGCGCGCCATCTGCGGCCTCTCCGGCGGCGTGGACTCGGCGGTCGCGGCGGCCCTGGTCAACAAGGCCATCGGCGACCAGCTCACCTGCGTCTACGTCGACCACGGTCTGATGCGCAAGGGCGAGACCGAGCAGGTCGAGAAGGACTTCGTCGCCGCCACCGGCGTGCAGCTGAAGGTCGTCGACGCGCAGGAGCGCTTCCTGGCCGCGCTGAAGGGCGTCAGCGACCCGGAGGAGAAGCGCAAGATCATCGGCCGGGAGTTCATCCGGGTCTTCGAGCAGGCCCAGGCCGAGATCATCGCCGAGGCCGGCGAGCAGGGCGCGTCGGTCGACTTCCTGGTCCAGGGCACCCTGTACCCGGACGTGGTGGAGTCCGGCGGCGGCACCGGCACCGCCAACATCAAGTCCCACCACAACGTCGGCGGCCTGCCCGAGGACCTGCAGTTCCAGCTGGTCGAGCCGCTGCGCAAGCTGTTCAAGGACGAGGTCCGGATGGTCGGCCAGGAGCTCGGCCTGCCGGAGGAGATCGTCCAGCGCCAGCCGTTTCCCGGCCCCGGCCTGGGTATCCGGATCGTCGGCGAGGTCACCCGGGACCGCCTGGACCTGCTCCGCGAGGCCGACGCGATCGCCCGCGAGGAGCTGACCGCGGCCGGCCTGGACCGTCAGATCTGGCAGTGCCCCGTGGTCCTGCTCGCGGACGTCCGCAGCGTCGGCGTCCAGGGTGACGGCCGCACCTACGGTCACCCGATCGTGCTGCGTCCGGTCTCGTCCGAGGACGCGATGACCGCCGACTGGTCGCGCCTGCCGTACGACGTGCTGGCGAAGATCTCGACCCGGATCACCAACGAGGTCCCCGACGTCAACCGCGTGGTGCTGGACTGCACCAGCAAGCCGCCGGGCACCATCGAGTGGGAGTAGGCACTCCCGCCCGGTCCCGGACGGACCGGTCCTGAACGGCCGCGCCGCCGTTCCCGTACCAGGGG
>NZ_JBHXDN010000060.1:10557-67985 GCF_042726075.1 Kitasatospora sp. NPDC127035 | reverse complement strand
CAGCGACGAGCATCGACCTCAGATATGTCCCCACTCATGAACAGTCCAACGAGCAAACCCAACAGCAGTCACGGTAAGCACCGTTGCAGTACTAGAGATCGTCTTCAAAGATCAGATCCAGAGCAGGATTGAGGCGATGGTGACGGCGGCCTGGTAGGACTCGCGGGTCTTGTCGTAGCGGGTGGCCAGGCCGCGCCATTGCTTCAGCCGGTTGAAGCAGCGTTCGACGACATTGCGGAGCCTGTAGGTGCGCCGGTCGAAGCCCGGTGGTCGGCCTCCGCGCGAGCCGCGGTTGAGACGGCCGAGCGCCTGGTCGGTGCGTTCTGGGATGGTGTGCGGGATCGCACGTCTGCGCAGGTAGGCGCGGATCTTGCGGGAGCTGTAGCCCTTGTCCGCAACGACGTGGTCGGGCCGGGTGCGCGGGCGCCCCGGCCCGACGCGGGGAACCCGGATGTCTTCCATCACGGCTTCCAGACGGGTGCAGTCGTTGGTGTTGCCGCCCGTGAGGACGAAGCCGAGCGGGCGGCCGCGTCCGTCGCAGGCCAGGTGGAGCTTGGTGCTCAGTCCTCCACGGGATCGGCCGAGGGCGTGATCACCCGCTTCGTCCCGGTCGAGTGCCCCCTTTTGCCGCCCGTGGCGTGCTGGTGGGCCCGCACGATCGTGGAGTCGACCGACACCAGCCAGTCGATGTCCCCGGCCGTATCCCTCTCCGCCTGGATCGCCCGCAGCATCCGCGAGAACGTGCCGTCCAGCGCCCACCTGCGAAAGCGCGTGTACAGGGTCTGCCAGGACCCGTAGCGTTCCGGCACGTCCCGCCAGGACGTGCCGGTCCGAAGCTTCCACACGATCCCGTTCAGCACCAGCCGGTCGTCCAACCGCGGACGACCGGCCATCCCTGAAGCCGGCAGGAACCGTGACAGCACAGCCCACTCGGCATCCGAAAGCTCATGACGATGCACCATGACCGCCATGATCCCTCATCACTTGATCAGCTTTGAAGACGGACCCCTAGGTTCCACGGCTGCGTTAGCACTGTCGGTCGATCTCTAGCCTGCGTGTTTCACTTGCGGCGGTGTCCGGATCATGAGCGGGAACGCGAAAGTGCCTTCTGCGCTGGGAAGATGAGGCTTGTCGAAGGTCTCTGTCAGCCCAGCAGGAAGGCACTTTCTACGTGCACACTACCGGGTCACGTCCCCGGCTCGTCGTCGCTACCGACGGGCGCGGGGTAGTCAGCCATGCCGGGTCCCGTTTGCTGGCCGATCTCGCCGACGCCACCGGCCTCACTCACGCCTTCGGTGACGCCCTGCGTCGGCTGCGTCCTCGTGGCACCGGCCACCAACCGGGCCGGATCGCGGTCGATCTGGCGGTGATGCTCGCCGACGGCGGCGAGGCCATCGCCGACCTGGCCCTCTTACGCGACCAGCCCGACGTCTTCGGCCAGGTCGCCTCCACACCGACCGCCTGGCGGCTGCTGGCCGGAATCGATCCGGCCGAGCTGGGAGCATTGCGCGCGGCCCGCGCCGCCGCCCGGGAGGTCGCCCGGCTGCAGGCCGACGAGACCCGTGAAGGAGGAATCCCGGCCGCGCAGGCCGGCGGGCGTGAGCTGCCGCGCCTGGTCCTGGACATCGACGCCACCCTCGTCACCTGCCATTCCGAGAAGGAACACGCGGCACCCACCTACAAACACGGATTCGGATACCACCCGCTGCTGTGCTTCCTCGACAACACCGGAGAGGCCCTCGCCGGCCCGGCTGCGGCCGGGAAACGCCTCGGCCAACACCGCCACCGACCACATCACCGTGCTCGACGCCGCGCTCGCCCAGATCCCCGACGCCCACCGCCACGGCACCGAGATCCTCATCCGCGCCGACAGCGCCGGATCCGCCAAGGCCTTCCTGGCCCACATCCGAGCCCTGCGCTCGCACGGCATCCTCGCGTCCTTCCCCGTCGGATGGTCTATCACCGAACCGGTCCGCCGGGCGATCCGCCACCTGCCCGGACAGGTCTGGCATCCCGCCCTCGAACAGGACGGCTCCCTGCGCGACAGCGCCGAGGTCGCCGAATTGACCGGCATGGTCGACCTGCCCGGCCCGCCCGAGGGCACCCGGATCCTCGTCCGTCGCGAACGCCCCCACCCAGGCGCCCAACTCACGCTGTTCGACCTGGACGAGGACATGCGCCACCAGGTCTTCCTCACCGATACCCCCTACGGCCAGGGCTCCCTGCAGTTGCTGGAGGTCCGCCATCGCGCACACGCCCGCGTCGAGGACCGCATCCGCTGCGGCAAGAACACCGGATTCGACCGGTTCCCCTCCCGCCACTTCCAGATCAACGCCACATGGCTGGAGTTGTCCCTGGCGGCTATCGACCTGCTCGCCTGGGCCCAGTCCCTCCTACTGGACGGGGAGTCGGCCACGGCCGAGCCGAAGAAGCTCCGCTACCGGCTGCTGCACGCGGCTGCCCGCATCACCCGGGGCGCCCGCCGTCTGCACCTGCGGATCGCCGCTACCTGGCCCTGGCGCCACGACCTGGCGACCGCCTTCACCCGACTGCAGGCCCTGCCGCGGCCCGTCACCTGACCGACCCGATCGTCCCCGTCCGCCCACGACCCGAGGCGAGATCGGCCAGACGCTGCGCCTGAACGCGAGCACGCCGCCATTCGGCGTTGCACATGGGAGCCTCCCCTTTGTCTTTCATCTCTCTTCCGTCTCCATCGAGGTCGTCGAGCGTCCGGGTGCCCGCCTCGGTGGGCACCCGGAGGCTCGACCGTGTGGACCGGTCCGCCGGACCCGGCCGGCCGCCGGTCGGGCGACTGTCCGACAGCGGCGGGGCGGAGTCCGGGCTCACGACCGGTTCACCGAGGTCCCGGACGCGGTCCTGGTGGGCGCCCGACACGGCACCCGCGTCCGCCCCGGTGCGCCGCCGCGTTCCGCACGGGTGGTCGCGATGTCGGCCCGCACGGCCGCACCGGTGCGCGCACGGGTCAGCGCAGCTCCTGGATGCGGACCAGGTTGCCCGCGGGGTCGCGGATCGCGCAGTCGCGGATGCCGTACGGCTGCTCGGTCGGCTCCTGGACGACCTCGGTATCACCGGCCTGCACCTTCTCGAACGTGGCGTTGAGGTCCGGGGTGGCCAGCAGGATCCAGCCGTAGGTGCCCTTGGCCATCATCTCGGTGATCGTGCGGCGCTCGTCCTCGGTGATGCCGGGATCGGCGGCGGGCGGCGCCAGAAGGATCGACGTGCCCGGCTGGCCGGGCGGGCCGACCGTGATCCAGCGCATCCTGCCCTGCCCGACATCGCTGCGGACCTCGAAGCCGAGGACGTCGCGGTAGAAGGCGAGCGACGCGTCCGGGTCGTCGTGCGGAAGGGAGGTCGTGTGAATGGTGATGTCCATGGTGAGCAGGCTAGAGGTGGCTCCGTGGAACGCGCTTCTCCATTCCTGATCGATCCGGACAGTCGGGACGGTGTCGCCGGCGAGTCGGCGGGTCACGATGCTGATCATCGCGATCGGCACGGTGGTCGGTGTCGGTCTCGTTCGGTTGCCGTCTTGACGGGGGGAGACCGTCTCCTCCAGAGTTCACATGTGAACCCAAGGGGAGGGGTGTGCTCGTGAAATTCCTGGCCAGTACGTTGGTTCCCAAGAAGAGCAGGGGACTGGGAAGCCCGCCGCTCAGCCGGACGGAGCGGTTCACGGAGCTGATCGATCTCGCACTGTGGGCCGAGCGGGTGGGGTACGACGCGTTCGGGGTCGGCGAGCGGCACAACCCGGACCTGCTGTCGGCGTCGCCTGCGGTGATCCTCTCGAACATCGCCGCCCGGACGACCCGGATCCGCCTGGTCACCGCGGTCGCGGTGCTGTCGCTCACCGACCCCGTCCGCTCCGCCGAGGACTACGCCACGCTCGACCACCTCAGCGGAGGACGGCTCGACCTGGTCATCGGCAAGGGCGGCGACCCGGTCGCGCCGAGCGTCTTCGGCATCGACCCGGCCGACCTGTGGGACCGGCTGGAGGAGGGGTACGAGCTGCTCCGGCGGCTGTGGCGGGAGGAGAAGGTCACCTGGGAGGGCCGCTACCGTCCGAAGCTGACCGAGGCCTCCCTCGAACCCCGGCCGCTCCAGCAGCCGGCGCCCCGGGTCTGGCACGGTTCGGCCACCAACAAGCGTTCCACCGAGCTGGCGGCGCGCTGGGGGGACCCGCTGTACTCGGCCAACGGCACGGACCGCGTCGACCACTACCTCGACCTGGTCGCCCACTACCGCGAGCGGCTCGCCTTCCACGGCCACGATCCCGACACCGCGCTGGTCGGCGTGGGCGTGCATTCCCCCATCATCACCGACCGCTCGCAGGACGCCCTGGCGATCGCGCGGCCGATGTTCGAGGCCTCGGTGGCCGAGCACTACCGCGATCGCGCCCGCTTCCCGTTCGAGTCCCTGGAGGACTTCATCGAGAACGGATCCGCGCTCGTCGGTACCGCCGAGCAGATCACCGAGAAGCTCCTCGGCCTGCACCGGAAGTTCGGCAACCAGGTGTTCGGCGTCGGAGTGGAGGGGTTCTTCTCGACCTACACGACGGACCTGGCGGTCACCCGCGGCTACCTCGAACGGTTCTTCGCCGAGGTCGCCCCCGTCCTGCGGGCCGAGATCCCCACCACCGTCTGGGAGTGATCCTCAGTCCGACGCATCCCGGCGCACATGGGCGCGGATCTTCCCGGAGATCGCGATGAGCCGCTCCACCTCGTCCGCGGTGAGAGCGCCGATCAGCTCCTCCCGGATGTGCCGGGCGCGGTACGCCTGCGCCCGGCGGAACACCGACAGGCCCTGCGGGGTGAGGGACACCGCCGTGGCGCGGGCGTCACCGGGCACCGGCTCCCGCTCCACCAGACCGCGCTGCTCCATGCGTCCGACGTGCTGGTGGAGCCGGCTCTTGCCGAACATCAGCGTCCTCGCCAGTTCGAACGCGCGCAGGGTGTGGCCCTCGGTGTTGCCCAGCGCGTCCAGAACCTGCCAGTCCGGCTCGGACAGCCCGGTGTCCTGCTGGAGCCTGCGGGTCAGCACCTGCCACAGTTCGACGTCCATGTGGAAGAAGGCGTCCCACAGTGCACGTTCGCGCTCTCGCTGCCGCATGGCTCCACACTGTACCGAGCCACCGCGCTGCTCCGTCCTCGTCAGCCTGCCGGCGTGCGGCCGGGGCGGGCCGCCGACGAGCACGGCGGCCCGATCGGCGGCTCCGCCTCGCCCCTCGCGGGGCGCCGGTGGTGCTACTTCTGCCAGCCGATGGTCTCGGGCAGCGGGCTGTTGAAGATGGCGGCACCGACGTTGGCGAGGCCCTTGCGGAGGCCGTAGGTGGAGGGTCCGCTGTAGAGCGGCAGGAGGGCGTGCTGCTGGAGGGCCTTCTGCTCGATCTTGTTGACGGCCGCGATCTGCTGGCCGATGTCGGCGATCTCTCCGGTGGCGCGGATCTCCTTGTCCAGCTCGGGGGTGCCGGCTCCAGTGATGTTGGAGTCACGGTCCGAGCAGTAGAAGTCGCACAGGTACCGTGCGCCGAAGGGGTCCGTCGAGCGGTTGCCGGAGATGAACAGGTCGAAGCGGCGGTCGCTGAGCACCTTGGAGAACTCGTTCACGGAGACCTTGTTGACGGTCAGTTTCACGCCGACGGTCTTGAGCATCGCGGTGAACGCTCCGGCGACGGCCTTCTCGATGGGGTCGTCTCCGAGCAGGGTGTAGCCGAGTGCGAGCTCCTGGCCGTCCTTGGTGCGGACGCCGTCGGCCCCGGGCGCCCAGCCGGCCGCGTCCAGGGTCTTCCGGGCCTGCTCCGGGTCGTACTTCAGCACGGCGGTGAGGTTGTCCTGGTAGCCCTGCTGGAAGCTGTAGAGCACCGCCGAGCCGGGCAGCGGTTCGGTGTAGTCGAGGCCCTGGAACCGGATCTTCGCTATCTGTGCGCGGTCGATGCTCTCCTGCACCGCCTTGCGGACCTGGACGTCGCCGAGCAGCGGGGACTTGGTGTTGAGGTACAGCGCGTACTCGAAGGGGCTGCCGCCGCTGCGGACCTCGGCGTCCTTGGTGGTCCTCACCTGCTTGAGGTTCTCCGCGGTCCCGACGGGGGCGTAGTCGATCTCGCCGTTCTTGAAGGCGTTGATCGCGGCGGCGCTCTCCAGGTTGACGTAGACGCGCTTGTCGAGCTTGCCCTTCCGGCCCCACCAGGAGGGGTTGCGCACGAAGGTGATGTTGCCGGACTGGGCGTCCCAGGTGCCCACGGTGTACGGTCCGGTGCCCCACTCGGGGTGGGCCGTCTTGACGTACGCCTGGTTGAAGTTGGCGACGGTCGCGGCCTGGGGGTGCAGGAAGGTGGTGAACAGCGCGGACCAGGAGGCGTTGACGCCCTTGAAGGCGATGACCGCCTGCTTGTCGTCCGCGCCCCGGGTGACGGACGTGATGAGGTCGTAGCCGTCGGTGGAGGAGGCCGCGTAGTCCTTGTCCGTGCCGTTGTTGGACTTCCAGGTGGCCTCGATGGCCCGCCAGTCGATCGGGGTGCCGTCGTTGAACACGGCCTTGGGGTTGAGGGTGATGACGACCTTTTGGTCGCCGCCCTCGACCGAGACCTTCACGTCGCTGTAGTAGTCCGGGTTGTACTGGACCTCGCCGGTGGGCGAGTAGGTGATGGCGTCGGCGTTGTACCAGGACCAGATCCGCAGCGTGTTCAGGGTGCCGTTGACGTTGAAGGGGTTGCCCTGCTCGTCGAAGGTGCCCGCGGTGGTGTAGGTGCCGCCGTCCTTGATGTTCTCGTACGGCTGGGGGTTGTAGTCGGTGACCGAGGACGCGACCTTGGCCGTGTCCTTGGCGGTCTCCTTGGCGTCCGGCCCGGAGGAGGACGAGGAGGAGCACGCGGTGGCGGCGACCGCGACGGCCGCGACGAGCGCGAGGGGCAGGGTGAGCTTCCTACGCATGGGGTGTCCTTGTGGGATCGGTGTGAAGGGGTGGGGCGGCGCGGGTGTCAGACCGCGTGGCAGGCGTACTGGTGGTCGGAGCCGTCCGGGGTCCCGGCGGTGGCCGGCCGTTCGGTGCGGCAGCGCGTCTGTACGCTCTGGTCGGAAACTCGGTAGAGCGGGCAGCGGTCGACGAACACGCAGCCCTCCGGCAGCCTGGCGGCGCTGGGCTGCTCGCCCGCGAGGACGATGCGCTCGCGGTGGCGTTCGCGCTCCGGGTCGGGCAGCGGGATCGCCGACAGCAGGGCCTTCGTGTACGGGTGCCGGGGCCGGGCGAAGATCTCCTCGGTGGCGCCGGACTCGACGATGTGTCCGAGGTACATCACGGCGATGCGGTCGGAGAAGTAGCGCACCACGGCCAGGTCGTGCGCCACCACGAGGTAGGCCAGGCCCAGTTCGCGCTTCAGTCGGGCGAGCAGGTTGATGATCTCGGCCTGCACGGAGACGTCCAGGGCGGACAGCGGCTCGTCCAGGACCAGCAGCCTCGGCTCGCGGGCCAGGGCGCGGGCGATGCCGACCCGCTGGCGCTGGCCGCCGGACAGGGCGGCGGGGAAGCGGTCGCCCATGGCGCGGTCCAGGCTCACCAGGTCCAGGAGCCGGGTGACCCGGGCCCGGACGGCCGTCCGGTCGGCGCCGGCGGCCCGGAGCGGTTCGGCCAGCAGGTCGAAGACGGTCAGCCGGGGGTCCAGGGCGTCCGTCGGATCCTGGAGGACGATCTGGATGTCGCGCCGCAGCTCGCGCACCTGGGCGGCCGACCGCAGCGTGGCGACGTCGGTGCCGGCCACCTCGATGCGGCCGCCCTCGGGGGCGCGCAGTCGCAGGACCTCGCGCAGCGTGGTGGTCTTGCCGCTGCCGGACTCCCCGACCAGACCCAGGGTTTCGCCGGCGCGCAGTTCGAAGCTGACGTGGTTGACCGCGTGCAGGGTCCCCACCCGGCGCCTGAGGACGGCTCCCTTGGTGACGGGGAACGTCTTGACCAGGTCCTCGACGCGCAGGACCACTTCGCCGGCGGTCCGCTCCCCGGCGCGGGCCGCAGGCACGGGCACGGCGCCCGCGGCCGGGTCGAGGCTTCCGTCGGCGATCTCCTGCGCGCGGTGGCAGGCGACCCGTCCGGGCTGCCCGGCCGGTGCGGTCAGGTCCGGTGTGGTCAGGTCCGGTTCGGTGGTGCGGCACACGTCCTGGGCCACCGCGCAGCGGGGCGCGAAGGGGCATCCGGCGGGCAGGGCGGCCAGCGAGGGCGGCTCGCCGCCGACCGGGATCAGGGGCCGGTGGACGCCGCTGTCCACGGTGGGGACGCTGGCCAGCAGACGGGCGGTGTAGGGCATCGTGGGCCGGCGGAAGAGCTCGTCGACGCCCGCGTGCTCGACGATCCGTCCGGCGTACATGACGGCGACGTCGTCGGCGTGGCCGGCCACCACGCCCAGGTCATGGGTGATCAGGACGAGAGCTGCGCCGGTCTCGCGCTGGGCCAGGCGCAGCACGTCGAGGATCTGGGCCTGGACGGTGACGTCGAGCGCCGTGGTGGGCTCGTCGGCGACGAGGACCGAGGGCTTGTTGGCGATGGCCAGGGCGATGACGACGCGTTGGCGCATGCCGCCGGAGAACTCGTGCGGGAACGACTTGGCGCGTTCGCGCGGGTCGGGGATGCCGACCAGGTCGAGCAGTTCCACCGCCTGCTCCCAGGCGTCCTTCGTGGACAGCTCCCGGTGCACGCGCAGGGCCTGGGAGAGCAGCCGGCCGACGCTGAAGATGGGCGTGAGCGCGGACATCGGGTCCTGGAAGACCATGCCGATGTCCTTGCCGCGCACCCGGGAGATCTCCCGGTCGTCCATCGCCGCCAGGTCGCGGCCGCCCAGCAGGATCCGGCCGCTGAGGTGTGCGGTGGGCGGCAGCAGGCCCATGACGGCGAGGGCGGTGGCGGACTTGCCGGAGCCGGACTCGCCGACGATGCCGAGGGTACGCCCGGGCAGGAGGTCGAAGTCGATGCCGCGTACGGCCTCCACCGGTCCGGCCTCGGAGGGGAAGGAGACGCGCAGGTCGCGAACGGACAGGACGGGTACGGGCTCGGCGGGCCCGGCCGCGGGCCCGGTGGGGCGGGCGGGTGCGAGGGTCATCGTCGGCCTCCTGCCGCGCCGGTGGATGTGGGGTCGAGGGCGTCGCGCAGGCCGTCGCCGACGAAGGTCATCGAGACGGTGAGGAGCACGGTCAGCCCGGCGGGGAAGGCGAAGAGCCAGGGGGCGCTGGTGATGGTGCCCGCGCCGTCGGCGAGCATCGTGCCCAGTGACACGTCGGGGGTCTGCACGCCGAAGCCGAGGAAGGACAGGGCGGTCTCGCTGAGCACGGTGGAGACCACGCCCAGGGTGAGGTTGACGATGAGCAGGGAGCCCAGGTTGGGAATGATGTGGCGCACGACGATGCGCAGGGGGCGCACGCCCATGAACTCCGCGGCGAGCACGTAGTCGCGCTCGCGCAGGGACGTCGACACCGACCAGACCACGCGGGCGGTGGACATCCAGCCGAACACCGTCAGGACGAGGATGAGGACCCGCCAGTCGCCGGCCAGCCGGTGCGAGACCAGGGCGAGGATGAGGAAGGAGGGCACGATCAGCAGGAAGTGGATGAGGGCGAGGGTGGCCTTCTCCACCCGCCCGCCGAAGTAGGCGGCGCCCGCGCCCACGACCGCGGAGATGGCGACGGTCAGCAGGGACACGCTCACCGCGATCGTCAGCGAGCGCTGGAGGCCGTGCACGGCGGCGGCGTAGATGTCGTTGCCGCCCTGATTGGTGCCGAACCAGTGCTCGGCACCGGGGGCCTGGGTCAGGGCCGAGAAGTCGGCGTCCGCGTAGCCGTGCGGGGTGAACAGGTCGCCGAACGCGCTGAACAGCACGAGCAGCAGGAAGATCACGACGCCGGCGACGGCGATCCGGTTGCGCAGGAAGCGGCGGAGGTAGAGGCGGTGCCGTCCCAGGTAGCGCCCGTCGTGCTCGGTGGGCGGCGGGTCGGCGGTCGGCCCGGGGGCAGCCCCGGTGGCGGGGGCCGTGGTGGCGGCGGTGGCGGTGGCGAGGACGCTTTCGGAGGTCGCGTCGGGACTCATCGGGGTGCCCATCTCAGCTGACCCGCACCCTCGGGTCGAGGAGAACGGTGGTGATGTCAGCGAGGATCGCGCCGACCGCGGTCAGGGCGGCGGCGAAGGCGGCGGTGGCCACGGTGCCGTGCACGTCGTTCTTGTTGATGGTCTGGATGAAGTACTGGCCCATGCCGTTCCAGCCGAAGATCGTCTCTGTGAGGACCGCGCCGGTGAAGGCGGCGGGGATGCTGAAGGCCACGGACTGGGCGGTGGGGATCAGGGCCGTGCGCAGGGCGTGTCGGCGGATCGCCTGGGCGCGGGTGAGCCCGGTGGCCCGGGCGGTGCGCACGAAGTCGGATCCGATGACGTCCAGCAGGAGGGAGCGCTGGGTGAGGTGGTAGCCCACGTACCCCGTCAGGGTGAGTGTCAGCGTCGGCAGGATCAGGTGCGCCAGCCGGTCACCGATCGTCGCCCAGAACCCTTCCACGTCGGGCGACTTCTCCCCTGCGACGTACAGGAAGTGCCAACCCGCCTGTTCGTTCAGCCGGATGGCGAGGAACACCAGAGCGAGGGCGGCGATCGACACCGGGACGTTGAAGAGCGCCATGGACAGGGCCTGGGCGGCCCGGTCCCGCCAGCCGTACTGGCGCGAGGCGGTGTGGACGGCGAGCGAGACACCGACGACGACGGACAGGACCGTCGCGCCGATCACCAGTTCGGCGCTGACCAGGGAGCGGTAGCCGATCTCCCCGTTCACCTGGACCCCGACCGGGGAGCGGCCCCAGTCGAAGCGCAGGACCACACCGGTCAGCCAGTCCCACCAGCGGTGGAACAGCGGCTCGTGCGGATCGAGGTTGTAGGGGGCCAAGGCCCGGGAGATCTGCTCCTCGGTGCGGACCGGGCGCAGCTCCTTGAAGTTCGAGCGCGGGTCGAGGAACCAACTGGCCAGGAAGTACGTGGCGTTGGTGGCCACGGCGATGACCAGGAGCCAGCCCGCCGCCCTGCGTGTCACGTACCGGAGCACGGACGCCACCTCCCCACCGGATGCGGCGGGTGCGGCTGGGGAGTAGCGGGTCTGGGGGAGCTAGGCATGCGGGTGGAACTCTTCCGATCCAGGGAGTGGTTGCACGACCGTGCAGAGGCCAGTCTGTGTGCGAGCGACACGTGGCACCAGAGATCAGGGCATTTGGACACGAAGACGAAATACCCCCGCAGCAAATGGACGTGTCCGCGTCACAATTCGATCGATCCGCAGGTGGGACGGGTCGTAGCAGCGCAGGGCCCCGGGCCCTGTGGCCGCTGCGGCCGGTGCGGTAGAGACGGCGTCAGCTTCCGGTGCGGGGAGGGGCGTCGGCCTCGCCCTCGGCCGGCCCACGCTCGCCGCGGCGGCATCCTGCTCAGCACCGTGCTCGTCGTGTCCCGGCCGGTCCGGGGCACGGCGATGTGGACGCCGCCGGACGAGACCCTCGGGAACCGGACGACGGCGACCTGGCAAGTGGGCCTGTTCGCGGTCCTGGTGTCGGTCACTCAACCGGGGCGTCGTAGTGAATCGCGTCCTCGGGGCCCCAGGGACAACGGAGTGGCGGCTCACCGTCGCCAGCGCCCGGCCGCCGGGATCACCCCCGCAGGCGCGGGGAGCAGCTGTCGGGCCGACACCGGCCGTGTCGGGCGCCGGGATCACCCCCGCAGGCGCGGGGAGCAGCGCTGACGGCGAGTTCAGCTGCTCGGCCTGTAGGGATCACCCCCGCAGGCGCGGGGAGCAGCCAGGCCCGTCGTCTCCAGGTCAACGCTCAGCGGGATCACCCCCGCAGGCGCGGGGAGCAGACTCTCTGACCAGTGACTCTACGGCCCGGGAAGCTGGTTCCGTGCATGATTCGTTGATTCGGTCATATCGGGTAGATGCTGTCGTACCGGATGGTCGTCTTTCCTGGGACTCGGCCTGCGGGTGGAGCGGTTCTGGACGTCCCGCCAACGGTAGCGCCATGGCGCTGGATACGGGCGCCAGGCAGCAGCCGACCCCCGCTCGACCGGGGAACTTCCCGCGGGCGTCGGTGTTGCCACCGAAGACCGGCCGACCCCCGCCCCGGCGGGAAGAACCAGGCACGCACGTGTCGCCGCGGCCGGGTGACCCTCTTGTAGAGGGAAAGCTGGGACGGCGTCCCGATCGACCTCACCCACCGCGGCCAGCCTCCGCCCGCGCGAAGACGACCCCATCGCCGCCAACCCGACAGGCAACCCGGTTGCCGCTCTCCGCACCCGCAGGGAGGACGACCTCGGGCTCACCCTGCTGGGCAACCACGTCGGCTCCGCCGAGCGCGCCCAGGAGCTTTCCGACGCGGTCGCCGGCCTGGTCGATGTGCGCGGCTGCCCGGCCTGCCCCACCGCCCATCTATGCACCCGCGACCTCAAGGCCACCGCCTGACGCTGCGCTCGGGGGGCGCCGGGGTGGGACTGTCCTCAGACCGTCCCACCCCGTTTCGCCTGGTGGGAGCGCTTCGCGATGTGCTGGGGCAGGGTTGGGACGGGTGCACCGGCCCCGCCTGGTGACCCGGAGCTGCCAGGCTGGGAAATCATGACCGCCCGTCGCAGCCTCTCGCTGCCCGCCTTCTCCGAGCCCGCCACCGACGCTCCCGTGCCCGCCCAGTAGGGTGGCCGCCGGGTTTCTTCCGGTCGAGCAGGGCTCGGACCTTCGCCAGCCGCCCGGCGAGACCGAGCCCGCACCCGCGCTGGCCCGGCGCCCCTGGCCCCCGACGGACTCGCCTTCTGAGCAGCTCACCACCTACCCCACCGCCTGCTGTCTTCCCGCGCCCCCACCTGGACAGTGGTCGTAGCCGACTCGGCTCCCGCTTCGGATACCGTGTTCCTCTACGGGGTGCCATAACGGATGTGACGCCCCCCACCGGAGGTAAGTCAGCGTATGAGTTCAAAGCGCAGCAAGAATCCAGCCCTGCCCGTACTCGACGACGCATTCCGACTCGCGTCGGTCAAGGAGGCCGAGGAGTCCACCCGTGACTTGGCCGCGCGGCTGGCCACCACAGAGCTGCGCCGCGTTTCTCATCCGGGCCGGGTCACCTGGGAGCCCATCGATCAGGCCGAGCCCGTACCGGTCCCGCCGACTGTGGTCGACGGTGACGGGGACCTGTGGCTGCGGGACCGGGGTACCGGCACCTGGACCATGCCCGAGTTCAATCCGAAGGATTTCCCGGCCCGCTGTGGCGAGGTTGTGACGTGGAACGAGCTTGCCTGCGAGTACGGCCCGCTGACCGCGTTGGCCGACGACCGCCGCATCGGCGGCGGCCGGCGCTGACCGCGCAGTCCTCCGGGACGACCGCACCCCTGAAGCGCCCGTTGCGGGTGGCCGGGAGCTCCAGCTCACCGCCGAGCCCGACGATGGCGGCGAGCAGGTGAGCGTGGTGGTTCGCGTGCGACGGCCTTGAGCAACGCGGGGCGAGCCCGGAGCCACCCGACGTCCTCGAGCCACTGCGCGCCCGACTGCTGGCGGCCGTCACCCGCCGCTCTGGAGACTTCGACAAGCAGAGCCGCGCAGAACGATGGTTGGCACCCTCGCGGGTCTGAGACCCGCCGGAGCGTTCAGCGGCTGGCGAGGCGGAGCGTTCAGTAAGCAACAGGGAGGGGTGTCGGCGTACATCTGTACCTGCCCAGGGCGGTACAGGCGGAGGTGCTCAGTCCCATACCGGTTCAGGGTCGGCGGAGGCGAGGTGCCCTGCGTAATCGGAAGGCGCCGCAGGCGGGCGGTGCGGGACACTTCGCCGGGTGATCGTGATGCAGCCTGTCCTTGAGATCTATGCTCCTGGCGGTTTCGACCTCTGGCCCGTCGCCGAGATCGAGCCGTTCGGCTTCCTGTCCCTGAGCGGTGAGCTTTCGGCGGCCGAGATCGGGACGGCGGTGATGCGCATCGCCAGCTGCAACGACATCGATCCCGATGGTGACCTCGGCGGCCCCCGCCGCCCGCCCCGGCCTGCCGACCCACTCGGTTCGTTCCTCCACGGACTGCTGACCTTCGAGACCCTCTTCGCGGCCGGCGGGCTGCGGGTCGCCGACGAGTCCGCCAGCATCACCTTCCTGCCGGGCTGCTGCGACGGGCTGGAGGACTGGCGCGACTGGCACCGGCTCGTCGATGGCGGCGACCTGCTCGGCTTTGGCCACGACCCCGTGTCACCGCTCGCAGAGCGCTTCGGCGACACCGTCCGGCTGACGGTCAACGCCGAGCAGAGAGACAGCCCGATGATCAAACTGTCCGTCACCGAACTCCGCCACCTGCTCGCCGGTGCCGAACGCGACATGGTCGACTTCCTCTCGCTGACCGCCGACTGGGCGCGCCGGAACCTGCCGCCCGGCTACCGCGATCCCGTCACCGCCGCCCTCGCCCGAGTTCTCGAACTTCCTGCTCCAGCTGTACCGCCGGAGCAGTAACGGCGTCCGCCCGGACGGCACGAAGAAGTTGATCGCCCTGGCCGAGGGCCTGCGGAGTTCACCGAGTCGTGGGCCGACCCGCTGCGCGACTGCCGCCGACGTGGCATGCGCGACCCCGAGCCGATGGTCGGCGACGGCGCCATGGGCCTTCGGCAGGCGCTCGCCGAGGCGTTCCCGGCCGCGCGGCCACAGGGGTGCTGGGTTCACAAGGCCCGGAATGTCTCGAACCGTCTGCCGAAAGTCGGCACAGCCCGGCGCGACGAAGGCCATGCAGGAGATCTGCAACGCGGAGTCCCGCACCCATGCCGAAAAGGCGATCGAGGTGTTCGAGAGGACCTATGGAGCCAAGTTCCCGAAGGCCGTCGCGAAGATCACCGACGACCGGGACGGACTCCTCGCGTTCTACGACTTCCCCGCCGAGCACCGGATCCACCTGCGGACCACCAACCCCATCGAGTCGACGTTCTCCACCGTCAACCCCGAACCAAGGTCACCCGCGGTGTCGGCAGCCCCGTGGCCGCGCTGCTCGCGATGGTGTTCAAGCTGGTCGAGTCGGCTCAGGCCAGATCGCGCGCGATCACCGGCGCCGACCTGGTGTCCCTGGTCCGCACCGGTGCGCGGTTCGAGAACGGCGTCCTGGTCGAGCGCGAGGAGCAGGCCATGTGACCCTCCACGACATCCTGCAGAACCCAGACGAGCACGTCTGCTTCGCGCCTCCCCCGAGGAGCTGCGACAGGTCGCTGAGGCGGACGAGGTCGACGAACGGTGGAAATGCCTGAGCGGCGCCACGAGTCGGCATGTCACCCTGAGGTCGCCCAAGGCGGTCCGCCGGACCATCGCAGGAGTGAGCAATGAAGTATGTCGATCTCGATGCCCGAGTCGGCGAACTGACCGGGGTCCTCGACCCCGGCCCCTACCTTGAGCTTCTGCCTGCGCCGAGCACCAACCTGCCCCCGGGCGCCAGAGCGTTTGCCACCGACCCGAGCCACTACGACTTCGCCGGGCGGCGCTGCGTCAAGGACATGACGCTCCACCAGGTGATCTTCTTCCAGAAGGGTCAAGCCCTCGACCTCCGCCTCCGTCACAACTGTTGGAGGCACGAGGAGGACCTGGTCATTCGTCATGCGGGGGTGACAGCCGTCCAGATCAGCACCCCGAACGAGCCCTCGACCTGGGCCAACCTCGGCACGCTGATCCTGGACGAGATCCTTCCGCACGACCGGGGCTGCACTCACGAGATGGCCTTCAGGCCCGGGTCGGTCATCGTCACCTGCAACGACATCACCGCTACCTGGGTCGCAGCGCACTGCCCCGCAGCCCATGGAGGCTGAACAGGCTCACTGCCTCACCCGCAGGTCTTGACTATTGCTCGTTCTCCTGTCGCCCGGGCACCCGGCCGAAAGTGCCCGGGCCGCCCCGCCCGGGGCCGAGACGGCACCCGCAGACCGGCCTGACGGACGAGCCGGTTCGGGTGCCCCGTTGGTGGGCCGATCCGGAGGCGCCTGCCAGGCCGTTGGCGCGGAGGGGGTGGGAGGGTGCAGGGTGTCACCATGTCCGAACGCCGCGATCGCCGCCGTCTGCACGCCCGCGCCCGAGCTCTCGGGGTGCCCATCGGGCAGGCCGACCGCCGGGCTTCCCTTCGCCGGCCCGGGCCGCGGGTTGTGGAGCCCGCGTGGCCGCGCACCGCGCTGCCGGACCGGGACGAGACTCCTGCAGTCGTCCGGGCGATGCCTCCGGTACTGGTGGCGTGCTGCACGGTCACGCGCGACCGGCAGGTCACGGACGGCGGGACCGTGATGGTGCTGACACGCCACACGGCCGACTGCCCGGTCTGGTCCGCCCGCTGACCACGGGCCCGGACGGACCCAACCGCGGGAGCGGTGTTCTGCCGGGTGCTCTGGTCAGGCTCCTGCGTCTGCCGACAGAAGCGGCGGTGCTCGCGGTCCTACTGGTCGCTACCCACCAACGCGCTCGCAGGGAGGACGGGGTGTTTCGGGCCTCCTGCGCCGCGGCCTCCGACCGACCCCCACAGGCGCGGGGAGCAGCGGCGCGGCCTGGTGGGCGGGCCGTATCGGGTGGATGCCGTTGTACCGGATAGTCGTCTTTCCTGAGGTTCGGCCTGGGGGTCGGGCGGTTCCGGTCGTCTGACGATTCACGTCGCCTGCCCGGCGGGATTCGTCAGACGCGCCCATGGGACCGTCCGGACCCCTCCGCGGGTTGCGGTGGGCGCGGGCAGGGTTGCGGGCGGTCGCTGGGGCACCCGGGTCTGACCGTGCGGCCGTTACCCACCGGTCGGCACTGACGCATGGTCAAGTCGCGGGCCACGCTGAGCCGGTGGGCCCATATGTGCTATACGAAATTGCGCCAGAGGTGTAGCCGCCCCCTCCAGGGAGCGGGCGCCCGTCGAGGCGTCCCTCTCCGGCGGGTTCCTGGCGGGCTCCCGTGGTGCGTGGAGTGTTTCGGGGTGTCGGCGGGGGCGGCCCGCCCGGGAGTGTCGCGCGGGTCGCGCTCGCCCCGGACCGGATCTGTCTGATCGGGAGAGATTCCGACGTTCCGTCATGCGTGAGATCCGCGCCCCGGTAGGCTGGCGCCAGGCAATGGGTCGTATGTCGGGAAGGCGAAGGAAGACTTGTTGCCGAATGAGCCGTATACATACCGTCTGGTCCTGGAGCCCGAGGTCAGGGAGTGGCTGCACGGGCTGCGGCGCACCGACCGGGTGTCGCTCGACCAGGTCGCCGCCGCGATCACCGCCCTGCGCCGCGTGGGCCCCGCTCTCGGCCGGCCCCTGGTGGACCGGATCCGGCACTCGGGGATTCCCAACCTCAAGGAGCTGCGGCCCGGGTCGTCGGGCGGCACCGAGGTCAGGCTCCTGTTCGTCCTGGACCCGGGGCGCCGTATCGTGGTCCTGGTCGCCGGTGACAAGCGGGGCCGCTGGCAGTCCTGGTACCGCACGGCGATCCCGCTGGCGGAGGAGCGCTACCGCCGGTACCTCCGGCGGACGGAGGAGCGGACGGACCGATGACGGAGCCCGGGAACTACGGCGACGACGCCGAGTTCCTCGCGGAGTTCCACCCGCGACCGGGCGACGCGGAGCGGGTCGTCCGGGCGGCGGAGCGCCTGGTCGCGGAGAACCGCGGTCGGATCCTCGCCGGACTGCGCCGCCTGACCGGCACCGGCGTCCCGGACCTCGCCCGCGCCATGGGCGTGGACGCGCAGGTGGTGGCGGCGTTGGAGACGGGCCGGGAGACGTCCGCGGGTGCGGTGCTCGCCTTCGTGAGGGCGCTGGGAGGGCACTTGGTTCTGGAGGTCGTACTCGCGGGCGGGCGCCGCGCGGGGTTCGACCTGCCCGCCACCGCCTCGCCGGCCACGGCGGAGGACTTCGGGGAGTGGACCGTCCGGCGCCGGGAAGCGGCCGCGGCGGCCGTTGCGCGGGCGGGCGCCGCGCTCCTCCTCCCGGAGGCGCCGGCCGCCGAGGTCCGCAGGTCGCTGGACCAGCCGGGCACGACGGAGTGCGGGGGAGCGGTCGTCGACGTGCTCCTGGTCGCCGTCGTCGACGGCTGGCGGGCCGAGATCGGCTGACAGGCGCGGGCGGGCACGGGCAGACGCCGGCAGGCATGAGCAGCCATGAACGGGCACGAGCAGGCACGGACGGCGAACCGCCGGGGCGCCGCGCGGCCGGCCGCCGGGCGGTCAGCCCGCGGTGCCGCGGCGCGCGTAGGTGCGGATGCGGTAGCGCAGGCCGGACGTCGAGGTCCGCGGGCCGAGGTCCTCGCTGACGGCCCACGCGGGACCGACGGCCGGGGCGTGGGTGTCGCCCTCGACCGACAGGTCGATCTCGGTCACCGAAAGGGTGTCGGCCCGGTCGATGGCCGAGCGGTAGAGCTGCCCGCCGCCGATCACCCAGGCCTCGGCGGCCGGGCCCGCCCCGGCCGCCTCGGCGGCCAGTCGCAGGGCCTCGTCGAGGGAGCCGGCGCGGTCGGCGCCGTCCGAGGCCCACTGCGGGTCGCGGGTGACCACGATGTTGCGCCGGCCGGGGAGCGGGCGGAACCGCGGCGGGAGCGACTCCCAGGTGCGGCGGCCCATCACCACGGGGTGCCCGAGAGTGGTCGCCTTGAAGTGTTCGAGGTCCTCGGGCAGGTGCCAAGGCATCGTGTTGTCCGCGCCGATCACGCCGTCCGGGGTCTGGGCCCAGATCAGTCCGATCCTCATACCGCGACCGGTGCCTTGATGGCCGGGTGGTGCCGGTAATCGACCACGTCCACGTCGGAGTAGGCGTAGTCGAAGAGCGACTCGGCCTGCCGAAGGCGCAGCGCGGGGAAGTCGAACGGCGTGCGGGTGAGCTGTTCGGTCACCTGCTCCACGTGGTTGTCGTAGATGTGGCAGTCACCGCCGGTCCAGATGAACTCCCCCGGCGCGAGGCCCGCCTGCTGGGCGACCATGTGGGTCAGCAGGGCGTAGCTCGCGATGTTGAACGGAACCCCGAGGAACAGGTCGGCACTGCGCTGGTAGAGCTGGCAGGAGAGCCTGCCGTCGGCCACGTAGAACTGGAACAGCGCGTGGCACGGGGCGAGCGCCATCGCGTCCAGCTCGCCGACGTTCCAGGCCGAGACGATCATCCGGCGGGAGTCCGGGTCGCTGCGCAGGGTGTCGAGGACCCGGCCGATCTGGTCGATGTGCCGACCGTCGGGGCTCGGCCAGCTGCGCCACTGCACGCCGTAGACGGGACCGAGATCACCGTCGCGGTCGGCCCACTCGTCCCAGATGGTCACGCCGTGCTCGCGCAGCCAGCCGACGTTGGAGTCGCCGCGCAGGAACCACAGGAGCTCGTACACCACGGACTTCAGGTGCACCTTCTTGGTGGTGACCAGCGGGAACCCCTGGGTGAGGTCGTAGCGCAGTTGGTGCCCGAAGACGCTCCGGGTACCGGTGCCCGTCCGGTCGGTCTTGGCCGTCCCGGCGGTGAGCACGTGCTTCAACAGGTCTTCGTACTGGGTATCCACCACGAGCGGCAAGTCTACGTGCCCGTCCGATGCCCCGATTGTCCCGGTCCGGTTCCCCGCGCGCGGCCGCGCAGCTGGGTCTCCCGTGAGCGCCTTCGGCCGGGCGGGGCGGACCGGGCGGCTGCTCTTGCGTCCCCGCGGCAGGAAATCTTGCGGTAGACGCACCGCGAAGTCGGCGATCATTGGCGGGCGCGAGCCGAAGTATTTCCTGTCCAGGCAAGTCCGTCGCCGTCTGCGGCCCGCCGCCCGCCGCCCGGCCCGCGCCACGTCGTGCACCGCCGGAGGAGGCGCAGCAGGTCGCGGTCGGCGAGGGCGCCCGCGTCGTCGCGCAGCGCCGGCGGCGTCGAGGTTCCGTCGCTCCTGCGTCGGGTCCCCGCCGTCGCGCGTCCGGTCGGTGTCGGAGGCTCGCCGCGGACGGGCGCGGAAGGGAGGGGTTCCTCCGGGAACCGGTGCTGATCCTCTGCCCGGACGCGGAGCGGCTGTACGTCCGCTCCGCGAGTCGCTCACCGGCGTCGGGAACGGCAGCGGCCGGGTGGCGGCCGTTCCCGCCTACGTCGACAAGCCCTGACCGTCGGCAAGCCCTGACCGCCGGGCCGGGCCTCAGCCGGCCGTCCCCCGGGCGGAGGTGTCGGGGGTGAGGCCGTCCTGCGCCTGCCGGGCGCGTTCGGCGAACAGCTGGGTGAGGAGGGTGAGTCCGGGCGCGGTGAGGCCGGCGCCCGGCCCCTGGCCGCGCACGAGGAGCAGCGTGCTGCCGACCCGGACCAGCGCGACCGCCGTGCCGCTGCCCTGGATGCGGAGGGCGCTCTGGTCGCCGCTCCGGGGGACGGCCGCCGTCGGCTGCTCGCCGGGGGTGCTTTCGAGCATGGCGTCGAAGGCGCGGGCGGCGGTCTCGGGGGAGGTGAAGGCGGCCGCGGTGAACTCGACGGTCTGCGCCGAGGCCGAGGCGAACGTTACCGTGGCGTAGGCGAGTTGGAGGTCGCAGGCGTCCGGAGGCAGGCAGGGGAGCGGGCCGGCGGTGCCCACACCCGTCCCGCTCCCGGCACCCGTCCCGTTCCCGGGACCCGTCCCCGACTCCGGCGCTCGCTGCACCCGCCAGCCGATCGGCATCGCGCCCTCGCCGGGCAGCACCGCTCGGAGCAGCGACGGGTCCCGAAGCGGCTGCGCGGCGTGTGCCAGGCCGGGCCCACCGGGCTTCAGCAGCGGGCGCGAACTCAGGTGGATGCCGAGCGCCACCAGAGAGGTGATCAGGACCAGGGCGAGCGCCACCACGATGCCGGCGCTGCTCCGCCGCCCGGCGAGCAGCCGGGCACGGGCGGCGTCCGGGCCCATCCGCAGCTGAACGGTGGCGGGGCCCTCTGGCCGTGGGCCGGTCCGCAGTTGCACGGTGCGGGGGTTCTTCGCCGGTGGTGCGCCGGCCCTACCCGTCCGCAGCTGGACGGTCTGCGGGCCGGAGGGTGACGCGGAGGGCTTCCCGAGTTCCGTGGTGGCCAGGTACTGCGCGAACGCCACGTCGGAGGCCAGCAGTCGGGCGACGGCCGCGGTCAGCAGCGTTCGCGCCTTCGGGTCCTGCGGGTCCGACGCGGCGGCGGCGAGCGCCTGCGATCCCTCCGGCATCATCCGCAGCCGGGCCCGCACCACGTCCGCCACCGCCTGATGCGCTCCGTCGCCGAGCAGCGCCGCCACCACGGCCGCTTCCGGCCCCAGACCGTCTTCCATGGCAACTTCCCCCGTCGCGCGAGTAGTTGCCTCCACCATCCCGGACCACTGCTCAATTCGTACCCACGCCAAAACTGAACGGAGACGCAACTGCAACCCCACCCGGACGAACCGGGCGGCGGCGCGGACGGCGCGCTCAAGTCGGCACGGGGGCGAGGCGCTTGACTTCCCACAAGGTCACGGCGGTCTCGATGTGCCGGAGCCCGGGGAGTGGGCTGATACGCCGGTCGATGTAGTCGTACAGGTCGGCCGGGTCGCGGAAGATGCCGCTGGCAACCAGGTTGGACGTGCCGGTGGTGGCCGCGGCGAAAGCGATCTGCGCATGGGTGGCGAGGGTTTCCCCCACGATGCGCAGGTGCGCCGGCGCGACGTTCAGCCAGATCCGGGTGGCCGTCCGGTAGCCGAGGAGCCGCGGGTCGAAGTCGACCGAGAGGTTCAGGGCGCCCGCGCCGCGGAGGCGGTCGAGGTGGCGTTGGATGCTGGAGGGGGAGCGGCGGGCGGCCGCGGCGAGTTCGGGCAGCGACGCGCGGCCGTCGCGGGCCAGCTCCCTGAACAGGATGTGATCGGTTGTGTCCAGGTCGAGCGGGGTGGCGCAGGGCGCAGGGGAGGGCACCGCGGCCGCGGTGCCCTGTGGCCCGAACCGGGTGGCGTGCCAGGTGCTCGTTGCCCCGAGGAAGACGCGCATCATGCAGTGCGCGCTGACGGAGAGCACCCGCGGGGTGCGGGGGAGCTTCTCCAGGAGCAGTGCGTTGAGTTCCTCAGCCGAACGGGCGTCGAGCGCGCAGTAGAGCTCGGTGCCGTCCGAGGCGATGGTGACCCAGCTGGTGTCGGAACGGCGGGCGAGGGCTCCGGCGACGGTTCCGGCGGCGTCCGGGGCGCAGTGCAGGCGCAACAGCCAGCGGCTCAGGCCCAGACGGGAGGAGACGGGCCGGCCGATGATGCGCAGGCCGAGGCCGCGTAGTCGCCGGTAGCGGCGGGCAACGGTGCGTTCGGACACCTCGCGGTCTCGCGCGATGCGGCTGAAGGGCGCGCGGCCGTCGAGTTGGAGAGCCCGGAGCAGGTGCTGGTCGAGCTCGTCGACGGTGTCGCGATCCACCGGTACACCTCGGTTCCTCGCCGGATGGTCCCGTTTTCAAGCGTACGGCTTGAGCCGTAGCGGGAGGGACCTGGATGGTGACCGGGTCGCCGTCCGTCCGGTGGGTGGCGGCCTTGGTCGGAGCGTGCGCCGAGGCCCCGGGCCGCACCGGGAACGCCCGCTCCCACCGACCGCCCCCGGCCCCACTGACACCCCTGCCCCGTCCATCGACCTCACGGAGGATCCACCCGTGGCCACTTCCCCGATTCCGCTCATCGACCTCAGCCGCTGGACGTCCGACCAGAGTGCGGACCGGGAGCGGCTCGCCGCCCGGGTCGACCGCTCCCTGCGGTCCAGCGGCTTCCTCCTGGTGACCGGGCACGGCATCGAACCGGAACTCCCGGGCCGCGTACGCGCCGCGGCGAACGACTTCTTCCACTTGCCCCAGCCCGTCAAGAGGCCCTACGACCAGAACCGGCGCGGCTGGATCGGCCGGGAACGGGTGACCACCGCCAGGTCCGAGGGCACCCTCACCCCGCCGGACCTGCTGGAGGTCTGGTCGTGCGCCGTCGACTCCTCCGCACGCCCCGGCGTCCCGCAGCAGACACCCGGCCACTGGCCCGACGAAGTCCCCACCCTGCACCCGCTCGTCACGGCATACACCGCCCGGATGCGCACCCTGGCCGACACGCTCCTCGCCGTCATGGCGACGGCGCTGCGCCGGCCGGCCGACTTCTTCACCCGTCACACCGCCCGCCCGCACTGGGACTTCACCATCAACTGGTACCCGGCGGCCCACGAAACCGGCACCGCCGCACCCGGCCAGTTCCGCGTCGGACCGCACACCGACTTCGGTCTCGTCACCCTTCTGAACCGGCAGCCCGGCAAGGGCGGCCTCCAGGTCCACGACGAGGAGGCGGGCTGGCAGGATGCCCCCTACGAGCCGGGCGCCTACACCGTCAACATCGGTGACCTCATGTCCCGCTGGAGCGGAGACCGCTGGCGCTCCGGCCGCCACCGCGTCCTGCCCCCGCCCCCCGAGGCGCCGCAGGAGGAACTCACCTCACTGGTGTACTTCCACGCCTGCGCGCCCGACACCGGGATCACCTCACTGCCGGCACCACTCGGCCGCAGGCCCCACAGCCCGGTACGCGCCGGAGACTACCTCCAGGACAAGATGCGCGCGATTCTCGGCTGACGGCGTCCCTCCCTCCGCCTGATCCCCGAACCGCCGCTGCGATCCGCCTCCCCGCCGCACGGACGGGTCACCGTCTCGGGCGCCCGCCCGTCGGTGCACCGGTCCCACGCCGCCCACACGGCTTCGGCGAGGGCCGCCGGCAGGGACTCCCCCGTGCGCGGGGTGTGAGGGGCGGTCCCGGCGACGGGCACCGCCGGCGGTGTCCCTTCCGTCATCGGGCGTCTTCCCTCCCGCTTCCTGGAACCTCTGCGGCGCCGGGGCGGGGCGTCTGTCCGTCCCTGTTCGGGCCGGAGACTACCTTCCCCTCGGACACGGAAAAATCTGCTCTGGCGGGAGTAGACATTGATGTCGGCTGTGGTTAGTGTTTCTCTCGTAGCCAGCAGTCAAGAGGTACCCACCAGACACGAACTGGCGGGAAGTGTGACGGAAGTTCGCAGGTCGGTACGGTTGCGGGGCCCTGAAGCCAAGGAAGTGCAGTGCGGCAACAGGCCCGGTGGCCGGGCCCGGTGGCCCGCAGTGATCAGGGGCCACCACCGGGCGGTACCGCCGCCGGCAGACGCAGTACCCCAGCAAAGGCGCCGGACTGCGGGCGCGCGTGCCGGGGAGGTCCGGACAGCGGGGTTCCACGCCGAGCTCGTGAGCAGGACGGGCGATGGAGCCGGCAGCCGGACCGGGTGGCAGTCAAGGGCTGCCGAAGCAGTGCGCCGTACCAGCAGTACCCGTGTGAAACCGCAGTTCGCAGGAATGTCAGTGACGCAGAGGAAGAACGGAGGGCGCAAGCGCCATCAGGATCGCCCGGCCCGTGAGGCAGCAGTTCAGTCCGGGCGGACACCGCAGACCCCTCAGCTACGAAGGACGGTGGTTTCCGGTCACGCATTCGCGATCCCCGCACGCCCCATCCCCCGGGGCAGTGCGGAAACAGAGGACCGGCCCAGGCCGGTAGATGGTGTTGTTCCCCTTCGGGGCCCCGGAGCCGCAATGGCGCCGGGGCCCCTCGACGCGTTCCCCAGGAACCAAGAGAGGTGCAGTGACGACGACGACCGACACGCCCCCCACCCCCAGCAGCTTCGACGACGACTACCCCGCCTACACCATGGGCCGCGCCGCCGCCATGACCGGAACCACGGCCGGCTTCCTGCGCACCCTCGGCGACCAGGGCCTCATCACCCCGCTACGCTCCGACGGCCGCCACCGCCGCTACTCCCGCTACCAACTACGCATCGCCATGCGCGCCCGCGACCTCGTCGACCAGGGCACCGCCATCGACGCCGCCTGCCGCATCATCGTCCTCGAAGACCGACTCGAAGAAGCCCTGCGCATCAACGAACAGCTTCGCCACGACGCCGGACAGCCGCCCACCGCCGACACCTGACCCCGGCGTCACCGCCTGGCCCGGACGGGCCGCCTGCGGCCCGGTGACTTCCACCCCGGTCCGACAGTGCGACAGAACGCGGGAAAGCCGTCACCCACGGGGTGACGGCTTCCGGTGCGTTCAGGCCTTCGCTTTTCCCCAGGTACGGCCAGGTGTCGGTTCCCACCCGGCGGCCCCGGAGGCGAGGCCGGTGCGAGGCCGGTCCGAGAACTGCGGTCGGGCGCGGTCGACGAGGCTACGAACCCTGTGTGAACGCGGTGGCGTGGTCGGCGGCCCACTGGCGAAACGTTCGCGGTGGCGTCCCCAGGATGTCGGCCACCGCGGTGGTGACGTACGCGGGCTGTCCGACGGCCGCGCTCCACGCGGCGAGCAGCATGTCGACGACCGGGCCGGGCGCCGTGCCCTTCCACAGGCTTCGGAACTCGTCCGGCGTGATCTCCTCGAAGTCGATCTTTCGCCCGAGGGCGTCGCCGATGAGGCCCACCTGTGCGGCCTGGGTCAGCGATTCGGGGCCCGTCAGGACGTAGTCGCCTCCGACGTGTCCGTCCCGGTGGAGCGTCCGCGCCGCGACGGCTGCGACGTCGCGGTCGTCGACCGGTGCCGACTCGGCGGCGCCGTAAGGCCACCGGACGACGCCGCCGGCCCGGATCGCGGGCGCCCACCAGGCCGGTGCGTTCGATGCGAGCATGCCCGGCCGGATGACCGTCGATTCGAGTCCGGTGGCCGCGATGAGCCGCTCGATGTCGGCGTGCATCGCTGCGATGGGATTGGGCTGCTGGAAGAGGGGGTGCGGTGTCCGGTGCGGGGAGGAGAGGAAGACGACCCGCCGCACGTGGGCCGCCAGCCGCTCGACGACGGCCTCGGTGGTCCGGGGCGGGGCGGTCCAGACGAGGAAGACCGCACCGGCACCGTTCAACGCCGGGTCGAGCGTCTCGGGCACGGTGAGGTCGCCGGTGAAGACCTCGACCTTCGCCGGTAGCGTCGCCGCGGCCTCGGGGCGGCGGGTGAGGGCGCGGACCGGTACGCCCGCGTCGAGGAGTTGGTCGATGACGACGCGGCCGATCCGGCCCGTCGCCCCGGTGACGAGCACGGGAGGAGTGTCTGTCTGACTCATGCCGCCCATGAAAACGTTACTCGGTTAAAAAAGCAACTTGGTTATGAATGTTACGGTGGTCGGATGAACGAGCCGACGGGACTGCGGGCCCGCAAGAAGGCGCGGACGCGCGATGCCATCGCCGACGCGTCCATCTCGCTGTTCCTGGAGCGCGGCTTCGACCGCGTCTCGGTCAGCGACATCGCCGCGGCAGTCGAGATCTCCAAGCCGACCCTCTTCCGGTACTTCCCCACCAAGGAGGACCTGGTGCTGCACCGGTTCGCGGACCACCAGGGCGAGGCGGCGCGCGTCGTCCGTGACCGCGGGTCCGGCATCGAGCCGGTGCCTGCGCTGCACCGCCACTTCCGGGCCGGCCTCGATCGGTTCGACCCCGTCACCGGCCTCAACGACCACCCCGAGGTGGTGGCGTTCCATCGGCTGGTGTTCACCACACCGAGCCTGGCGGCACGGCTCACGCGCTACCAGCTCGAAGACGAGGAAGCACTGGCGGACGCACTCGGCGAAGGCATCCGGGCACGCCTGTGCGCTGCCCAGGTACTCGCAGTCCAACGGGTGCTCGCCCGGACCAACTGGCAGAAGATCGCTGACGGTCGAGCCGCGCGCGACGTCCACACCGAGGCCATGGCCGACGCCGACCAGGCATTCGAACACCTGCGGTGACGGGCGGCACGCCCGCCCGACGAAGAGTCCACAGCCCAGTGCACGCATGACCGCGGGCCCGGCCGAGACGCCGACAGCCGACCGTCGTGTCTGCGCCTGCGCCGCCGGGAACGTCCCACTCCCACGCTGCTCGCCGTCCGGGCCGGCCGCCGCACTGCCGCGCCGCAGCCGCGGTCGCCGGGTTCCGGCCACCCCGCGCCTGCCTCCTGCCGCCGACCGGCCCTGCGGCTCCGACCGCCCGGTCGCGGCCCGGTCATCCTCTGCTCCTGCAGGTACTTCCGGCGGCGCGTTCGCGGGCTGCGGCCGGGACTACCGGGCGTCGCGTCGCCGACGCGCGCGCTCGAACTCGGCGACGTCCGACATCCAGGGACCGTGCTGTTCGAGTGCGGCGCAGCCGCCGCGGACGAAGGTGCTCACCAGCTTCCGGTACCCGCCGATCCCGTCGACCAGGCCGTACTCGACCCGGTACTCCGGATCCGACCCGCCTTCCCCCTCGCGCAGCGTCGTGACCCGGGCGACGGAGTCCGCGTAGAAGTGGAGCTGGATCCCTTCGCCCATCTCCTCGTCCTCGATGGTGAACACCTCGTTGTCCGTGGCCGAGCGGTCGCCGACGAACTCCCAGAACTCCGCGGTGGCAGTGCGGGGGCTGTCCTGCCGCCACTTCTTCTCGGCGCCCTTGTCGTCGGTGAACGACAGGACCGTCTTCCTCGCACCCCCGTCGAGGTCGGTGCGGTGGTCGGCGCCCTCGTCGTCATCCTCCATGGGGGTGTTCCTGGAGCGGTCCGCGGCCTCCGAGCACATCAGGAAGCTCACGGTGCGCACCGCGTCATCGACCAGTTCAGGATGTGCACGGCGTACGGCCGTGTCGACCGCGGTCTCCATCCGACGCCAGTCGTGCCTGTCGGTGGCGCGGTTTCCCCGTCGCGGATCGCGGCCGATCCGCAGCGCGGCGCACGCCTGCTCCGCGGTGGCGATCACCCGCAGGACCTCGGGCAGCAGCGCGGGTTCGACGGCATCGGGTATCCGTCGGGGAACGGTTCCGCCGTGCAGGTACTGGCCCGTGTACCTCAGGATCGCGGCGTCGAGTGGACCGAGTACCGCTCCGCGCTCGGCGCGACGGCGGTCCGCGTGGTACTCCTGGGCCCGCTTGCCGTTCGACGTCTCTGTCGCCGCGTGCATCCCCGCGCATACCTGTCCGCGCTCGAGCAGACCGATGTCGGCCCCGTGGGCGATGAGCCGGCTCCTGTCCCACCGGATGCGCCGGAAGAGTGCGTCGACGTCCGCGGGTGCGCCGAGGAGGATCGGGTCCAGGAGCGCGACGGCGGCGTTCTCGTCGAGCCGGCCCCGGGTTCCGGCGTCGTCGCACAGCGGGAGGGCCGCACTCCACAGCAGCAGGTGTCTGGCCAGGTCCTCCCGGATCACGGCAAGATGGGCTTCGCCGATCGAGAACGTGAACGTGCGAGGTTCGTGGTTGGCGTCGGCCCCGGCGCCGAGCGTCAGCTTCAGCTCGCCGTCCTCGCGGACGACGTTCGGGATCCAGCCGCTCCTGCGAGTGAAAACGATGTCTCTCATGGACTCAGTCTTTCCCGGAACGGCACCGGCCGGCACCACGGTGGTGGTGCAGCCCCACCCGCACCATCCCTCGACGTCGACGGCCCGGCCAACTTCCGTGTCCGGCCGCCCGGCAGGCCCTCGGCGTGGAAAAGATCTTTTCCACGCTCGCCTCGTCCGGTACGGTCGCGGAGTTGTTTTCGCTGCTGGGAGGCCATGAGCTGCGCACGTGGCCCCGGGTGCCCGCCGACTGAGAGCAGGTTTCTTCATGGCATGTCGTATCGGTGAGCTGGTGCTCGGTTGCCGCGATCCCGAACTGTTGGCGCAGTTCTGGTGCGAGGTCCTGGGCTACGTCGTGGTCGGCCGCGAGGAGGGCTGCGTGGAGATCGGGACGCCGGAAGGGTTCGGCGGTCCGCAGCCCACGATCTTCTTCAGCGTCCGGGACGAGCCGGAGCCGGGGAAGTCCCGGCTGCACATTGACCTCAACCCCACCGACCGCGACCAGGACGCCGAGCTCGAACGCCTTCTGGAGCTCGGTGCCCGCCGGGCCGACATCGGCCAGACCGGGGACGAGCAGTGGCATGTCCTGACCGACCCTGAAGGCAATGAGTTCTGCCTGCTCAAGGCCCGCATCAAGCCGCTCTGACGCTCGTCCGGGGCTCATCGGTCACGCCGCGGTCGGCGGTGCCCCCGCAGCCGCGGCGTGACCCGGGGTTGTCCGGAACCAGCACGCACCGCCTTGGTGCAGAGAAGCTGTCGCACGACGGCACGAGGCGGTTGACGGAACGACGGGGACGCCCGTGCGGCGGATCCCGCGCTCAGCTGCCGCGAAGCCCGGCGATCTGCTGCGCGAGCTGGGCTGCCTGCGCGTCACGCTCGGCCTTGAGCGCCGCGAACGCCTGTGGCTGCTGGGCGATCGCGGCCGTCTGGTAGTCGGCTTCGACGGCGAACCAGATCCCGACCAGGTTGGTGCGCGCCTTGCACTCCACATCGGTCTGCGCCATGCGGATCTCCGCGGCGTCCGGCTCGGGTTGCTTCACGGACGGCAGATCCCCTCCGGCCTCGACCGGGTTCGGCGCTCTGAACCCGTCGGCGCGCATGCACTCCGACCAGCGCCCGAAGACCTCCTTCACCCGCGGATCGGTCATCGAGCGGGAGAAGCTCTCGGCCTTGGTCTGTGCCGCGAGCTGGGACGCGCCGCTGCCCGAGCCCTGTCCACCGGGCTGGAGCGACTGGAGATCGGTGTTCACCTTGCCCTGACAGCCTCCGGCCGGCACCGCCTGGCCGTTCGAGCTGGTCAGCGGCTTGCCGGTGGCGTCCCTGCCGAGCAGCAGCGCGTTTTCCGCCGGCTCCCACACCCCCGCCACGCGCCCGGCCCCGCGGCGGAAGCGCGGATTCACCGGCCGTTTCCCGGCACCCGCCGGAGCCGGTGACTCCCGGAGGCACGGGTCGGGGCCGGACCGTTCCCTGGGCATGACCGCGGACGGGGCGCTCGGCCCCGGGCCGGGAGATCGGGCCGGCTGGAGTGGTCGCCATGGACCACCGCTCCGGCCCTGGGCCCGTGGTGACGGCCACGTGTCACCCGAGGACCTGCGGGGCTGCCGGGACCGCATCACCGGAGCGGTCCGCCGACCGCGCGAAGTCCCCGCGCGGAGGTACCCGTTCAGCCGGAGCCCGGACGCCATGGTCGTCCGGGTTGCAGGTGCTGCGCGCGAAGCACCCACGACGCCTACTGCCCGTGTCTACGGGAACGGCCGCTGTTCGGCCTGGTCGGCCCGGTCGGCTGCGGCGCGAAGCTCGGCCCGGACACGTTCGGCGTCCCGGTCGCGGACACCTGCGGTGCCGTTCCGCGAGGGGGGCGGGCCGGCCAGGCGTCGGTGGTTGCGTTCCAGCGCCCAGACGACGAGGACGATCCACAGGACGAGTACGGCGAGTCCGGTCATGAGGGCTCCTTGTCGGGTCTTGGCTCAGCGGGATGCTTCACGCGCGCCGTGGGAACGCTGTGGGGGCAACGGATCATGGGCCCACCCTGCTGCCGTCACGGCCCGGTGAACAGGTCCAATACGGAGCAGGTGGACCCTTTGAGCGTGCTGGTCGCGCCGCGCCGCCGACGCCGCGGATCCTTCACCGGGTGCTGCCCGCCGGCGCACCGAGGTCCCAGATCGGGGCGTTGCGTGACCGGCCGGCCCGACACTCCCTCGACCTGCTCTTCGTCGACGCCGCCACCACCCGCGGCGACCTCACGATCGGCGAGGTCCCGACGGACGGGCACGATCACCCGGCCCGGCTGTCCGGTCGAACCCGAGTCCACCAAGATCGATACGGCAACGGCTCCTTGGCGTGTATCCACCGGCGTCTCACCCTGCGGCGGCGGGTTTCTCCGTTCATGCGCCGTCCGTTCTGCCCGGAGGTGCCCCAGGACAGTGAGCGGAGGTCGGGCGCTCACCCCTCCCCGGGCTCCAGGACGACGTCGATCGTCAGAGCGAACCGGGGTCGTGTGGTCCTTCCGGTGCCCTGCGCCGCCTGGAGTGTCCGGTCACTGCTGCTGCCGAGCCACAGGCCCACGACCAGATCGGGAAGGTACTGCTCCATGGGTACCGCTGTGTGCCGGACGGCCGTGTGGCCGACGGTGAACTGCTTGGAGGAGGGGAGTGCTGCGGCGCCCTCGACGGCGGCGAGGAACTTCGCCGGAACCACGAGAACATCACCGCTGCCCCGGATCAGCCAGTAGACGGCGCTGGCGCTGTGCTCCAGCAGGTCATGGAGCTGACGGCGTTTGACGGTCCAGGTGTCCTCGCGCCCGGTGCGGCCGCGGCCTGGTGTCAGCGCGGTGGACTTCTTCACCTGGATGAGGTCTCCCGTCCGCAGCTGGAGTCGGCCGGGTACGCGTATGTCGACGACGACGCCGATGTCGGCACCGTTGGTCCGTTCCTCCTTCTTGGTCACGGTGCGGTGCCCCACCCCCAGATGCGGGCCGGGCACCCCGGCGAGCCGTGTGAGGGAGGGCAGGGCCGTGAACTCGCGGACGAGGCCGGCGAGCAGTGTGGCGGTCAGATGCTCTTCCTCGGCGGCACCGAGATCACCGATGGAACCGGCGAAGTCGGCAACCGCGCGGCGGGCGGCACCCCGCACGAGTCCCTCCAGGCCGTGGTCGGCGAGCCAGGTGGATGACGGAGCGCCCAGCGGTCGCGGGAAGTCGCTCCGGCGGTCGTCGACCGAGGCGGAGACGATGTCGAGTAGCCGATCCTCCAGCGGCCGTGCGGACTTCATCGCGGCCTGCAGCCCGGCGGCACGTAGCTGGACGCCGAGGACCGGACTGCGGGCACAGCGGCTGACCGCCTGTCGGACGGTGGGGTGCTCGCCGGCGAGCGCGAGGGTGAATGCCACGTCAAGACTCCTCAACTGCCTCCCCCAGAGCAGGAGCCACTCCAGCGAGCGCGCCCACACCGTCGGGCGAGCCCGCCTGTCCACGCGCGTGCGCAGTCCGGACTCCGCCACCGGGTCCTGTTCGCCGGCCAGGAGCGCCAGATCGCACCACAGCCCGGCAAGCCGCTGGTCCACGCCGGAATCGATGCGCAGCGGCAGACGGGAGATCCACAGCGCATGGCCGCGATCGCCCTCGCGCTGCCGATACGCCCGGGTGAGCCCGACGGCGACCGCCGGGGTGGCCCGTACCGCCCACTGCACGACAAGCGGAGGGCTGTCAGACCGGGACCACGCCACCATCGGCCGGTGGGCGCACTCGGCCAGCAGGAGATTCTCCACCCAGGCCCGGTGTGAGCCGGCGAATGCGGCGAAGGCGTCCGGGTCGAGCCGAGTGAGCTCTTCGACGTCGGACGGCACGGCACTCAACGCCGCTCGGCAGCAGTCGAAGCACGTCGGCACGACAGAGTAATGATCGGGGCAGGACTCCACCCCGCGACTCTACGGCTCCCGCCCGGGGCACCGTGCGGATTCACGTACGGCTCGTCGAACGGTCGGTGAGGAATCCGCTCGACATCTCGCACGCCCTCGACCCCGGACCCTCCGGAGCTTCAGCAGAGGCAGACGGCTGCCGGTTCTCCCGGCGGGGGGGCTACGAGGCGCGACGCCCGCTCCGCCGCAAGAGCCGGGCCGCCACCGCCGCAGATGTGTTTCGGCCCGCTGCCCGGTTCGGGCCCCCGACCCGGTGCTTCGTGCCCAGAATGGAGGGGCCCTGTCGATGCGGTTTCCGACGCATAGGAAGAAGTGCTCATGAGCGACACGGAGTTCATCAGCGCCCCCGCCCTGATTCTGCGGTCCCTGTCCCGGGATCCCGATCGGACGGCCGTCGTCACCGCCGACGGCGCCGGGATCACCGCAGGCGAGTTCGCCGCCGCGACCTACCGCCTTGCCCACGAGCTGATCGCCCGCGGCGTCACCCCCGGCTCGACCGTCTCCCTGCTCACCGCCAACACCCCCGAGGCGCTCAGCGCCCGCTACGCCGCCGGGATCGCGGGCGCCCGGGTGGTCGGCCTGTACGACGGCATGAGCGCCCCCGTCCTCGCCCGGATCGTCGCCGGCGTCGACACCGCCGTCCTCCTCGTGGACGGCGAACGGCACGCGGACGCGGCGGAACTGCTCGCCGTGGCGGACGTGCCGACCGTCCTCACCCTGGGCCCGGGCCCGGATCCGAAGACGATCGGCGAGGACGTGATCGCTGCCTGCGCCCACCGCCCCGCGCGGCCCCCGGCCGTGCGGATCGGCCCGGACGACCACCTGGGTGTCCGCCATACCGGCGGCACCACCGGTATCCCGAAGGGCATCCTCAGCCTGCACGGTCCCTACCGCAGGATCTTCGACGTTCCGTTCGGCACGGCCGGTACGGCGCCGCGCTTCCTCGCGGCCACCGCCCTCGCCCACCTCGCCGGCGTGCTGAGCGACCTGACGCTCCACCACGGCGGCACGGTCGTCCTCCAACGCTCCTTCGACGCCGGCGAGGTGCTGGCCGCCGTCGAGCGCGAGCGCATCACCGACCTGTGGGTCCTGCCGCCGCTGCTCCACCGGCTGCTGGACCACCCGGCGATCACCACGACCGACCTTTCCAGCCTGGAACGACTGATGTACGGGGGATGCGTCGCCTCCCCGACGCGCATCCGCGAGGCGTTCGGGGTGTTCGGGCCGATCCTGACGAGCGGATACGGGATGTCGGAGGCGCAGAACATCGCCGTCCTCACCCCGGAGGACCACGACCGGCCCGGGCACGCCGGCCGGCTCCCCGTCGGCCGCCCGCTGCCGGGCGTCGAGGTGGTGATCCGCTCCGCGGGCGGTACCGAGGTGCCGACCGGCGAGCAGGGCGAGATCCACGTCCGCTCGCACTCCCTCATGGCGGGGTACTGGAAGCGGCCCGACCTCACCGCCGAGGTGATGCGCGACGGCTGGCTGAGGACCGGCGACATCGGCTGCCTCGACCAGGACGGGTTCCTCTACCTGACCGACCGCCTCACGGACAAGATCATCGTGACCGGCGGGCACGTCTACCCCTCCGAGGTCGAGGACCTGCTCCTCACCCACCCGGCCGTCGCCCGGTGCGCCGTCCTCGGCGTGCGCGACGCCCAGCAGACGGAGCACGTCCACGCCGTCGTCGTCGCCGTCCCGGGACGGCTCCCGGAACTCGACGACGTCCGCGCGTTCGTCACCGCCCACAAGGGGCGCATCTTCGCCCCCGAGGCCCTGCACCTGGTGCCGGAGATCCCGCTCACCTCGGCGGGCAAACCGGACCGCAGGCGCCTGCGCGAGGCCCTCGTGCACTGACCCCGGCCGGTCCGCGCCCCCGGCCGCGCCCCCGGCCGCGCCCCCGGCCGCGCCCCCGGTCCCGGCCTCGTCTACGCCCTGCCCCCGAAGAAGACCTGCACCTCACGGATCAGGCCACCGCGCACCGTGATCGCCTCCACGTTGCGGTACCGGCCGCCGGCGCTGAGCTCGTACTCGTAGTGGACCAGGACCAGTTCCTCGTCGGCGGGTGTGACGTGCAGCAGTCGCTGCTCCCGGAAGCGGTCGGCGGTGGGGAAACACCGCTCGAAGAAGGCGGCCTTGTCGATGTGGTCGTCCTGCGGGCTGGTGAAGGTGAAGTCGTCGGCGTACAGGGGCAGCGCCGCGTCCCGGTCCTGCGACCGGTAGCAGCGGAAGGCCGCCTCGACGACACGTGCGGGGACGGTGCTCACAAGGACCTCCATGGTCGGTTGTGCCGGGTGCGGCGGTTGTGCAGGGTGCAGCGGGCGCGGCGGGTGTGGCCTTCGTGCCGGGTGGGGCCGGGGGAAGGCCCGGGAAGACCCAGCAGACATACCCCGCCCGTCGCCCGGCACGACCGGAGGCCCGGAACGCGTGGGCGTCACGCGAAATTCACAGACCGGGGTCTACTCGCATAGACGGCGGTGGGTCATCCTGATGCCGCACCGTTTCGCACCCAGCTCCCCGTACGCCGAACTTCGCGCGTCCCGCTGCCCGGGCGGTCCCGCCGCCTGCCTGCCGGACCTCGCTCACCCGCCGGACCCTGGCCCGGTGCGGGTCCGGTCGGCGGCAGCCGGGGCCCGAGTCCGGCGTCCACCACCCTCACCGGGAGACGCAGATGAAACCACGCACCGCAGCCACCGTCGTAGCCCTGGCCCTCGCGGGCCTCGCCGTGTCGGCGCCCACGGCCGGCGCCAGCGGTACCAAGCTGTCGCAGTCGACGGCCGCCGGCCAGTTCAGGAACGCCGGCATCACCTGGAGCTCCAGCGGCGGATGTACCACCCGGTCCAACTCCACCTGCACCTCGTTCGAACAGATCAACTCGGGCACGGTGAGCACGATCATCACCCTCAAGCAGTCCAGCGGCTGCGCCATCAACATCACGGGCGGGACCGAGGTGGGCCACGCCTCCGGAACCTACAGCCACTACAACGGCTACAAGGTCGACATCTCCCGGAGCTCCTGCATCGACGGCTACATCCAGAACAGCTTCACCTACATCGGCCTCCGGGGCGACGGTTACCCGCAGTGGAAGGCCGCCTCGGGCAACCTGTACTGCAACGAGGGCAACCACTGGGACATCCTGGTCTACTGACCCCGGTACCCGCACCCGCGCCGGCCCCACGGCGAGTCGGCGCCGACTCGCCGTGGGGCCCGACCCCCGGGGGAGCCGTTCCGGGCCCGAAGTGCGCCACATCGGTCTCGGCGACCTCGTCAGGCTCCGGGTGGGTGCGGTCGATCCGCGGGTGTGCCCCGGGGACGTGCACGGACTCGCCCACCGAGTCGAGCCGGCGCCTGGCGTCCATGTCGACCGGGTTGGCGTTGGACCGGGCGAGGTCACGCTCGGGGCGGTGGGCAACGACCGTGAAGGGCCCGCAGGACTCACGGGCTTCTACCCGCCTGTGGTTCCTGCGGCCACGGTCCGGCGAGGTCCTGAGGGGTCCTCGCCTGGTGGGTTGTCAGGATCCCTCGTGCGGGACGTAGTGCTGGTTGGGGGAGCGGGCTCGGCTCTAGGCTGTGGGTATGCATCCTCGACTCGGTGAAGACCTCGACCGCCTGCGCGAACTCCTCGACGCGGTGAGTGATCGTGCCGCGCACGTGCTCGCCGGCATCGGGGACCGTCCCGTGGTGCGGGCCGGTGACGGGACGACCGTTGCCGGGTTGCCGCTCCCGGTGGAGGGTAGCGGCGCCGACGGCGCGTTGAAGCTGTTCGCCGAGCGGTGGGAGCCGGGCTTCAGCGGCAGTGCCGGCCCGCGCTACCTCGGCTTCGTCACGGGCGGCGCGACCCCGGCGGCCCTCGCCGGCGACTGGCTGACGTCCGCCTTCGACCAGAACGTCAGCAACCGCATCGGCTCGGCCGCAGCAGACCTGGAGCAGGAGACGGTCGGCTGGCTGCGCGGTCTCTTCGGACTGAGCGAGGCCCACACGGGCGTCTTCGTCAGCGGCGCGACCATGTCGAACCTCGTCGGCCTCGCCGTCGCCCGCGAGTGGGTGGGGGAGCAGCGCGGCGTCAGCGTCACCCGGGACGGACTCGCCGCTCTCGGGCCGGTCGAGGTCCTGTCGGGCGCCGCGCATTCGAGCATCGGCAAGGCGCTGTCCGTGCTCGGGCTCGGCCGGGGCGCGCTGCGGCGGGTGCGGACGCTGGAGGGCCGGGAGGCGGTCGACGTGGGGGCGCTCGCCGATGAACTGGCGGCGCTGGAGGGGCGCCCGGCCGTGGTCGTCGCGAACGCGGGCACGGTCAACACCGTCGACTTCGACGATCTGCAGGCGATCGCCGCACTGCGCGAGCAGTACCCGTTCTGGCTGCACGTCGATGCCGCGTTCGGCGCTTTCGCAGCGCTCTCACCGGCCCACGAGCACCTCGTGGCCGCCCTGGACGCGGCCGACTCGGTCTGCGTCGACCTCCACAAGTGGCTGAACGTCCCGTACGACGCCGCCGTGCAGTTCACCCGCCGCCAGGACCTGCAAGTCGCCGCCTTCCACAACACCTCGCCCTACCTCGGCGCCCCGACCGCCGACCCGGACCCCGTCCACCTGGCCCCCGAGAACTCCAGGCGGCTGCGCGCCCTGCCCACCTGGTTCGCCCTGACCGCCTACGGCCGCACGGGACACCGCGAGATCGTCGAGCGCACCTGCACCGAAGCGGCCCGACTCGGCACGGCCCTCGCCGCGGAACCGGCATTCCGCCTGCTGGCACCGGTGCGCCTCAACGTCGTCTGCTTCACCCTCGCCGGCCACCCCGCACAGGACGACATCGACGCACTGCTGCGCCGCGTCGCGGCCTCCGGGGAGGCGTTCCTGACGCCGACGGTGTTGGACGGGGTGCCGGCCGTTCGAGCGGCCTTCAGTAACTGGCGCACCTCTGCCGCGGACACCGACCGCGTCCTCGCGGCGCTGCGCGCGGCGGCCGCCGCGCACTGACCGGCGGCGCCGCAGTACTTCGTGCCGCACGCGCCACCTCCGCCGGCCGGGCAACAGCCACGACCCCTTCCGGGCGGATGCGAAAAGCGGACCGCTCGGCATTCAATCAGCGGGCCGCCGGCTCGGTGGGTGCCGACATGCGAGTCTCCCTTGCTATGAGCAGCGGCGCGACGGGCATACCTGTCCGACGGAAAGCGACGCTCTGCGAGACGAGATCCCTGCGATCGTCCGACAATCTCCTGACCGTATTTCTGGTCACCGGGGAGCGCCGACGGGGCCGAGCGGCTGACAGGCGGCCGCCGGCGTCTCACAGGGCCGGTCCGTGATGCCGGTCCAGCAAATCGGAGAGAAGCGGACCGGCCGCGTCGTCACGCTCGGCATGCCGTCGAATCCCGATGGCGGGACTGTGATGGACCGGATTCGCCCGGAACAGCTGCCGCCCACCTTGAGCGACTTCCGGGCCGGAGCGACTGCAAACCCGTTCAGGATTGAGCGACCGGCCTGACGGGTCCCTCGGGGCGGGCCGGGAGCGGTCCGCCCCACCCTCTCACCGGTACTCGGCCGACCTCCGAGCCGCCGGCCTGACCGGTCGGAAAGGCAGGCGGGGGAAAGCACGTCGTATTTCGACCCTGACCTGTCCAGCGGAGTCCGTACACCGCACCGTCACTCGCCGTGCCGAAGCAGGCAACACCATGACGCCCACAGGGAGGCCTGCCACTTTACGGACCACCAGCGGAACCTCGCGCCTGCCGGCGATGACCACCCAACTGTCCTGAGCATGCTGACTCGCGCACATCACCACGACCGGACTCCCCTTGGCCCTGCTCACCAGTGCCGAACGCTCCGAAGAGCGGTTGAACAAGCCGCGGACCCGGTGCTCGGAGCCGTGAACTGACACCGTCACCTCGACGGTTTCCGGCGTAAGACAGGCCTCAAGGCGCCACTGATCACCCGCCATGCCTACCTCCAGCGCCTTCGGAGACACGGCCCGACCTCCCAGGCCCTACGAACGATCCTCGCACAGCAAGGCCGACAGTCGACCATTCGTCTAATGGATCATCAGAAAATTTCCCCAGGGCTCATGTGGCGACGCCAACCCGGGTCTCCGAGGACGCTGCAGCCCGGTGCCGGCGCTGCCGATCAGGGCGTCCGCGGCCGGCGCGTGGCACAACCCGTCCGCCAGGGATCGTCGTCGGGTCCCGTCTGACGGCGGCCCGCCCGCTCGATCGCCGCAGGTGCGCGAGGGAGTGCCGGGGCGCGGAACCGGTTGTCCTCGCGATCGGCGGGCTCCTCCACCCGCGTGGCCACCTGTCTGTTAAAACGTCCGAGCGAGGGCGGTGATCGCCACGGTCGGTGGCGGCGACCGTGGCGGGGCCCTGCGGTGGTGGCTGACCGTGTCTCCGGCCGCGCCGCGCTGTGGGAGGGCGGAGCGCGGGCCCTGTGGGTCGGTGGCGGGTGTGTGCTGGTGCAGGCTATTCGTGGCGATCATCCCGCCATTCTGAGACGACGGTCCCTTGCTTGATAGGCGGATCTCGGTATTCCGATTGCGGTACCGAGTATCCGGCTGCGCCGGAACATCGGCGTCAGCCCGCAAGTATCGTGCAGCATGCCGAAGCGCAAGGTCCGTGCGGCACGAAGGATCGACAAAAAGAACGGCAGGGCTGAGATCCATGGCACACTGGTGAATTAAGTGAAGTCGGAAGGTGGAGGAAATGGAAGACGATCTCCTGCTCTCATCGGTTCTGGCAGATGCTCGTCGATCGTACGGTTCGCTCGGTGACCCGGATTTCGCCTTCGCCACCCGAACTTACCGGCAGCAGCCGTACAAGGCCCTCGTCGATAACCTGTCGGCTTTCGCAGAGGTCAGGGACAACACCCATCTCGACGGCGACGTGTGCTTCTACTACGAGGTATTGGCAGCGTCGGGCAGCTGGCATCTTCTACTGTCCATGGTGGGGCCCTATGCCATGTTGTTCAGGGCTCCGCGGGCCCACTGGTGGTCGTCGCGAGTGGTTCTGACTCCGATCGTGGACGACTTCAGGACGGGCGAGGTTCGGATCCATAGTCTGCTCTCGGAGCGGGGGTTCACCTTTCTTTCGGGACCGCAGTCGAAGATTTCTGTCGAATTCCCGGAGTGGCCTGGTGGCCCGCTCGAGAAAGGTCCGTTGTTTCGGATTCTCTTCAGTGACGTCTTTGAGCTCGCGTGGTGATGCCATGCGGCGGCCGGAGCAGGACATTACGACTGCCGCCGGCCTGCCCGGTTGGGGTGCCGGCGGGCGGCTGGTCGTTCCTGGAGCAGGCGCTGCGTGCCGAACTCGACGGCGAGGGCGGGTGGTTCGACACCTCCGAGATGACCGTGGACGAGGTCGTCGACGCCGTGCTCGCGAAGGGCTGAGCGGCGGTTCGATGTGGGCGTGGTCCGCCCGGAGTCTGCGGAACCGCACCACACGTCCCCGGTGCTCCGGGCCGGGCGCGACGACGGACCCGCTGTCGATGGCGTCGAAGCGCTCGACGGCCGGGGCCGGGCCCGTCGACGGGGTGGCCGACGCGCGGAGAGGTGCTGCGCGGCAGGGCAGGGCCGTGCGGTGCACGCTCTCGTGTCCTCGCCGGGACCACGGCCTCACCGCCGTCGGCGGTGAGGCCGTGGTCCGTCCGGCTGCTGTCGGCCGCCGTGCCGTGCCGGGGCCTGGCGCGGAGCACGGGCCTCAGCCCTCGGGACGTTCCGTCGCCTGCCACCACCCCGCCAGTTCGTCGATGATCGGCAGCACGGAATGGCCGCGTGGTGTGAGCTGGTAGGACACCCGGGGTGCGGAGCCGCCGGCGTTGTGTACCGTGCGGGCGACCAGGCGCATGTGCAGGAGGCGGCGCAGGGCGCGGTCCAGGGGCTTGTTCTCGGCCATGCCCGTCGAACGCGCCAGGTCGTTGTGGTAGTGCGGCCCTCCGGCGAGCTGGATCAGCACGGCGAAGACCCACTTGCCGGAGAGGATCCGCACGGCCTCGTACGCGTCGTGGAAGTGTCCGTGTTCCTGGGGCGGTGTGTCCGGATCTGCTGCTGCGCCGGGTCTTCTTCCGGCCGGCTCGCCACGCTCCGCCGGCTCCCGTCCGCCGGGAGCCGGAACCCGGTCGGACTGGGGGGCTCCACCGGGTGGTACGGAGGCCCCGGCCGGAGCGCGGTCGGAAATCGGCAAACCCCTCTCGGAGGCGAGGGCTTGTCCCGGCCGTTTCCCGGGGCGCTGCGGTGGGGGGTACCGGCCGCCGTTGCGCCTGTCGTCCTTCGATGTTTGGAGCGTGCGTGCCACGTTCGTCCGATTTGGACCGAACACCGAGTTTCCCCCTCACGGTGGTCCACTTCGGGCCACTCAGGAACGAGTGTGCCCGCACCAGCTCACGTGCGAATACAATGCCGTCTCGACAAGTCCTTACTGACAATTACACGACAAGCATGTCTGCGGCATTGCAGTGGGTCAACGGTTCGGCGGGGCCGGGGGATTGTCCCGCCATGGCGAATGCCGGGCAGCCCTTCCCCGTCGATCACAGGGCTGCGTCCTCTTTATCCCGTTCGCGCCCAGAAGAGCGCCACCGAGCCTGTCACCACGACTTCGTGCTCGGGGAAGACGGCGGCGAGGGCCGCGTCGAGGTCCTCCGGTCGGTCCAGCCGGTTGGACATGATCCCGTGCCGGTTGGCCAGGCCCAGCTGGAGCCGAGCCGATCGGTTGTGGTCGACCCCCGAGCCCGGGATGGTCGCGCCGAACAGCGTGCCGCCCGGCTTCAGCACCCGCCTGGCGTGTTCGAGGACCACGGCCTTGTCCGCGAGCGTCCCCGGCAGGCAGTGCAGCAGGTGGCACATGCCGACGGAGTCCACTGACCCGTGTGGCAGTCCCCACGGCCGCAGCACGTCGGCCCGGTGGAGCCGCGGACGGTAGCGGCGCAGGCGCCGGTCCGCCGCGGCCAGCGACGACGGGTTGAGGTCCATCAGCGTGAGGTCAGGCGCCGGGACGGGGAAGCGGCACTCGTCGAGCAGCACCCCGGAGGCGACGCCGACGTCCAGGTGGTTGCCCGAGACGTGCCGGTCGTAGAGCGCGACGAGGCGCTCCTTCGGACAGCGCCAGGTGAGCGGGGAGTTGACGCGGTAGACGAGGGTGTCGTAGATCCGCAGGAAGGACCGGGTGTACAGCGCCTGGCCCGCGTGAACGGCGAGGGGGGAGGGGGAGGCTTCCTCGGGGGCCGGCACCTCAGCTGTGCTCCGGTCGCGGGGACAGCCGGACCAGGGGGATCTCCCGCGTCGTGCGGCGCTGGTAGTCCGCGTACCCCTCGAAGCCGCGCACGACGCGCGGCCACGCGGCGGCCCGCTCCTCCGCCTCCAGCACCCGCGCCCGCACCGCCTGCACGCGGCCGCCGACGCGCAGGACCGCGTCCGGATCGGCCAGCAGGTTGCGGAACCACCGGGGATCGCCGGACGACCCCCGGTACGACGCGACGACGATGACGTCCGCCCCGTCGCGGAAGGTGAACAGGGGGACGGAGTACGGCGCGCCGTCGCGGGGCCGCACGGTGGTCAGGATGCCGACCTGGTTGCCGAGCATCCGCCCGCCCAGCCGCCCGCCGGTCCGCTCGTACAGAGCGATGTGCACCGCGTTGTTCACGCGCTGGGCGAACCGCCCCCAGAGGGTCACGGTCCGGCCGGTCCGTCGGCCGGCCGGGGCTGTCGTCATGGCGGGACCCTTCTCGTCGGCGGCGCCGCGGTGGTGCGTGCCGTGGTGGTGCGTGCCGTGGTCGAGCGCGGGCCTGGGTGCGGCGGGACCCCGGGGGGTGCCGTCGGCGCCGCGGGCGCGCTCGGCCAGGAGCGTCGGCACCACCCAGAACGCGTGGACCAGCGCGAGGCGTTCGAGGCTCGCGCCCCGGGCGCGCATCAGCGACAGGCTGCCGCCCAGGCCGGCGGCGGCGCCGGTCACGGCCGCGTTGCCGGTCGGTACGTGGGCCAGGCCGTACAGCAGGGTGGTGGCGGCGGCGGCCCGGCCGGCGCCGAGCCGGCGTGTGAGGCGGCCCTGCACCAGGCCCCGCCAGAAGAGCTCCTCGGCGGGGGCGATCACCAGCAGCAGGTGCGCGCACATCCGCAGCGGGTCCGCGGTGGCGGTGAGCGCCCGCAGGGACTCCGCGTCGGCCGCGATCCTGGGCACGGCGCGTCGCACCACCGCGTCGAGCAGCACGCTCCCCGCGACCATGCCCGCGCCGATGCGCAGGGCCGTCACGACGTCCTCCCGCCCCGCGGACCGGTGCCGGGCGGACGGTTCCACGACCGACGCGGCCAGCCCCAGTGCGCCGTGCGTCAGCGCGAGCGTGCTCCAGTGCGCCCGCCGCGGCCCCCTGAACGCCGCGGCCAGCCCGGCCGCACCGACCAGCACCCCGGCCGCCGCCACGCGGGACCCCGTGTCCGACGGCCGGACGGCGGAACCGGTCCGTGCCAACCCGGCCCCCAGCGCACGGATCCCGCGCCCGGGGTGCGGCGCCGCGGTCATCGGCGGGTCCGGTCGACCGTCGGCGGGTTCACGGGCCGTGGCGCGGGATGCCGGATCGAGGGGAAGTGGCTGCGCACCCACGCCGACCACAGCCGCGCGGGCACCATCCGGCTGAGCGGCAGCAGGACGCGTGCGTCGGCTCCCACCGGGTAGCGCAGACGAGGACGGCTCTCCGTGAGCGCGCGCATCACCACCGACGACGCGTACTCGACGGAGGCGCCGCGCGGCAGCCGCTCGGCCATCTGCCTCGCCAACTCGGACACCAGGTCGCCGTACGCGCCGGAGGCGTACTCGTTCTGCTCCGGGACGTTGTCCGCCCAGCGGGAGTTCACGGCGCCCGGCAGTACCAGGCTCACCTCGATGCCGAACCGGTGCACCTCCAGCCAGAGCGCCTCCATCGCGGCCTCCAGGGCGAACTTGCTCGCGTGGTACGCGGCGCCCACGGGCAGCACGATCTTTCCGGCCAGGGAGCTGACGTTCACGATGCGTCCGTACCCGCGCTCCCGCATCCCCGGCAGGACGAGCTGGGTGAGTGCCACCGGACCGAAGACGTTGGTCTGGAACTGCCGGTCCCAGCGATCCAGCGGGACCTCCTCGAAGGGGCCCAACTCGCCGTAGCCGGCGTTGTTGACGAGCGCGTCGACCCCGCCGTGCTTCTCGTCGAGCTCCTCCACCACCCGGTGGCGGGCCTCGGCGTCGGTCACGTCCAGTGCGCGCACCAGGCAGCCCGCGGCTTCGAGTTCGGCCAGCGACTCGGGCTTCCGGGCGGTCGCCACGGTGGTGAATCCCGCGCGGACGGCCCGAAGGGCGACCGCCCGGCCGATGCCGGAGGAGCAGCCGGTGATCAGCACCACCGGCGGCGCGCCCGGCCTCCCGCGTACGGACCCGGCAGGACCTCGACCGCCTTTCACAGGACCACCCCCAGGGAGAAGTCGGCGCTGACCCCGGGGCCGAAGCCCGCGATGACGCCGCGCGCACCCGGCCGGGCCGCCCCGTCGTCCCAGAACCGCGCCAACGAGTCGAAGATCAGGACACTCGCGGTGTTGCCGTGTTCCGAGAGCGCCGCCCGGCTGAACCGGTGGAGCGCCGGATCGATGTCGAGGAACCGGGTGAGGTCGTCCAGGATGCGCGGGCCACCGGCGTGGGCCAGGACGAAGTCCAGCTCTCCGGTGCTCCAGCCCGCCTCCTCCACCACCTTGCCGATGGCCGGAGTGACTGCGCGCATGGTGTGCCGGACCCGGCTGTCCAGGCGGAAGTGGAATCCGGTCTCCCGGACGTCGTAGGAGATCCAGTCCGCGGTGCTCGCGATGGTCTCGGACGCCGACCGCTCGATCCTGAGGCCCGAGCGGGCCGTGCCGCGCATCACCGCCGCGGCGAAGCCGTCGCCGAAGAGGCCGGCCGAGAGGAGCGCGCCCACGTCGGTATCGGTCGGCTGGTAGCACAGCGAGCACAGTTCGAAGGCCACGATCAGGACGTTGCGGTCCGGATGGGCCCGGCAGTAGCGGGCGGAGGCGCTGATCGCGCCGCTGCCCGCGGCGCAACCGAGCTGCGCGAGCGGAATCTGGTCGACGTCGGTGGAGAACCCCAACTCGTTGATCATCCAGACGATCGGGGACGGCATGGTGAAGGCCGTGCACGACACGAAGACCACGGCGTGGATCTGGTCGCGGGACATCGCGGCCCGCTCCAGCGCCTCCGTGACCAGGGCCGGCAGGTGGGTGCGCACCGCCTCCCAGTACAGGCCGGTGCGTGCGGCGACGCCGGGGTGGGCGAGGGTGAGGTCCAGGGGCTGGAGGAGACGACGGGTGCGCACCCCGGTGTTCTCGATCAGACGCAGGACGGTGTCCAGGCGTGGATGCCGCGGATGCAGCCGGCGTGCCGTCGCGAGCGTGTCCGCGAGGGTGACCTCGTGCTCGGGGAAGTGCACCGCTGGAGGGCACAGGACAGACATTCGGTGACCACCTCGACCACGGTCGGAGTTATGTGATGATTCGTCATATCCATACGGCCAGGGAGAGCAGGGCGAAGACCGACGCCAGCAGCCGCGGCAGGTGCATCCACGACGGCATCGTTCCTCCCAGTCGGGACCGCGTCACCCCGACGACCAGCCAGGCCGCGTAGGGAAGGGTGGCCAGGGGAGCGGCGAATCGCCAGGAGTCGAGCGCATGCGCGACGAGGACGAGGCACGGGTACGGTGCGAGCACGAACACCGCGTAGCAGATCTTGGAGGCGCGCGGTGACAGTGCATGGGCGAGGGTGCGCTTTCCCGCCCTGAGGTCCTCGACACTGTCCCGCAGATCGTTGTGGAACATCGTCGCGGCGAAGAGGAATCCCGCGGCGACCGCCGCCATCACGGCCGCGAAAGGCAGTTGCTGGACATTGACCCAGATCACGACGGCCACGACGTAGAAACCGCAGACGACGAAGTCCATGAGTTCGCCGAGCCCGTGGTGTCCGAGCGGGACCGGCCCGCCGGAATACACCAGCACGGCGAACGAGAGCGGGAGCAGGGCCAACGACCACGGATTCGCCGTGTACAGCAGCCAGCCCAGCGCCAGGATTCCGGCCGTGAAGCAGGCCAGGCCGACCGCCCGTACGCGCTGCATGGAAAGGCCGGTGGCCAGGGCGCTGCCTCGCCGGGCCGTTTCCGGCACGTCCACGCCGCGCTTGAAATCGTCGTAGTCGTTGAGCAGGCGCCGGGAGACGGACTCCGGCACGAACAGGGCCAGCGTGAGCAGGGCCCTGCTCGTGGAGAGGGGGCCGAGGTGGCGGGCCACGGAGAGTGCGAACAGCACCTGGAGCAGCACCACCGCGGTCATTTGCAGCCCCATCGCCGAAACCCACGCCCGCACCCGTGGGAGCGGGCGTGCGGAAGTCGGGGGAGCGGCGGTCGAGGGCTCGGACCTTTCCAACCGGGATTCCGGCATTCTTGATTATTCCCCCTTGGCGGACGGCCCTGGAAAACGGGTCCGAGTGCGACGTCGTCGGGTTCGCCGTGCGCTGGAACGAGCGGTGGCCGCGGTCCCCGGCCGACTTCCGGACACCCGGCAGATTGAAGTCGCGCAATGCGCCTCCGTCCAGAGACACCGATGTCCGGTGGGGACACCGGTGACCCCTGCGAACCCGGCACCGGCCTGTTAGTGTCCGCCGTCATCGGCCCGGTGGAGCCGGGAAACGGACTTCCGGACAATGGGGGTGGGGCATGAGTACCGAGAGCCGCGACGGGGGGCGTGCGGAGAAAGAGGGAACCGGGCAGGAGCGGCCCTATCCGTTCACGCCGGTCCATGCGCTCGACCTGCACGAGCTCTACCAGCGGGCGCGGACGAGCGAACCGCTGTGCCCGGTCCGCATGCCGTACGGCGATCCGGGCCTGCTGGTCACCCGCTACGAGGACGTCAGGACGGTGTTCACGGACCCGCGCTTCCGCCGGTCCGTGCCGGAGGGCACCGACCAGCCCCGGGTCACCCCCGACCTGGTGCCGCTGGGCCTGATGGACATGGACCCGCCCGACCACCCCCGCATCCGCCGCCTCATCGCGGCCTCGTTCACCGCCCAGCGCGCGGAACTGATGCGCCCGTCGGCCGAACGGCTGGCCGCCTCACTCGTCGACACGATGGTCCGGACCGGGCCGCCGGCCGACCTCGTCCGGGACTTCGCGGTCCCGTTCCCCATCGGTGTCATCTGCGACCTGCTCGGGGTCCCGTACCGGGACCGCCACCGGTTCCACGGGTGGGTCACGGAGGTCAACCAGCTCGTCGGCGGCGACAACGGACAGGCCCGGATCGAGAGCATGGGCGAACTCCTGGCGTACATGGGCGGGTTGGTCCAGGCTCGGCGTTCAGAGCCGGCCGACGACCTGATCAGCGAGTTGGTCGCGGCCCGTGACCAGGACGACCGGCTGTCCGAGGACGAACTGGTCTTCCTGTGCATGCTGCTGCTCATCGCCGGCTACGAGACCACGGCGAACGAGATCGCCAACTTCGCCTACGTCCTGTTCACCCACCCCGACCAGCTGGCGCTCCTCAAGGCCCGCCCGGAACTGCTCCCCGACGCCGTCGAGGAACTGCTCAGGTTCACCCCGCTCACGGTCTGCGCCGCCTACCCGCGCTACGCCACGACCGACGTCGACCTCGGCGGCGGCACGGTGCCGGCCGGCCGGCCGGTGCTGACCTCGACCAACGCCGCCAACCGGGACCCGGGGATCTTCGACGGGCCCGACCTCCTCGACCTCACCCGTTCCACCGCCCGCCAGCACCTGGCATTCGGTCACGGCCCGCACCGCTGCGTGGGCGCGGCCCTGGCGCGGATGGAGCTCCAGGTCGCGCTGGGCGTACTGCTGGCGCGGATGCCCGACATCGGGCTCGCCGGCGAGCCGGACTCCGTGAAGTGGAAGACCGGTCTGCTCTTCCGGGGACCCGAGACCCTGCCCGTCACATGGTGAACCGCCACCGTCCGCCCGGACGAACAGGAGGCCCGCTGACCTTGGACACCGCACCCGTAGCCACCGCACCCGAACTCTCTGCCTTGATGGCGACCGCGCCCCACCTCCCCGCGCCCCAACTCCCGGCGCCCGCAGCCGCCGTGTCCCTCCGCCGCCCCGCCGGCCCGTCGTACGGCGCCCGCGAGGGGAGCGAGGCCCGGTGACCGGGCAGCGCAGCGACCCGCGAGCCGACGGGTCCGGGCGCACGGCGGAAGAGGTCCTCGCGGCCGCACGCGCGGCCCTGGCCGACCGGCAGGACGAGGAGGCCGACGCGAGCGTCGACGGCGCGGCCGGAGACGTCCACGGGGAAGCCGTCGGCCTCCTCGTGCACCGCCTCCTGGACGCCGTCGACCCGGTCCGGGAAGCGAAGCAGCACGAGTGGATCACCGCTCGGCAGAACGCCGACGGAGGTTTCCCCCGACAGGTCGGCGGGCCCTCCGACCTGTCCACGACCGTGCTCACCCACCTCGCCCTCCAGGCCCTCGGCCGTACCGCGGACCACGCGGTCCTCGACCGCGCCGCGCGGTTCACCGGGCGGCACGGCGGCATCCGGGCGCTGGAGCCCGAACCCGCCCACCTCCTGCTGGCGATCACCGGAGCGGTCGGCTGGAACGCTCTCGGGCTCCTGCCCCCGGAACTGCTCGTCCCTTCCCGGGCCCCCGCCGCCGGCGGCTCGAACGGCCCTTCCCGGGCCCCCGCCGCCGGCGGCTCGAACGGCCCTTCCCGGGCCCCCGCCGCCGGCGGCTCGGACGGCCCTGCTCGCGCGCTCGCCGCTGCGGTCGGCGTGCTGGGATCCGTCCGCCCGGTACGCGAACTCCCCATCGAAACAGAGCCGTTGCGGGTCGGTCGGCGCGAGCGCGCCGGCCTGCGCCGAGCCGCGGTCACCGCCGTGCTGCGCACCGCCCACGCCCTCGGCCGGACCGCTCCGCCGCCCCTGCGTCGCGACGCGCTGGGCGAGGCGGAGCGCCTCCTGCTCGACGGGCAGGAGAGCGCCGGGAACTGGGGCGGCGACCGGCCGCACACGGCCGTCTGCGCGCTCGCCCTGTGGGCCCTGGGCCACGGCACCCGGCACCCCGCCGTACGCGCCGCGCTCGACGCCCTGGCCCGGCAGGACGTCCTCGCTCGCCCGGCGGCCGCCGTGGACGCCGCCGTCGTCCTGCGGGCCCTGGCCGCTGCGGGGGAGCGGGCCGGCTCGGACCCGGCGGTGGACCGTGCGCTCGACCGGCTGCTGTCCGGCCGGGACGGCGGCACGGCCGACCGGCCCGCCCTCGCCCCCATGAGCGTGTCCGACGTGGCCGGCACCGCGCTCGTCCTCACCGCCCTGCATGCCGTCGACGCGCCGCGCGCCCGCGAGGTGGACACCGCCGTCGCCGAAGGCGTCCTGTGGCTCCTCGGACGGCAGTCCGCGAACGGTGGCTGGTCGCGCGACGGCATCCACCGCTCCGCTCGGCCCGGCCGGTGGGCCGCGGCCGGCCCGGGCGTCGTCGCACCCCCGGCGCCGGGCGTCACCGCCCACGTCGTCGAGGCGCTGTGCGCCGAGGGATACGGCTGGCATCCGGCCGTGGGCCGCGCCGTCCGCCTCCTGCTGGCGCAGCAGGCCGTCGAAGGGTTCTGGAACGACGGCCGAGGCGGCCGACTCCGCGAAACCTCCGAGGTCCTGCTCGGGCTCGAAGCCGCCGGAATCGGAGCCGGGCACCTCGCGGTGGAGGGCGCGATGGAGTGGATCTACCAGCAGCAGAACCCGGACGGCGGGTGGAGCGAGGACACCGCGGGAGCCCCCGGCACCCCCGGACGGCCGAGCGACCCGGGTACGGCGACCCCGGCCACGGCTACGCCGAGCACGGTGGCGCAGACCGCCCGGTGCGTCATCGCCGCCCACACCACCGGGGTCCTCGACGGGCCGCGCACCGACGCCGCCGTCGCCTTCCTGCTGCGTCACCAGCGGCGGAGCGGCGACGGACCTCCCGCGAACGTCCGCGCCGACGCGCTCGCGCTCTGGGCGGTCGCCCTGCACACGCGCCGCTCCCGGAAGTCCTCCGGGACCCCCACGATCACCGGCGGTCCCGCCACGGCGGAGCCGGCCGAGTACGACTCCTGGTCGACGCTGTGGTGGCAGCGCCGGGGCCCGCTCGCCATCCTCCACTGGTGCGCGCGCACCCGGGCCGAGCACATCCCCCCGGCCCGCAGCCCCGGCGCCGTGCTGGTCGACGTGGCCTGCGGCGGAGGTCTGCTGCACCCGCACATCGCGGACAAGGGCTACCGCCACATCGGCGTCGACGTGTCCGTCAGGAGCGCGGAGGTGGCGCTGCGGCACGGCGTCGACGAGGTCCTGATCCACGACATCCACGACATCCCGCTTCCCGACGGCTGCGCGGACGTCGTCGTGGCCGGGTACTGCCTCGAACACGTGGCGCGCCCCTTCGACGTGATCGCCGAGTGCTGCCGGCTGCTCAAGCCCGGCGGCACCCTCGTCATGGACACCATCGCCGAGACCTTCCTGGCCCGGCTCTCGGTCATCACGCTGGGGGAAGGCCTGCCGCTGACCTGGGCCGCGCCCAAGGGCTCCCACGACCACCGGGCGTTCATCGCCCCCCGCCGGATCGTCGAGGCGTGCGCGGCCCACGGCGTTCCCGTCGACGTCTTCGGTGTCGTCCCGGTCGTCCGGGACCTCGTCTCGTGGTCCGTGGGACGCGGCTACGGCGTGCGGATGCGCAGCGGCAAGTCCGTGAGGATCCTCTACGGCGTGGCCGGCGTGAAGCCGCTGCAGGACGGGACTCCGTGAGCGGCACGCCCGGCGTACGGACGCGGACGGAGCCGTGCTTGACCCGGCCTGGCCGGGCCGGTACCGCAGGGCGCCGAACGGCTCCCGATCGCACGGTGTGGAGGTATCCGGTGGCCGTCGCACCGCACGGGCACTGACGACGGTGCACGGCCTGTGTGGGGCAGACCGTGCACCGCCACTCCCGTCTGCCCCACGAGCCACAGGGCATGCCTCCCGCCTGCGGGAAGGGCCGGCGAAACGTGTTCGGGGAGCCCGTCGTACCGCAGGTTCGCGGGCCGTCGACCGTGAGGTCGTGGACGGCCTCGGGCGCGCTGGCGCCGCGTTCGTGGAGTACCTTCACCGCGTGCCGTGCGCCGTCCCGGCCGACGATCATCGACGGATCCATCAAGCTGCCGGACGGGATCGAAGAGGCAACACCCGGCGAGAGCACCGACCTGACTGCCACTCTGGACCGTGAGGTTGTCCTGGTGAGGGGCCTGCGCTTCTCGATCCAGCACGGCCCAGGAATCGTGCCCGGTCCTGGCGTGCCGCGAGGCGCGGTGAGGTGGACCTGTCCCTGATCGGTGTGGACTCCACGACTGTCCGGGCCCACCAGGATGCCGCCGGGATGCGTCGCCGAACCCCGGCCGGGAGATGCATAAAGGATTCATATAAACCTGTTATGCTTCAGGCATGAGCCGCCGAGACGCCGCGCACGGCGCTTCCGATGCCATCGGGTCAGCCCTCTACGGTCTGGCCACCAGGGCCGTGAGACGCCTTCCCCGCGACATGAGCCTGACGTCCGCCGCCACCTTGGCCACCCTGGACAAGACCGGCCCGCGACGGATCACCGATCTGGCGGTGGCCGAGGGCGTCACCCAGCCCGCGATGACCGTCCTGGTGCGGGTGATGGAGGAATCCGGGCTGGTCGAGCGGAAGGGCGATCCGTCCGACAAGCGGGTCACGCTGGTGTGCCTGACCGAGGCCGGCGCGTCGTACGTCCGGACGCGACGCCGGGCGGGCGTCGACGCGTACGCGCGGTTGATCGAGGAACTCACCGGTGACGAGGTCGAGGCCCTGGCAGCAGCCCTTCCGGCGCTGCTGCATCTGGCGGAGCTCGAAAGCCGCACCCGAGAGGACTCGGACCGGTGACCGGGGCCCAGGCTCATGACCGGCCCATGAGCACGGCCCCGATACGTTCCGAGGCACGTCCGCTGGTCCCCGCCCTGATGTTCATCGCCCTGGTCGTGGCGGCGGTCGCCAGCCTCGGGACGCCGCTCATCACCAGCGTGGCGACCACGTTCCACGTCTCCCTCGACAGCGCGCAGTGGACGCTGACCATCGCCCTGCTCGGCGGCGCCGTCGCCACACCCGTCCTCGGCCGGCTCGGAGCCGGCCCGCACCGGCGGGCCACGATTCTCGCCACGCTGGCGATCGTCGTCGTCGGCAGCGCGCTCACCGTGCTGCCGCTGCCGTTCGCCTGGCTGCTCGTGGGCAGAGCGGCCCAAGGCGTCGGACTCGGTCTCACGGCGCTGATGATGGGCGTGGCCCGCGACCATCTTCCCGGGGATCGCAGCGCGGCCACGATCGCCCTGATCTCCGTGGTCTCCGTCATCGGAGCCGGCGTCGGCTACCCGCTGGCCGCGCTGCTCGCCGAGTTCGGCGGACTGCGGGCCGCCTACGGCCTCGGCGTGCTCGTCACCGCCATCGCCTTCGTGACCGCGTGGCGCTCCGTGCCCGCAGCTCCCGAAGGCCGCTCCGCTCACCTGAACGTGGTCGGTGCGCTCGTCCTGGCGGGTGGACTGTTCCTCCTCCTGTTCCTGGCCGGCGAGAGGAGCCTGTGGAGCCGACACCTCGCCGTGGCGGTGACCCTCGCCGTCGCCGCCGTACTCCTGCTCGGTGGCTGGACCGTTTCCGAACTGCGAACCAGGACACCCCTGGTCGACGTCCGGGCGGTACGGCACCCGGCGGTCGCCGGGGCGAACATCGCCACGTTCGTCGGCGGGAGCGGCATGTACCTCCTGCTCACGCTCATCACCCGCTACGCGCAGACGCCGCACGGCGCCGGGTACGGCTTCGGACTGACCACCCTCGTGGCGGGGCTGGTCCTCATCCCGTTCTCCGTGCTGGGGTTCGTCGCCGGCAAGCTCACGCCGCGGGTCCGGACGCGGATCGACGGCCCCCTGCTCCTGGCCGGGAGCGCCGCCGTCGTCGGCGGCGGGTTCGTCCTGTTCGCCACCGCCCGGTCCACCCTGGCCGAACTGCTCGCGGCCATGGGCGTGCTGGGCTTCGGCGTGGGTAGCTTCTCGGCCGCCGTGCCCGGCGTCATCCTGGCCGTCACCCCCAAGAGCGAGACGTCGAGCGCCATGAGCTTCAACTACGTCGTCCGCAGCGTCGGGTACTCCCTGGGCAGCGCCGTCGGCGGTCTGGTCCTGGCCGCCGGCACCGCCACAGGTCGCCTCTTCCCGAACGACGACGCCTACACGACCGCGGCGCTGGTCGGCGTCGCCGCGATGGTGATCACGACGACGGCCGGCCTCGCCCTCGCCCGCCGACGCTCACCCGGGACCAATCCGATCACGGCCCCGGTCGATGTGTCGGGCCCGGGCCGGTCGCGTCGAACGGGAAGCTGAGGATCGACGCCGTCCGACGTCGACGCCGTCTCCGCCGGCTCGCTCACCCACAGCGCGCCGGCCAGGACCTGAGCATGCTTCCGAGCATCGATTCCGAACACAGGAGGTACCGTGGTCAAGGGCTATTGGGTCAGTGCCTACCGCACCATTGCGGACCCCGAGAAGCTGGCTGCCTACAACAAGCTGGCTGGTCCAGCCGTCAAGGCCGCGGGCGGGCGGGTGCTCGTCCGCGGCGGCCGGGTCGTTGCACACGACGCCGGAATCGCCGGGCGCACCGTCCTGATCGAGTTCGACAGCTTCGAACAGGCGGTCGCCGCACACGCGAGTGCGGCCTACCAGGAGGCGCTGGCCGCACTTGCCGACGGCGTCGAGCGCGACTTCCGCATCGTCGAAGGCGTCGACTGACGACGGGGCTGCGTCGGCGGCGAACAGGAAGCCGGCTGCGGGGATCACCCCGGCTCGTCGGCGCACCGGTCCGGCCGGACAGCACGGCGCAGCACCGATCCGGGTCGCCGTGTGAGCCTTTCCCGGATGTCGTGGAGGGGGGCGAGTGTCACGGGTTGTGGTCGCGTTCGTCCCGTGGGGCGAAGGCTGCGAGGGCGTCGGCGTCGGTCGCGCGAGCGTGCAGGAAGTAGTCGGCCCATTCGGTGATGCCGGGATAGGACGAGTCCTGGCCGTCAGGAGGTCGAGAACCTGGGCGGGTTGCGGGCCGGCGGTGATGTCGCCGGTGAGCACGATGTGATCGGCGGTGCTGACGTCCGGTTCGGCGAGTACAGCTTCCAGGGCCGGCAGGACTCCGTGGATGTCGGACAGGACGGCCACTCGGTTCGGCATGGTCACCACTGTGGGACGGAGGCAGCCGAGTGATGTGATCTTTCGCCCAGCGCGTAGCGACGGTGCTGCCCGCCTCGCCCCGGCCGGCGCCGGGGCAGTGGTGCGGCCGGCTTCCGCTCAGCGGCAGACGTCGCCCAGGGTCGCTTCAGGGAAGAGCCCGAACCACCGGTTGGTCCGGCTCAGTTCGCAGACGCGGTCGGCGATCCGGTCCGCGTCCGTGGGCCACAGCCGTAACCCGTCCGATCCTACGGTGAGGAGCGAGCTCCGGTCGGGACTGAAGGCGGCCCCGTGCACGCCTCTGGTGTGGCCGTCGAGCCGTGCGGTGGTCCGCTGCCCGGCCACGTCCCACAGGCAGACCCTGCCGCTGGCGTCCGTGGTGGCCAGGGTGCGGCCGTCGGCGCTGAAGGCGGCGGAGAAGACGGTGTTGATGTGGCCGGTGAGGGTCGCGACGATGCGGCGCTGCGCCACGTTCCACAGGCGTACGGTGGCGTCGGCGCTGCCGGTGGCGAGGGTGCGGCCGTCGGGGGAGTACGCCAGGGCCGTGAGGGCGGCGGTGTCCTCGGGCAGGACGGCGAACTCCGCCCGCGAGGCCAGGTCCCACAGCCGTACCGTGCGGTCGTAGCTGCTGGTGGCGAGGGTGCGGCCGTCGGGGGAGAAGACGGCCCGGGCAACCATGTTGGTGTGCCCCTGGAGGACAGCCGTCGGCCGGTGGGTGGCCAGGTCCCACAGGCGTACCGTGCGGTCGTAGCTGCTGGTGGCGAGGGTGCGGCCGTCGGGGGAGAACGCGACGCTCGACACGCTGCCGGTGTGGCCTTCGAGTGAGGCGACCGGGCGGCCCGACGCGGCGTCCCACAGCCGCACCGTGTTCCCGGAGCTCACGGTCGCCAGCAGCTGTCCGTCCGGGGAGAACGCCAGGTGCATGATGTCCTGGTCGTGTGCCGTGAAGGTCGCGAGGGGACGGGGCGGGTCGGTGGCCCACAGGGTGACGGAGCCTTCGACGTGGCCGACGGCGAGCGTCCGGCCGTCGGGAGCGTAGGCGGCGACGGTCGTGGTGCCGTCCGCGGTGCCGATGGTGGCGGTGGTTCGGCGGGTCCTGACGTCCCAGGTGTGGACGATGTGGTCGGCGGCGGTGGTGGCCAGCTCGGTGCCGTCGGGGGAGAGGGCCAGCGCGGGGGCGGCGGAGTTGGTCTCGTGGAACGTGTCGGTCATCCGCCGCTCGGCCACGTCCCACCAGGCGAAGGTGCCGTCCTGGCCGATCGTCGCCAGGGTACGGCCGTCGGCGGTGAACGCGACCTGGCTCACCTCCTGCGCATGCCCGTCGAGGACGGCCGTGCCGGTGTACGAGGTCAGACTCCACAGCCGGACGGTGCGGTCGGCGCTGCCCGTGGCCAGGGTGCTGCCGTCGGGGCTGACGGCGACCGTGGTGACGGCGCCCGTGTGGCCGAGAAAGGTGTTCGACATCCGGGGGGTGACGGTGTCCCACAGGTTGACGGTGCGGTCGGCACCGCCGGTGACCAGGGTGTGGCCGTCGGGCAGGTACGCCACCGACCGGACGGAGTCGGTGTGGCCGGTGAGGACGCCCTTCGTGCGCCCGGAGGAGACGTCCCACAGCCGGACGGTGCGGTCGGCGCCACCGGTGGCGAGGGTGCGGCCGTCGGGGGAGAACGCCGCCGACCAGACGGCGCCGGTGTGGCCGGTGAGGATGCCCGTCGTGCGCCCGGAGACGAGGTTCCACAGCCGGACGGTGCGGTCGGCGCCGGCGCTGGCCAGGGTGCGGCCGTCCGGGCTGAAGGCGACCGTCATGACGGTACTGCCGTGGCCGGTCAGGGTGGCGAGCATGCGGTGGGTGGCGGTGTCCCACAGCTTCACGGTGTGGTCGGCACTGCCGGTGGCCAGGGTGCGGCCGTCAGGTGAGTACGCCACGGCCAGGACGGCGCTACCGTGACCGGCGAACTGCCTGGACGTGTAGGCGCCGTAGGCGCTCAGCAGACTGCCGCGCGCCTCGGTGGTGCGGGCCGCCCGGTAGCCCTCCAGTGCGACCAGGGCAGCGGTTTCGGGCTCCTTCTCCAGGTACTGCCGGGACTGGGCGGCCCGTTCGTGGGAGACCGCGATCCGGCGCTGCGCGTCGGACTGCGTCTTCTGGACGTACGCGGTCGCGGCCAGCACCAGTGAGAGGACCGTCAGCACGGCCAGCGCGACGACCGTCCAGCGCCTGCGGCGGCTGAGCCGGTCGTCCGCAGTGGTGCTGGCCGCCACGAAGGCGGCCTCCAGACGGTTGAGCGTCGAGCCGCCCGACCGCGAGCAGCCCCGGGCACCGGCGAGCTGCGCGCCGCGGTACAACGCCCCCGGGTCGCGGTGGAGCTCGTGCCAGGTCCGGGCGGCCTGGGTGAGCCGGCGGTGCGCGCGCAGGGCCTCGCGGTCGACGTCCAGCCAGTGGCGCAACCGCGGCCAGGAGCGGATGACCGCCTCGTGGGCGACGTCGACGGTCCCGTCGGACAGGACGATCAGCCGCGCGGCGGCGAGCCGGTGCAGCAGGTCGTCGATGGTCCCGGCGTCGGCGAGGCCGTCGAGTTCCGCGCGGGCCAGGCGGCGGCGGGTGTCCTCGGTGCCCTCGCCCGGGGCGGTGAGCCGCAGGAACAGCATCCGCATGGCCTCCTGGTGTCCGGGCGGAAGGCCGGCGTACACCGCCTCGGCGGTCTGGGTGATGGCTCCCCGCATGCCGCCGGTGGCCTGGTAGTCGGCCAGCCGCAGGACATCCCCGCTGCGCCTGGTCCAGGCCTCGCGCATCGCGTGGGCCACCAGCGGCAGGGCGCCGGGCTGGTCGGTGGCCTCGGAGAGGACGGCCTCCAGCAGTTCGGGTTCCACCACGACGCCCGCTCCGGCGGCGGGTTCGGTGACGATGTCCCGCAGCTCGCCCCGGGTGGGGGTGCCGACCGGCAGTTGGGCGCCGCGGCGCAGGGCGCCCGCGAGTTCGGGGTGGGCGAGGCAGCGGTCGTAGAAGTCGGCGCGCACGCTGATGACGAACCGCACCCGGCCCGCGGCGGCCCGGTGGCCTGCCACGGGGTCGCAGGCCGTGCGGTCGTCGGCCGTCAGGGCCAGGCAGGCCAGGACCGCTTCCCGTTCCCCGGCGTCCGGACAGGTGGTGAAGAGTTCCTCGAACTGATCGATGACGAGGACCGCGCGCCGGTCGGCGGGCTGGGTGACCAGCCAGGTGTCCAGCGCGATCCCCAGCGCCTCGGGCTCGCCGGCCAGGACGCGGGCGAGCGCCTCGGTGTCACCGCCCGTCAGCGCGCAGACCGCCGAGGCCAGTGCGCGCAGCGGGCGGTCGCCAGGGGCCAGCAGGGCGGTGTGCCAGGACTCGTCGAGCCGCGGGAGCAGCCCCGCCCGCAGCAGCGAAGACTTGCCGCTGCCCGAGGCGCCGACGACCGCCGTCAGTCGGTGGCGGTCCACGAGCCGCACCAGATCGCCCACCAGTTCCGACCGCCCGAAGTACAGGCCGGCGTCCGTGGTGTCGAACGGGGCCAGCCCGAGGTACGGGTCGCGAGCCGGAGCGCTTCCGTCCGCACGGTCCTCGCCGCCCGCCTCCGCTCCCGCGGACGGGCCCCGCAGTGCCCGGGAGGCCGCCTCCCAGCGGGCCTGCCACTCCGCCTGCCCGCCGCCGCACACCCGCGCGTAGGCGAGCACCACGGCCAGCGACGGCAGGCGTTCGCCCTTCGCGGCCTCCGCGAGCGTGCTGGCCGAGTAGTGCGAGGCCTTCGCCAGCGCACGGTAGCTCGGGGCACCGGCCCGGTCGCGCAACTGCCGCAGCTCCCAGGCGAGCCGCTCCACCGGGCCGGCCTGCGGGTCCACGAACCGCTCCGGCCTGCCCAGTCGGGCCTGGCGCCTCGTTCCGTCCGGCCGCGCGTCCATGCCACCACCCCCGGGCGGGCCCGTCCCGCCGCACCCGCATCATTGTCCGGATTGAATGTCCTGCCCAGAGAGCCCTTTCGGACAATGCGCATCCACCGCACGGTTGTTGACACGGGGGACGCCTCGGACGGCCTTGCGGTGCGGAGGCCGGGTCCGAGGCGTGTGCGGAGCGGGGGGGGGGGGGGGGGCCCCCGGGCGGCCCCCCCCCCCCGACGAGGGGGGAGGGGGGGGGATAT